>JANMRY010000143.1:0-53494 GCA_031388695.1 Anaeromyxobacter sp. | reverse complement strand
CCGCGCCCCCCGGACATGGAAAGAGGCCCGGTTCGGGGGCCTCCTTCCTTCTGCAAGTGCGCTCTCGGTTGAGCGCTCGGTCCGGCTCTCGCCGGTGGTTGCTACACGTCGCTCTGGGCCTTCGAAGGTTCGGCGATCTGTTGCCTCCTGCGGCTGTGAAGACGACTTCAGAAACGGTACGCCCTTCGTTTCGGCTTGGGTAGTCTCCGGTCCGGGACCAGTCGGGGCGTGGCTCGAACCGCCCGATCTTGCTCGATGAATACATCCGCACGCGCTCCACTCGGGGGCCGGCCCCGCAGTACGGTAGACTCACCGCTGCAGCTCCACCGGGAGGCGCACCATGGCAGCACCGCTGGCCGGCCTTCGGGCCGTCGTCTTCGACGCCTACGGCACCCTCTTCGACATCGCCAGCGCCGCCGAGCGGACCCGCGACCTGCTCGGCGACAAGGCCGGTCCGCTGGCCGAGCTCTGGCGCCAGAAGCAGCTCCAGTACACCTGGCTGCGCGCGCTGATGGGGCGCCACGCCGACTTCTGGCAGGTGACCGGCGACGCCCTCGACTACTCGCTCGACGCCCTGCGCCTCGCCACCCCCGACCTGCGCCGCCGGCTCATGGAGGCCTACGGCCGGATCGGCCCCTGCGCC
The DNA here is from genome assembly GCA_031388695.1 of Anaeromyxobacter sp. Taxonomy (GTDB): domain Bacteria; phylum Myxococcota; class Myxococcia; order Myxococcales; family Anaeromyxobacteraceae; genus JADKCZ01. The sequence continues at coordinate 52,851 of JANMRY010000143.1, read as the reverse complement.
GACGCCCGCGACGCCCTGGTCCGCCTCAAGGCGGCCCGGCTCAAGATCGCCATCCTCTCCAACGGATCGCCGCGCATGCTCGCCTCCGCGGTGCACAGCGCCGGCTTCGACGACCTGATCGACGAGACCCTCTCGGTCGAGGCGGTCGGCATCTACAAGCCACACCCCTCGGTCTACAAGCTCTCGGTCGACCGGCTCGGGGTCTGGCCAGCCGAGCTCGGCTTCGTCTCGGCCAACGGCTGGGACGCCTGGGGCGCCAAGGCGGCCGGACTGCGGGTCGCCTGGTGCAACCGCGGCGGCATGCCGCGCGAGCGGCTCGGCGAGCCGCCCGACATCGAGCTGACCACCCTCACCGACCTGCCCCGCGCCCTCGGCCTCCCGTGAGGCCTCACTCCTTCATGAAGACGGCGCGCGGCTGCTTCTGGCAGGCCGCCTTGGCCTCGGCCGCCTTCACCGGGGCGTAGGAGCGGGTCACCATCCGGTCGTCGCTGGAGAACTCGCGCTGCGTGCAGCGGGCGATCCGCTTCTCGACCGGGCAGCCCCCGTCGCCCCAGCTCCCCTTGAGCTTCTGGCAGCGCCCCTTCAGGTCGACGCCGGCGTAGCTCCCCTCCCACTCGACGCAGGTCCGGGCGCTCACCGTGCAGCTCCCCACCACCTTGGCCAGGTCGGGGGCCGGCTGCAGCTGCGCCGAGGGCGGCGGCGCCGCCTCCTTGGGCACGGGCATGGGGGTGGGCTTCGGCCGCGGCGCGTCGGCGCCGGTGAGCAGCAGGGAGGAGGCACCGAGGACGACTGCGAGAAGACGAAGCGTCATGTGGACTCCCGGCGCATGGTGGCGAGCCATCCTACCGCAGCCCGGGCGGGCGCCCCCGCGACAACCGGCCGCGGCCGTGTCATCCTCGTCGCCGCTCCGGGTGCATCTCGCGCCCGCGGCCTCTCGTGGGGGTCCCCCGTGCCCGCCTTCCTGGTCCTCGTCGCGCTGCTCGTGGCGTTGGTGGTCTTCGGCGTCAGCCTCTACAACGGCCTGGTCCGGCTGCGGAACGCCTGCAAGAACGGCTTCAGCCAGATCGACGTCCAGTTGAAGCGCCGCTACGACCTGATCCCCAACCTGGTCGAGACCGCCAAGGGCTACCTGAAGCACGAGCGCGAGACGCTCGAGGCGGTGGTCCGGGCCCGCAACGCCGCCGTCACCGCCAGCGCCGCCGCCGCCGCCTCGCCCGGCGATCCCTCGGCCATGCGCGGCCTCACCGGCGCCGAGGGGGCCCTGGGGCTCTCGCTCTCCCGCCTGATGGTGGTGGCCGAGGCCTACCCGGCCCTCAAGGCCGACGCCACCATGGTCCGGGTCATGGAGGAGCTCGCCTCCACCGAGAACCGCATCGCCTTCTCGCGCCAGGCCTTCAACGACGCGGTCATGGCCTACAACACCGCCCGCGAGACCTTCCCCGGCATGCTGCTGGCCGGCTCCTTCGCCGCCGCCGCCCCCTTCGAGATCACCGCGCCGGGCGAGCGCGAGGCGGTCAAGGTCGGCTTCTAGCGCCGCGGCGCGTCCATGGCGGTCGTCCGGGCCACCTTCGACTTCTTCGAGGCGCAGCGCAGCGCCCGCCGGCGCAGCGCGCTGCTGCTGCTCTACTACCTGCTGGCCCTGCCGGGCGTGGCCCTGGTGGTCCACCTCTTCGTCTGGCTCGGCGTCGCCTTCACCGACGACGGGCCGACCGCCGGCTCGCCCTGGGCCCCCGAGTTCTTCGGGGCCGCGCTGGTGCTCACCGTGCTGGTGGTGGTGCCGGGCACGCTCTACCACCTCTGGTCGCTGGCCCGCGGCGGCCCCGAGGGGCTGGCCCGCTCGCTGGGCGGCGAGCCGGTGCCGCTGCAGGCGCTCAGCGAGGAGGACCAGCGGCTGCGCAACGTGGTGGAGGAGATGGCCATCGCCTCGGGCCTGCCGGTGCCGACGCTCTACGTGCTGCGCGGCGAGGCCGGCATCAACGCCTTCGCCGCCGGCTTCGCCCCGGACCGGGCGGTGGTGGCGGTCACCGAGGGCTGCCTGACCCGGCTGACCCGCGACGAGCTGCAGGGGGTGATCGCCCACGAGCTCTCCCACGTGCAGAACGGCGACATGCGGCTCAACCTGCGGCTGCTGGCGCTGGCCGGCGGCCTCTCCTCGCTGGCGCTGGTCGGCCGGGTGCTGATGAACCTCGGCTCCTCGCGCAGCCGGCGCAGCGGCAAGGGGAACGGCGGGATCGGGATCATCGGGCTGGGGCTGCTGCTGGCCGGGCTGGCCGGCACCTTCTTCGCCCGGCTCATCCGCGCCGCGGTGGCCCGGCAGCGCGAGTACCTGGCCGACGCCGCCTCGGCCCAGTTCACGCGCAACCCGGCGGCGCTGGCCGCCGCGCTCGGCAAGATCTCCGGCTACGGCTCCACGCTGGCCAGCCCCATGACCCCGGAGGCGAGCCACCTGCTCTTCGCCGACGGCCGGGCCCGAAGCTGGCTGGCCGACCACCCGCCGGTCGAGGCCCGCATCCGCCGCCTGCTGGCGCTCGGCGAGACCACGCCGCTGCCGCGCTTCGCCCAGGGCCCGCCCGCGGCCGCGCCCCCCGCGACAGCCACCGGCTCCTTCGGCTGGCAGCCGCCGCTGCTCGCCTCGCTGGCCGGCGACTCGTGGCCGCCGCCGCCGGCCGCCACCCCGCCCCGCCACGAGACCACGCCGGGGCTGGCGGCCGCCGCCCTGCTGCTCGACGGCCTGCCGGCCGCGCTCACCGCCGCCGCCCGCGAGCCCTTCGGCGCCCGGGCCCTCTGCGGCGCCGTGCTGCTCGACGCCCGCCCCGAGGTGCGCGCCCGGCAGCAGGCGGTGCTCGGCGAGGGGCCGGAAGGGGCCGAGGTGCTCAAGCTGGCGCCGCTGCTCGACGGCATCGACCGGGCCCGCCGGCTGACGCTGCTCGACCTGGCGCTGCCGGCGCTCGGCGCCCTCTCGGCGCCGCAGCGGGCCCGGCTGCAGGCCGACCTGCGCCGGCTCGCCGAGGCCGACGGCCGGCTCACCGTCACCGAGTGGGTCTACCTGCGCATCGTCGACCGGCGCCTCTCCCGGCTCGGCGGCGCCGGCCGCCCGGCCCGCCCGCGCGCCTTCACGGTCGAGCAGGTGGCGGTCGAGTGCCACGAGCTGCTCGCCCTGCTGGCCCGGGTCGGCCAGCGCGACGAGGCGGCGGCGCAGGCGGCGCTCGACGCCGGCGTCACCGCGCTGGGGCTGCCGGCCACCTGGCGGCTGCCGCCGGCGGCGTCGGTCCAGCTCGGCCGGCTCGACGCCGTGCTGGCGACGCTGGAGGCCACCCCCTTCGAGCTGCGGGCGCGGGTGCTGCGGGGCTGCGAGGCCTGCGCCTCGGCCGACGGGGCGCTCACCGACGGGGAGGTGGAGCTGCTCCACGCCGTGGCCGACGCCATGGGGATGGCCCGCCCGCCGCCGCTGCCGCGCTAGGCGCGCCCCTGCAGGTGGCGGATGCCCGGGGCCTCGCGGCCGGTGCGGGCCACGTACTCGGTGTAGCCGCCGCCGTAGGGGACCGGCCCCTCCGGGGTGAGCTCCAGCACGCGGTTGGAGAGCGCCCCGAGGAAGCGCCGGTCGTGGCTGACGAAGATCATGGTGCCGTCGTAGCTGGCCAGCGCCCGCACCAGCATCTCCTTGGTGCCGACGTCGAGGTGGTTGGTCGGCTCGTCGAGCACCAGGAAGTTGGGCGGGTCGTAGAGCATGAGCGCCAGCACCAGCCGGGCCTTCTCGCCGCCGGAGAGGATCCGGCTGCGCTTCTCGATCTCGTCGCCGGAGAAGCCGAAGCAGCCGGCCAGGGTGCGCAGCGAGCCGACGCTGGCCTTGGGGAAGGCGAACTCGAGCGTCTGCCAGACGGTCCGCTCCGGCTCGAGCAGCTCCATGGCGTGCTGGGCGAAGTAGCCCATCTTGACGCTGTTGCCGACCACCACCGTGCCGGCGTCGGGCCTCCCCTCGCCGGCGATCATCTTGAGCAGCGTCGACTTGCCGGCGCCGTTGGCCCCCATGATGGCCCAGCGCTCGCCGCGGCGGACCAGGAAGTCGAGGCCGTCGTAGACCTTGCGCGAGCCGTAGGCCTTGGTGACGCCGGCGCAGCGGGCCACGTCCTCGCCCGAGCGCGGCGCGCCGCGGAACTCGAAGTCGACGGTCTTGTGCACCTTGGGCGGCTCGATCTTCTCGATCTTGCCGATCATCTTGACCCGGCTCTGCACCTGGGCGGCGTGGCTGGCGCGGGCCTTGAAGCGGGCGATGAAGGCCAGCTCCTTCTTGAGCATCGCCTGCTGGCGGTCGAACTGGGCCTGCTGGTGCTGGTCGGCGACCTGCCGCTCGTGCTCGAAGAAGTCGTAGTCGCCGGCGTAGCTGGTCAGCTCGCCGCCGTCGATCTCGACGATCTTGCTCACCACCCGGTTCATGAACTCCTTGTCGTGGGAGGTCATGAGGATGGCGCCGTCGTAGGAGCGCAGGAACTCCTCCAGCCAGATGATCGACTCGAGGTCGAGGTGGTTGGAGGGCTCGTCGAGCAGCATGGCGTCGGGGCGCATCAGCAGGATGCGGGCCAGCGCCACCCGCATCTTCCAGCCGCCCGAGAGCGACCCCACGTCGCCGTCCATCATCTCGTCGGTGAAGCCGAGCCCGGCCAGGATCTCGCGGGCCTTCGACTCGAGCGCGTAGCCCCCCAGCTCGTCGAAGCGGGCCTGGACGTGGCCGAACCGCTCCACCAGCGCCTCGAGCTCGTCGGCCCGGGCCGGGTCGGCCAGGGCGTGCTCCAGCTGGTGCAGCTCGGCGGCCACCGCGGAGACCGGGCCGGCCCCGTCCATGGTCTCGCCCACCGCCGACCGGCCGCTCATCTCGCCGACGTCCTGGGAGAAGTGGCCCACGGTGACGCCGCGGTCGATCGAGACCTGCCCCTCGTCCGGCTCCTCGGTGCGCATCACCAGCCGGAAGAGGGTCGACTTGCCGGCGCCGTTGGGGCCGACCAGCCCGACCTTCTCGCCGCGGTGGATGACGGCCGAGGCCTCGATGAAGAGGACCTGCTGGCCGTGCTGCATGGAGATGGCGTCGAAGCGGATCAAGGGGGCGCGATCTCGCACGCCGGCGGCGTGAAGGTCAAGCCGGCGGCGCCACGCCGCCCCTGGCCGGCGGTCAGGGCTGCTGCAGCGCCGGGAGCGACCAGGCCACCTGGAAGCGCCGGTACTCGTCCCAGGGCAGCACCACCGCCACCGGCTTGACCGAGGCGTCGAGCCACTCCACCAGCGACTCGACCGCGTCCCTGGTGGTGGCGACGCCGCCGCTGGTCGGCGTGCCGGTCCCCTTCCAGGCGTGGATGAAGATGCAGGCGCCGCGCCCCGGCTCGATCGGCGCCACGTTCTGGTCGAGCACCACCGCCAGCTCGTAGCTGTCGTCGACGCCGAGCAGCGGCTCGTCCGAGTCCCAGCGCATGGGCACCCGGGCCAGGTCGACCACCTTGTTGTAGTGGGGGCTCCCCTTGTCGGTGACGCAGACCAGCCCGGGCCGGGCCACCGTCCAGGCCAGGTCGACCTTGCGCGGCGCCGCCCCGAAGGCCGCGCTGATGCGGAAGACCCCGGCCGGCGTGGCGCCGTCCCCCTCGTACTTCTCGGCCCCCTCCAGCCCCTCGGGGTGGAGGCCGCGCCCCCAGCCCATGCCGGTGCGCCCCACCACGCCGCGCTTGGCCAGGCCGACCGGCAGCCACTCGGCGCCGGCCGAGGCCCGCTCGAAGCGCAGCAGCGTGGCCGCCGTCGCCTCCCAGTCGCGGGAGATGACCACCACCAGCTGGAGCGCGTCGGTTGGGACCGGCGTCCTGGCCGCCGCGGCCTCGGCGGGCGCCGCCACCACGGGCAGGAGCACGGCCGCGAGCGCGCCGAGGAGGAGCCGACGGAGGGGCATGGGAGGACCCTATCCGATCAGCGGCGCCGAGCAACTCCGCGGGCCGTGCCGCCGACCTTTTGGCTCGCCTTGCCGCTCGCCTTGCCGCGCCCCGGCCGCCGCCCCGGCGCCGCCTTCACGGCGATGAAGAGCACGTGCTTGAGCCCGCCAAGCGGGCCGCGGGCCGGCACCACCTTCGCGGTGGCGGCGAACCCGCCCTTCTCCAGCCGGTGCAGGTAGGGCTCGTCGTGGTGGGCGCTCCAGACCGCCAGCACCCCGCCCTCGGCCAGGGCGACGCGGCAGGCGGCGATGCCGCGGTGGCCGTAGAGCCGGTGGTTGCCCTCGTGGACCATCGAGCCCGGCCCGTTGTCGACGTCGAGCAGGATGGCGTCGTAGGCGCCGCGCGCCTCGGCGATCCGGTCGACCACGTCGCCGACGTGGACCTTGCAGCGCGGGTCGTCGAGCGGCCGGCCCGCCAGCTTGCCGACCAGCCGGCGGTTCCAGTCGACCAGCGCCGGGGTCAGCTCGGCGATCACCACCTTGGCGTCGGTCGGGACGCGGTCGAGGGCGGCGCGGGCCGTGAAGCCGAGCCCCATGCCCCCCACCAGCACGGCGCGCCGGTGGCGGGCCTTGGGGAGCGCCAGCTCGGCCAGGGCGTCCTCCGAGCCGTGCTGCCGGCTCGACATCAGCACCTTGCCGCCGTAGCGGACCACCACCTCGTCGTCGCGGCGGGCCAGGACCATCTCGGTCCCGTCCGGCGACAGCGCCTTCTCCAGCGTCTCCCATGGCTTCACGCCCCGGGTTTACCGCGAGCCGACCTCGCTACACCAGCAGGCCGGCCAGCAGCGCACCGAGCAGCAGGAAGGCCAGCACCACCTTGACGACGCTGCCGACCAGGAAGCCGATGAAGGTCCCGGCGCCGGCCTTGAGCGCCTTCTGGAGGTCGGGGTCCTTCCAGAGCTCGAAGACCACCGCCCCGACCACCGGGCCGAGCAGCAGGCCGAGCGGGCCGAAGAAGAGGCCGACCAGCAGCCCCACCGTCGACCCGATCATGGCCCAGCGCGAGGCCCCGAAGGCCTTGGCGCCGAGCGCCGCGGCGACCCAGTCGGCCGCCACCATCAGCCCCGCCAGCAGCCCCGTCACCACCAGCGTGGGGGTGCTGACCAGCTGGAACTGCCCTGCCCAGGCGATCAGCAGCACGCCGCCGAAGAGCGCCAGCGGGCCGGGGAGGACCGGCACCAGCACGCCGGCCAGCCCGACCAGCAACGCCAGCACGCCGAGGACGTAGAGAAGTGTCGTCACCTGTACATGGTAACGCCTCCGGCCCCGGACTGGCCGGTCGTTCTCGATACGCTCCATCCTGCTAGAGTTGGCGCGTGACCTCCTCCGTCTCGCTCGCCCTCGCCTTCGCCGCCGGCGCCGGCGCCGTCCTGGCCTGGCTGGTCCTGGCCGCGAGGCGTGGGTCGCGGGGGCGGGCCGTGGCCGAACCGGGCCTCGAGCGCCCCGCGGCAGCAACAACCCAGCAGAAGCTCAACGAGCTGCTCTCCCGCCACGCCAACGACATGATGCTGCTGGCCGACGAGGAGCAGCGGCTGGTCGACGTCAACGACCGCTTCTGCGAGCTGCTCGGCTACAGCCGCGAGGAGGCGCTGCAGCTCACGGTGCGCGACCTGCGCGATCCCTCCACGCTCGAGGACCTGCCGCAGCGCACCCGCGAGGAGCTCGACTCGGGCGCCGCGCTCTTCGAGACCCGCTACCGCCGCAAGGACGGCCTCACCTTCCCGGTGGAGATCTCGATCCGCGTCGCCGAGCTCGACGGGAAGCGCTACTTCCAGGCGATCGTCCGGGACATCACCGAGCGCCGCCGCCTCGAGCTGCAGCTGCAGCTGGCCGACCGGATGGCCTCGGTGGCCACGCTCTCGGCCGGGGTGGCGCACGAGATCAACAACCCGCTCGCCTACGTGGTCGGCAACCTCGACTACGCGCTGGCCCACCTCGGGAAGCTCCCCGAGGATCTCGCCGAGGTCAAGAAGGCGCTCGAGGACGCCCGCGGCGGCGCCGTCCGCGTCGGCCAGATCGTGCGCGACCTGCGCACCTTCTCGCGGGCCAGCGAGGCCGACCGCACCGAGGTCGACGTGCGCCGGGCCCTGCAGAGCGCGGTGACCCTGGCCCAGACCGAGATCCGCCAGCGCGCCCAGCTCTCCCTGGAGCTGGGGCCGGTGCCGCCGGTGCTCGGCAGCGCCCACCGGCTCGGCCAGCTCTTCCTCAACCTGCTCGTCAACGCCGCCCAGGCCATCCCGCCCGGCAACCCGGAGCGGAACCTGGTGCAGGCCACCACCGCGCTGGCCCCCGACGGGCGGGTCCGCATCGAGATCACCGACACCGGGGCCGGCATCGCCCCCGAGGTGCTGCCGCGCATCTTCGACCCGTTCTTCACCACCCGGGCCATCGGCAAGGGGACCGGGCTCGGCCTGGCCATCGTCCACGGCATCGTCACCGAGCTGGGCGGCGAGATCACGGTCCGCAGCGAGCCGAACGGCGGCTCCATCTTCACCGTGCTGCTGCCGCCGGCCCACCGCGCCGCCGCCCCGGACGCCCAGCCGGCCGCCGCGCCCACCCCCGCCTCCCCCGCGCTCACGCCGGTGCCTCCCACCCGGTCGGCGCGGGACGGCGAGCCCCAGCCGGCCGAGGCCGGCGCCGGCGCCGACGTGCTGGTCGTCGACGACGAGCCCATGGTGGGGCGCGCCATCACCCGCATGCTGGTGCCGCACCACCGGGTCACCGCCGTGCTGGGCGCCGCCGAGGCGCTGGCGGCGCTCTCCAGCGGCCACTTCGACGCCATCCTCTGCGACCTGATGATGCCGGAGATGACCGGGATGGAGCTCTACGACAAGCTCCAGGCCGAGGCGCCGGCGCTGGCGGCCCGCATGGTCTTCCTGACCGGCGGGGCCTTCACCCGCGAGGCGTCGGAGTTCCTCGACCGGGTGCCGAACGCCCGGCTGGAGAAGCCCTTCTCGCCGGCGCAGCTGCGCATGGCGGTGGCGCGGCTCCAGGCCGCCCCGCGGGGATGACCGCCGAGGGACGGCTGCGCGGGCTGCCGTTCGAGGCGCTGGCCGGGCTGGCCGGGGAGCTCGAGCCGGCGCTCACGCGGATCCTCGACGGCGACCCGGCCGAGCGGGTGCTGGAGCGGTTCTTACGCGACCACCGCCGGCTCGACGCCGCCGGGCGGGGCGCCTGCGCCGAGGCCCTGTTCGGCGTCGGGCTCTGGCGCCGCCGGCTGCGCCACACCCTGGGCGGCGCCCCCGGCACGCCGCGCCTGCTGCTCGCCCTGCTGCTGCGCGACCTCGCCCTCCGGGCCGACGCCGCGGCGCTGGCCGGGCTCGACGAGGGGGCGCTGCCGCCGCCCGCCCCGCCCCCGACTGGCCTGGCCGACCGCTGGTCGCTCCCCGACTGGCTGGCCGACGAGCTGGTCCGCGCCGTCGGAGAGGAGGCGCCGGCGCTGGCCGACGCCCTCTGCACCCCCGGGCCGGTGGCGCTGCGGGCCAACCGGCTGCGCGGTGATCGCGAGGCGCTGGCGGCGGCGCTGCTCGGCGAGGGGCTCACGACCCGCACATCGCGATTGGCCGCCGACGGACTGGTGGTCACCTCGCCGCGCCCCAACCTGCGCGGCCTCACCGCCTGGCGCGAGGGGCGCTGCGAGGTGCAGGACGAGGGGAGCCAGCTGCTGGCGCTGGCGCTCGGCGCCGGTCCGGGTGACCGGGTGCTCGACCGCTGCGCCGGGGCCGGCGGCAAGGCCCTGGCGCTGGCCGGCGCGGTCGGGCTGGAGGGCCGGGTCTTCGCCTGCGACCTCGACGCCGGCCGGCTCGACCGGCTGGTGGAGCGGGCCGGGCGGGCCGGCGCGGGCGCCATCGTCACCCGGCTCGGCGCGGCGCCGCCCCCCGACCTGCGGGTCGACGGCGCGCTGGTCGACGCCCCCTGCTCCGAGCTCGGGCCGCTGCGGCGCGGCCCCGACCTGCGCTGGCGGCTCGACCCCTCGACCTTCGCGGCGCTCCCGCCGCTGCAGCGCGCGCTGCTCCTCGACGCCGCCGCCTCGGTGCGCCCCGGGGGGCGGCTGGTCTACGCCACCTGCACCTTCCGTCAGGAGGAGAACGAGGGGGTGGTGGCCGCCTTCGAGGCGGCGGCGCCCGGCTGGCGGCGCGTCGCCCCGGCCGGGCTGGCCGAGCTGGTGGGCGCCGACGGCCTCCTCCGGACCTTCCCCCACCGCCACGGCACCGACGCCTTCTTCGCCGCGGCGTGGGAGCGGCGGCGCGACTCGCAGTAAGCTGGAGCCATGACCGGTATCGCCCGCTGGGACCGCTTCCGCAGCTTCCGCGCCGACCTCCCCGGGCTCGGCTTCTCGCTCGACGCCAGCCGCATGGGGATCGAGCCGGCCCTGCTGGAGCGGCTGGCCGCGCCGCTGGCCCAGGCCTTCGCCGACATGCAGGCGCTCGAGGGTGGCTCGATCGCCAACCCGGACGAGCGGCGCATGGTCGGCCACTACTGGCTGCGCGCGCCGGCGCTGGCGCCGCGCCCGGAGCTGCGGCAGGCGATCGAGGGGGCGCTGCTCGACGTCAAGCGCTTCAGCGCCGACGTCCACGCCGGCCGGGTCAAGCCGGAGCGGGCCGCCCGCTTCACGCGGCTGCTCTGCGTCGGCATCGGCGGCTCGTCGCTCGGACCCATGTTCGTGGCCGACGCGCTCGGCGACCCGGGGCGCGACCGGCTGGCGCCGCTCTTCCTCGACAACACCGACCCGGACGGCTTCGCCCGGGCCCTGGCCCGGCTCGGGCCGGCGCTGGCCGAGACGCTGGTGGTGGTCACCTCCAAGAGCGGCGGCACCCCGGAGACGCGCAACGGCATGCTGGCGGTCGAGGCGGCCTTCGCCAGGGCCGGCCTCGCCTTCCCGCGCCACGCCGTGGCCATCACCCAGGCCGGCTCCGCGCTCGACCAGCGCGCCCTCGCGGCCGGCTGGCTGGGGCGCTTCCCCATGTGGGACTGGATCGGCGGGCGCACCAGCGAGCTCTCGGCGGTCGGCCTCTTGCCGGCCGCGCTGCAGGGGCTCGACATCGACGGGCTGCTCTCCGGCGCCGCCGAGATGGACCTGGCCACCCGGGTGGCCGAGCCCGTTGCCAACCCGGCCGCGCTCATGGCCCTCTCCTGGTACCAGGCGACCGGCGGCGTCGGCGACAAGGCGATGGTGGTGCTGCCCTACAAGGACTCGCTGCTGCTCTTCTCGCGCTACCTGCAGCAGCTGGTCATGGAGTCGCTCGGCAAGCGGCTCGACCTGCAGGGCCACCGCGTCGACCAGGGGCTGACCGTCTACGGCAACAAGGGCTCGACCGACCAGCACGCCTACGTGCAGCAGCTGCGCGACGGGGTCTCCGACTTCTTCGCCGCCTTCTTGCGGGTGCTCGAGCCGGGGGGCGAGCCGCTGGAGGTGGAGCCGGGTGTGACCGCGGGTGACTACCTGCACGGGCTCCTGCTCGGCACCCGGGCGGCCCTGGCCGAGAACGGCCGGGCCTCGCTCACCATCACCGTGGAGCGGGTCGACGCCCGCGCCGTGGGGGCGCTGATCGCCCTCTTCGAGCGGGCCGTCGGGCTCTATGCCCTGCTGATCGGCGTCAACGCCTACCACCAGCCGGGCGTCGAGGCCGGCAAGAAGGCGGCGGCCGGCCTGCTGGCGCTGCAGGGGAAGGTGCTGGCGGCGCTCTCCGCCGAGCCGCAGGACGCGCCGGCGGTGGCGGCGGCGGCCGGGGTCCGCAACGAGATCGAGGCGGTCTTCCTGCTGCTCGAGCACCTGGCCGCCAGCGGCCGGGCCCGCGTCGAGGGGGCGGGGACGGCGGCGAAGTTCGCGAGACGCTCATTCTGACGTCAGAATTCCAGCTGGGAGGCTTCGCAACAGCCTGGCGCGATGAGTCAGGCCTCCTCGGCCGGACCCAACCAGGCCGGGAGATCGCGCTTCCCGTGCAGCACGCGCCAGACATCGACGTGGTCGTCCTGCTCCACGTAGAAGACCAGCTGCGGGTGGCGGGACAGAGGCCAGCAACGCAGGCCGGGGAGGCTGAGCTCCTGCGCGTAACGGGGCGACCCCGCGGCCGGGTGGCGGCCGATCTTGAGGTAGGCCCGCTCCAGTGCGTCGATGAAGCCGAAGGCCGCCTTGGGCGAAGCCTCTTCCAGGTACCAGGCGACGGCCTCCTCGACGTCCTCGACCGCGCGCCGCCGGGGGATGACCGGCTTCCCCTTCACCGGCGGGTTCCGGCCCGGGCTGCCCCAGGGACCCGCGAGCGTAGGGCCTGGAAGTAGGCCTTGCCTGCCGGGGCCGAGGGCTGCGACGCCGCGCCCTCGAGCAGCAGGCCGCGGAGGCGCACCCGGTCCTGGTCCCTGCGGATCAGCTCGCGGAGGTACTCGCTCGCCGTGCCGAAGTCGCGCTGGTCTACCTGCTCATCCACGAAAGACTTGAGCGCCTCGGGGAGGGAGATGTTCATGGTGCTCATGTCGGCATCATCTTCGGCATGGCAAAATTTGGCAAGGCGGCAGTCCCGACTGGAGCCCCTCCTTTGCAACTTCGGGCGCCCGAAGTTGCGTTTGGGGGACTCCGACTGGGTAGGGATCCTCAGTACGGGCCCGCATGAACCCCGGCTGATCGGACGCTCAGTACGCGGATGTCCGGCACCGCGTCCTCGGCACCGCGTCCCGTCGAGGGGGCCGGGTCGGCGGCGAAGTTCGCGAGAAGGTGAGGGGGGCAGGGGCCCCGCGGCCCCGCCCCTACTTCTCCACCAGCACCGCGCCGTTCGAAGCGTTGGTCACCTGGGCAGCGTAGCGGCGCAGCCAGCGCGAGGCGATCGGCTTCTCCGGCAGCTTCCAGGCGGCGCGGCGCTTCGCCAGCTCCGCCTCGGAGACCCCCAGCGTCAGGGCCCGGGTCTCGACGTCGATGGTGATCGGGTCGCCGTCCTTCACCAGCGCGATGGCGCCGCCCTCGGCCGCCTCGGGCGAGACGTGGCCGACGCAGGCGCCGCGGGTCGCCCCGCTGAAGCGCCCATCGGTCACCAGGCCGACCGAGTTTCCGAGCCCCATCCCCATGATCAGCGCCGTCGGCGAGAGCATCTCCTGCATGCCCGGCCCGCCCTTGGGCCCCTCGTAGCGGATCACCACGAAGTCGCCCGAGGTGACCCGGCCGGCCATGATCCCGGCCACCGCCTCATCCTGCGAGTCGAAGCAGACCGCCTTGCCGGTGAACTTGCGCATGGCCGGCTCGATGCCGGCGGTCTTCACGACCGCCCCCTCGGTGGCGAGGTTGCCGAAGAGCACGGCGATGCCGCCCACCGGCGAGTAGGCGTGCTCGAGGTCGTGGATGACGGCCCGGTCGGTCACCTCGGCGGCGGCGATCCGCTCGCCGATGGTCTCGCCGGAGACGGTCCGGGCGCTGGTCCTGACCGCGTCGCCGCGCCGGGCGATCTCCTTCAGGACCGCCGAGACCCCGCCGGCCTTGTGCACGTCCTCGATGTGCACGGTCGAGAGCGACGGGGCGATCTTGGCGATGTGGGCCACCTTCTGCGCCACCGCCTCGATCCCCTTGAGGTCGAGCGGCACGCCGGCCTCGCGGGCGATGGCCAGCAGGTGCAAGACGGTGTTGGAGGAGCCGCCCATGGCCATGTCGACGACGATGGCGTTCTGCACCGCGTCGGCGTTGAGGATGGTGCGCATGCGGTACTCGGGCCGGGCGGCGATCTCGACGGTGCGCCGGGCGGCGCGGCGCAGCAGCGCCTCGCGCTCCGGGGTGAGCGCCAGCACCGTGCCGTTGCCCGGCAGGGCCACGCCCATCGCCTCGCAGAGCACGTTCATCGAGTTGGCGGTGAACATGCCGGAGCAGGAGCCGCCCGAGGGGCAGGCCTTGCACTCGATCTCGTAGAGCTCCTCGTCGGTCATCTTCCCCTGGGCCCGCTTGGCCACCGCCTCGAAGGCGGTCGAGAGGTCGATGTGCGAGCCGTCGTCGAGCACCCCGGCCTTCATCGGCCCGCCCGAGCAGAAGACGGTCGGCACGTCGACCCGCAGCGCCCCCATCAGCATGCCCGGCACGATCTTGTCGCAGTTGGGGATGCAGAGCAGGGCGTCGAGCTGGTGCGCCTCCATCATGGTCTCGACCGAGTCGGCGATCAGCTCGCGCGACGGCAGCGAGTACTTCATGCCGCCGTGCCCCATGGCGATGCCGTCGTCGACGCCGATGGTGTTGAACTCGAAGGGGACGCCGCCGGCCTTGCGGATCTCCTCCTTGGCGATGCGGCCGTACTCCTGCAGGAAGAAGTGACCGGGGATGATGTCGACGTGGCTGTTGGCGATGCCGATGAAGGGCTTGTCGAAGTCCTCGTCCTTGAGGCCGACGGCGCGGAGCAGGCTGCGGTGGGGGGCCCGCTCGAACCCCTTCTTGATCGTGTCGGAGCGCATGGTGAGGTTGTTACTCCGCCGGCGGTGCGAGTCAACCGCTCGACCGTACCCGGACGCCCCCCTTGGCCTAGACTGGGGCCGCCGTGCTCCTGCTCCTGCCCCTGCTCCTCCCGGCCCTGCTGGCCGCCGCCCCGGCGGGCCCCTGCGACCGCTTCACGGCGCTCTCGGGCCCGTCGCCCGGGGAGGCCGACGAGGCGACCTGCCTGCGGCTGCTCGACGACGCCTGCGCCGGCAGCGTGGGGCGGGCCTGCGCGGCAATGGCCGACCTGCTGCTCTCCGGCACCGGCACCGCCCCCGACCCGGCCCGGGCCGAGCGGCTGCTCGACCGCGGCTGCCAGGCCGGCCACGGCGAGTCCTGCTTCCGGCTCTCCAGCCGCACCACCGACCCGGCCCGGCGGCGCCTCCTGCTCGACGAGGGCTGCTCGGAGCGCTCCGGCAACGCCTGCCTGGCGCTCTCCGATCTGGCCGAGGAGCCGGCCCGGCGGCGCGGCTTGCTGGAGCGGTCCTGCGACCTCGGCAACGGGCGCGGCTGCCTGGCCCTCTCCCGGCTCACCCCGGCGCGAGGCCCGAAGCGGCTGGCGCTGCTGGAGCGCGGCTGCGCGCTCTCGGACGGCGCCGCCTGCACCGAGGCCGGCGACCTGCGCCGGGCCGAGGCCAGGGAGCCGCTCGACCTCGACCAGGCCGCCGAGCGGTACGAGCGCGGCTGCGCCCTCGGCTCGGCGCCGGCCTGCGCCCGCTTCGGCGGCGCGCTGCTGCGCGGGGAGGGCGTGATCCGCGATCCGGTCCGTGGCCGCGCCCTGCTGCTCGACGGCTGCGAGGCGCTCGGCACCGCCCCCTGCATGGCCGCCACCGCCGACCTGCCGGACGGCCCGGCCGCGCTGCTGGAGCGCTCACCCGGGCTGCCGCTGCTCGAGGCGCTCTGCGGGCTGGGGCTGGCCGAGGGCTGCCACCGGGCCGGGCGGGCCTGGCAGGAGGGGCTCATGGTGACCGGTGACGGGCAGCGGGCCCAGCGCCACTACGAGCGGGCCTGCGCCGCCGGGCGGGCGGAGGCCTGCCACGATCTCGCCGTCCTGCTCTGGGCCGGCGGCGGCGTGCCGGTCGACCGCCCTCGGGCGACGCGGCTCTTCGGCACCGCCTGCGACCGCGGGGTGGTGGAGGCCTGCCTCGAGCTGGAGCTGCGCGGGCTGCGCGAGGCCCCGGCGCGCTGACCGGGCCGCCGAGCCTGAGCGAGCGGCGCGGCGAACGGCGCGGCGAGCGGCGCGGCTACCGGCGGGAGACCGCGCCGTTCTGCGCCCACATGTCGCGCGGGGAGCGCAGGTCTTCCATGATGGCGATCCCGAGCGCGCAGGCGGTGAAGACGGCCAGTGCCAGCATCCACGGCTTGAAGGGGAGCAGCTCCGGAGGAAGCTGGCGGGGCCTGGTCGGCCGATCGGGGGGAAGCGGCGGCATCTCTGCTTGGAAGGCTAGATCGCGCGGCGGGGGTGGCGCAACTGGCTGGCGCGATTCCACCCCGAAGGCAGCTGCTCCCAAAGGGGGGCACTCCCCCGTGCCGCGCCGGTCGGGGCGCGGTATGACCGGGCCCATGCTCGCCCTCCCCGCACTCGCCGCCGCCCTCGCGCTGGCCGCCGCTCCGGCTGCCCACGCTGCCGCTCCGGCCGCTCCGGCCGCTCCGCGCACCTTCCGCGTCGACTACTTCCACACCGGCACCGCCACCAGCGAGACCTTCTCCCTCGACCGGCTGGTGGTCGAGCCGCTCCCCTTCCCGGGCCGGGCCGACCGGCCGCTCGACGAGCTCGGGCTCGGCAAGTACCACTTCGAGGTGCGCGAGCAGCGCGGCGACACCCTGCTCTACTCGCGCGGCTTCGCCTCCATCTACGGCGAGTGGGAGACCACCGAGGAGGCCCGCGGCATGGCCCGCACCTTCTCCGAGTCGCTCCGCTTCCCGGCCCCGGCGGTGCCGGTCAAGCTGGTGCTCAAGAAGCGCGGCCCCGACCAGGCCTTCCGCGAGGTCTGGACGCTGCGGATCGATCCGAAGGACCCCTTCGTCGACGACGCCGCGCCGGCCTCGCCCGGCCCGCTCCTCACGCTGCAGCGCTCCGGCCCGCCCGAGAAGAAGTTCGACCTGCTGCTCGTCGGCGACGGCTACAGGGCGGGCGAGCGCATCCGCTTCGAGGGCGACGCCCGCCGCATGATGAAGGCGCTCTTCGCCGTCGAGCCCTGGAGGTCCCGGCGCGCCGACGTCAACGTCTGGGGGCTCTCCCCGCCCAGCGACCAGTCGGGCGTCTCCCGACCTTCCACCGGCATCCACCGCCGCAGCCGGGTCGGCGCCACCTACGACGCCTTCGGCTCGGAGCGCTACCTGCTCAGCTTCGAGAACCGCACCCTGCGCGACGTCGCCTCCTTCGCCCCCTACGACGCGCTCGCCATCCTCGTCAACGCCGAGACCTACGGCGGCGGCGGCATCTTCAACCTCTACGCCACGGTTGCGGCCCGCTCGGCATGGGCCGAGTACGTCTTCGTCCACGAGCTGGGCCACTCGGTGGCGGCGCTGGCCGACGAGTACTTCACCAGCGACACCGCCTACCTCCCGGCCACCGACCGGGTCGAGCCCTGGGAGCCGAACGTCACCAACGATCCGAAGGCGGCCAAGTGGGCCGACCTGCTCACCCCCGGCGCACCGCTCCCCTCGCCGTGGCCGAAGGAGCAGTTCACGCTGAGGTCAAGGGAGATCCAGGAGCAGCGCAAGGCGATCCGCAAGCGCAACGGCCCGGAGCGGGAGATGGACGCGCTCTTCCGGAAGCAGCAGCGGGAGGAGACGGCGCTGCTCTCGCCGCTCAACGGCACGGTCGGCGCCTTCGAGGGGGCCAACTACGAGGCGGCCGGCAGCTACCGCCCGCAGGTCGACTGCGTCATGTTCTCGCGCGACGTGGTCCCCTTCTGCGCCGTCTGCCGCCGCACCCTCGACCGCGTCATCGACCTCTACGCCGCACCACCCGCGCCCTAGCCATCCCCGCGCCCCTCCCGGAGCACCGCCCCCATGCGCGAAGCCTTCACCTTCGACGACGTCCTGCTGGTCCCGGCCTACAACCACTACGAGTCGCGGCAGCACGTCGACACCTCGGTGACCGACCGGACCGGCAAGCTCACCCTCAAGCTGCCGCTGATGACCGCCAACATGGACACGGTCACCGAGTCGGCCATGGCCAGCTTCATCGCCGCCAAGGGGGGCATCGGCGTGCTCCACCGCTTCATGTCGGTGGAGCGCAACGTCGCCGAGCTGAAGGCCTGCGTCGGCAAGGCCTTCGTCTCGGTCGGCACCTCCGAGGAGGAGCTGGAGCGGGCCGAGGCGCTGCGCGACGCCGGCGCCGACTTCTTCGTGGTCGACGTGGCCCACGGCCACGCCCGCTACATGGGCAAGACCCTGAAGCGGCTGCGCGAGCTGCTGCCCAACGCCTGCCTGATGGCCGGCAACGTGGCCACCTACGCCGGCGCCGACTACCTGGCCTCGGTGGGGGCCGACATCGTCAAGGTCGGGATCGGGCCGGGGAGCGTCTGCACCACCCGCATCAAGACCGGCCACGGCGTGCCGCAGCTCACCGCCATCCAGGACTGCGCCCGCTGCGACCGCTCCATCGTCGCCGACGGCGGCATCCGCTACGCCGGCGACGTCGTCAAGGCGCTCGCCTTCGGCGCCGACTTCGTGATGATCGGCGGGATGCTGGCCGGCACCCGCCCCACCCCGGGCGAGAAGGTCAAGGACGCCACCGGGGCGTGGGTGAAGACCTACCGCGGCATGGCCAGCCGCGAGGTGGCCGAGGACCACCACGGCGGCATCGCCGAGTGGAAGACGGCCGAGGGGATCTCGACCAGCGTCCCCTACCGCGAGGACGAGGACCGGATCATCGGGGACCTGGTGGGCGGCCTCCGCTCCGGCCTCACCTACGCCGGCAGCCAGACCATCAAGGAGCTGCAGCGCAAGCTCAACTACACGGTCATCACCCCGAGCGGCTGGCGCGAGTCGCTGCCGCACAAGGCGATGCTGTAGCGGCGCGGCGCCCGGGCGGCGCACCTTCAGACGCCCGGACGGCGCACCTTCAAGAAAAGAGAAACCCCGGCCCCGCGTGAGCGGGACCGGGGTTCCGTGAAGCGGGGCGTCGGCTAGAAGAAGTAGCCGGCGGTGGCGAGCACCTGGAGCGCCGCCGTGTCGGTCGACGTGGTGGGCCCGTTTGAGTAGGTGGTGGTCAGGTGGTAGCCCTCGAGCGCCAGGGCGTAGCCGCCGTCCTGGTACTTGATCATGCCACCGGCCATCGAGTTCTTGAGGCGGACGCTGTTGCCGCCCCACTTGCGCATGTCCTTCTCGTCCGGCTTGTTGGCGCCGTAGGTCAGCGTCACCGTGAACTCCTTGGAGAGTCCGCCGGAGAGCGAGGCCCAGTAGCCCAGGTCCTGAATGTCGCCGAAGACGACCATCGAGCCGAGCATGTTGCCGGTCGCCTTGCCGGTGTAGGCGTTGAAGGAGAGCGAGACGGGCGCGAAGGTGAGCTTGCCGCCAACCTCGCCGACGTAGCCGGTCAGGTCCTTCTTGCCAGCGGCGGCGGCCGGGACGAAGAGCGACCCGCCGAAGCCGTCGAGGGCCACGGTGTGGTAGACGCCGACCAGGTAGCCGGTGAAGGAGAGGGCGCCGGCCTTGCCGTCGACGCGGGCCATGCCCTGGAACATCGGCATGCCCGACGCCTCGCCCTCACCGATGAGGGTCGGCGAGGTGGGGTTGCCGGTGCCGGCGTTCAGCGCCTCACGCGACCACTTGTTCTTGACCGCCTCGGCGGCGAGGGTGAACTTCATGTCGCCCATGGGGACCACGTGGGTGACGCGGATGCCGGGGGTGCGCCAGCCGATGGTGCCGGCCTGGTAGGAGACCGGGTTGGCGATGTGCGAGATCGAGCCGGGGATCTGCTGGACCACCAGCTGGTTCTGCTGGCCGACCTGGATGTTGGTATTGCCCATCTTCAGCTCGGCGTAGCCGACGCGGAGGCGGGGGAGCTGCTGCTCGGTGCCGAAGGCGCCGGCGCCGTTCTGGCCGAAGAAGTCGAACTCGAGGTAGCCGCGCGGCTGGGCGTCACCGAAGACCTTGGGGCCGGCCATCGAGAAGGAGAAGCGCGAGTTGCGCACGTCGCCGCTGAGGATGCTGCCGGTGCTGGTGGCAGCGCCGCCACCGGCGGTGGTGGCGGTCGGAGCCACGACGGCGGGGCAGCTGGTGAAGGTGCCGGAGATGCGGCACTTGGCGAGGTTGGTCGGCGTCGGCGCCGCCAGCCAGAGCCCCTGGCCCTGACCGTTCACGAAGGTCTGATCCTGGTAGTACATCGACGCGGTCACGAAGCCGTGGAACTCGAACTTCCAGGGGTTGGGGGTCTCATCGGCGGCACGGGCCGCGGGCGCCACGAGGGCGAGCGCGAGCAAGGTGGCGGACATCAGGGAGCGCAGGTTGTTCACGTCTGGGTTCCTCCGTTGAACTGACTCGCCGACATCCGCTGTGGGGGCGCGGCGTGGGTTGGCTGCGGGGGGGGCTTCGCGGGGTTGCGGTGCAAATCGTTCGTCGAACGGCGCTATTTGCGCAAGCCGCGGCGCGTCAGGATTTCTTTTCAGATTACTCTCGGTCAGTAATAAAGTGATAGAATCCGGTAGTTTAGTGGAACTTGAAAATAAATTCCCCGATTCGTCACGATCTGCCAGCGGCAGCAGCTCCGGCGGGCGGCCACCCAGATGCGTTAGGCTCGGAGCGCGTGGCCCCTCTCCTCGCCGCCCTGCTGCTCGCCGCCGCCCCGCCCCCGGTCCGGCTGGCGCCGCTCTTCACCGCCGCCGGGACCGCCGCCCCCGGCGGCCCGCGCGCGGCCGCCGCCTCGGCGCCGCTGGTCGGCCTGCGCTACCGGCTCGGCCCGCTCGGCGAAGGGCGCGGCCCCGACGCCGATCCGCGCCTGCGGCTCGACGCCTTCGACTGCGTCACGCTCATCGAGACCGCCCTGGCGCTCGGCGCCGGCCAGACCGAGGAGGAGGTGCGCCGCGCCCTCGACGACATCCGCTACGGCAAGGTGGTGGAGCAGGCCGACCGCGACCACGAGGTGCTCTCGCAGTGGATCCCGCGCAACCTGGAGAAGGGCTGGATCCGCGCCATCTCTCGCGAGCTGGCCGGCGCTGCGGTCGTCGAGGCGGCCACCGTCTACGACCACGCCCGCTGGGCCCGGCTGGCCCGGCGAGGCCACCGGCTGGCCGGCGTCCACGATCTCGCCCTGCCGCTCGGCCGCTTCGCCGTCGAGGTGGTCCCCCCGGCGGCGCTGGCGGCCGTCGAGCCGCGCCTCCCCGACGGCGCGGTGGCCTGGGTGGTCCGCGAGGACCGGCCCGACCAGCTCACCCGCGTCACCCACGGCGGCCTGGTGGTGGTCAAGGGCGGGCGTCGCTGGGTCCGCCACGCCAGCTCCTGGCCGGGGGTCTTGAGGGTGGTGGAGGAGCCGCTCCTCGACTTCGCCGAGCGGCAGAAGCGGGCCTCGAGCCGGGCCCTGACCGGCCTGGCCTTCTTCGAGGTGCCGGACAACCGGTCCCGGCTGGCGGCGCTCCCTCCCCTAGCGCCCTGAATCACTCGGCTTTTTCGGTTGTCACGGGAAGGGCCGAGCGCCCTCCCTTGTTCACCGGTAGAAGCTGCCTGGAGCCTTACCCGCACCACGCGGCGAAATACCCCCCCGGCCCCCACGTAAGGGGCGCACGAGCCCGACATGTCCAGCACCGAACTGAGAGAAGACGGCGCAGCTGCCGCGGCCGTCCTGACCGCCCCTGCCCGTGGCCTCGCCCTCGTGGTCGAGCGCCGCCGCAGCCTCACCGCCATCCTGATCGCCACGGCCGTCTCCCTGCTCTTCGCGATCGTCGCCGTGCCGCGCTTCGACTTCGAGAAGGCGGCCCTCCAGCAGATCGAGCTGGCGCCGGGGGCCTCCGAGATGACCCCCTTCCAGCGCGACGAGGCGGTGGCGCAGGCCCGCAAGATCGGCGGCGTCGCCGTCTACGCCGCCTCGGCCTTCAGCCCGGCCTTCAGCGTGCTGGTGGTCGCCTTCTTCCTCTGGCTCGCCTTCAAGGTGGCCGGCGCCGCGCCGCCCTTCAAGGGGACCCTGGCGGTGGCCGCGCACGGGCTGCTCCCGGTCCTGCTGGCGCCGCTGCTGCTGCTGCCGGCCATCGTCATGAAGGCGCCGGTCGACCCGACCGGCCTCTCGCGCCTCTTCCCCTCCAACCTCGGCGCCTTCCTGCCCGAGCGGTCGTCGCCGGTCCTGCTGGCGGCGGCCGGCTCGCTCGACCTCTTCTCCCTCTGGTCGCTGGTGCTGGTGACGGCCGGCATGGCCAGCCTCGCCGGCACCTCGCGCCGCCGCGCCGCCACCGCCGTCGGGCTGCTCTGGGTCGCCTACGTCTGCCTGCTCCGCATCGCCCCCGCCGCCGCCATGGCCGCCTCCCGCGGCATGGGCGGTGGCGCGTGATCCCCATGACCAGATCCCTGCTCGCCCTCGCGCTCTCCGCCCCGCTCTGCGCGGCCGCCGCCCCCATCACCCTCGACGAGGCGCTGGCCCTTGCCGGCCGCCAGAGCCACGACCTCGTCATCGCCAAGGCCGACGCCGAGCTGGCCGGCGCCGACGGCCTGGGCGCCTGGCAGGGCGTGCTGCCGCGACTCGACCTGACCGCCACCGCCGCCCGCCAGTTCTACGGGGCGAGCACCATCTCCCGGTTCGACTCGATCACCGGCAACCTGGTGCCGGCCAACGTCGACGCCTCCGACTACAGCGCCTACTCGTTCGGGCTCCGGTTCAGCCAGCCGATCTTCGACCTCGTCGCCTTCCGCCGGATCTCACAGTACAAGGCGAGCGAGCGGGCCGCCGGGCGCACCTGGGACGAGTCGCGGCTCACGGTCGCCTTCGACGTCACGCGCCGCTTCTATGAGCTGGTGAGGGCGGAGCGGACCCTGCAGGTGCTGGAGAAGGCGTCGCAGCGGAGCGCCGAGCTGGTGGAGCGGGCCGACGCCCTCTTCACCGCCGGCCGCGCCCAGAAGCTCGACACCTTCAACGCCCGCGTCAACCTCGGCAACGACCGGATCGCCGTGGAGCAGGGGCGCACCCGGCTGGTGCAGGCCCGCGCCGACCTGGCGCTGGCGCTCGGCCAGCCCGGCGACGCGGCCATCGAGGTGGTGGCCCCGGCCTCGGTCGAGGGCATGGTCCTCCCCTCCGGCGAGCCGCCCCCGCTGGCGGCCCTCATGGACCGCGCCCGCGAGCGCCGCCCCTCGCTGGCCGCCGCCAAGGCGCAAGTCGAGGCTGCCGAGGCCTCGCTGGGAGCGGCCCGCTCCGACTACCTCCCGACGCTGAGCCTCCAGGCCAACTACAGCCGCTCCGGCCAGAAGGCCACCGACACCGGCGGCGTCAACGGCACTGACGGCGTCTTCGGCGACCCGAGACGCAACTACGGGGCGAGCGTCGGGCTGGTGCTCGGCTGGAATCTCTTCGCCGGCCGCTCCACCGAGGCCGGGGTGGCCCGCGCCACGGCGAGCGCCGAGCGGGTCCGCGCCGGCGCAGGGAAGACCACCGATGCCGTGGCCCGCGAGGTCACCTCGGCCCGCCAGACGGTGGTGGCGCTGGCCGCCCAGGTCACGCTCTCCGCCGACAACCTCTCCGCCGCCGAGCAGTCGCTCAAGCTGGCCCGCCAGCGGCTCGAGGCCGGGTTGGCCTCGCAGCTCGAGGTGCGCGACGCCTCCCTGAAGTTCACGCAGGCCGAGCTCTCGCTCGTTCAAGCCCGCATCGACCACGCCGTCGCCACCGCCGACCTGGCGCGCGCCTGCGGAGGAGCCATCTAGATGGACGCCCAGACCACCCCGACCCCCGTCGCCCCGCCGCCCGCCCCCATCCGCATGAGCTGGCCGAAGCGGATCTTCACCGGCCTCTTCGTGCTGGCCATCGCCGGCGCGGTGGCCGGCTCCCTGAAGCCGAAGTCCGAGCCGCCCATCACCGTGCAGACCGGGGCCGCCCGCAAGGGGACCATCACCCGCGTCGTCACCGCCGGCGGCAAGCTGCAGGCCGCCACCGAGGTGAAGCTCTCCTCCAACATCACCGGCGATCTCGTCCAGCTGCTGATCCGCGAAGGCGACCGGGTCAGCAAGGGCCAGGTGCTCGGCCGCATCGACGCCCGCCGCTACAGCGCCCAGCTCAACCAGTCGGAGGCGGCCCGCAACAGCGCCGCCGCCGACGTCGAGGTGCAGACGGTCCGCGCCAACCAGCTCAAGGCCGAGCTCAACCGCGTCGAGCGGCTGGTGGCCAGCCAGAACGCCAGCGCCGCCGAGGCCGAGAAGGCCCGCGCCGAGTACGACGCCGCCCGCGCCCAGGCCGCCTCCGCCAGCCAGCGGCTGGCCCAGGCCGACGCCGCGCTGCGCGAGGCCCGCCACCAGTTCTCGCTGACCACCCTCACCGCCCCCATGGACGGCATCGTCACCCAGCGGCTCAAGCAGGTGGGCGAGCGGGTGCGCGGCTCCGACTTCTCCGAGGACGTGCTGATGGTCATCTCCACCCTCTCCAAGATGGAGATGAAGATGGAGGTGGGCGAGCACGAGGTGGTCTACGTCAAGGAGGGCGACCCGGCCGAGATCGAGATCGACGCCTTCGCCGACCGCAAGTTCAAGGCCCAGGTGGTCGAGGTGGCCCGCAACGCCACCATCAAGAACCCCGGCACCGAGCAGGAGGTGACCACCTTCGTGGTCCGCCTCGCCCTCACCGACCAGGTCACCGGGGCGCTGCCGGGCATGAGCGCCCAGGCCTCGGTCTCCACCGACACCCGGGCCGGCGCCGTGGTGGTCCCGATCCAGGCGGTGACGGTCCGCACCGACAAGGAGCTGGCCGCGGTGGGCGGCTCGCCCGAGAAGACCACGCCGCAGCCCCCGCAGGCGGCGCAGGCGGCGGCCGGCAAGAAGGCCAAGAAGGAGAAGCTGCAGAAGGTGGTCTTCGTGGTCGTCAACGGCGAGGCCAAGGCCAGGCCGGTCGAGACCGGGCTGGCCTCCGACACCGAGATCGAGATCGTCTCCGGCCTCGCCGAGGGCGACGTGGTGGTGGAGGGGCCGTACCGGGTCCTCTCCCGCGAGCTGGCCGACGGCAAGAAGGTGAAGGTCGACGAGCCCAAGGGCGCCGGCAAGGACGGCAAGGACGGCAAGGGCGACGCCAAGCCGGCCGGGGGCGACAGGGCCAAGGCCGCCGAGGGCGACCAGGCCAAGGCGAAGTGAGCGCCATGGGCGAGCCGCTCATCTCCATCGACCAGCTGGCCCGCCACTACTCGGTGGGCGGCGAGACGGTCCGCGCCCTCGACGGCGTCTCCTTCGACATCCAGCCGGGCGAGTGGGTGGCCATCGTCGGCCAGTCGGGCTCGGGCAAGTCGACGCTCATGAACCTGCTCGGCTGCCTCGACACCGCCACCTCCGGCTCCTACCGGCTCAACGGCGCCGACGTGGAGACGCTCAGCGACGACCAGCTGGCCGACCTGCGCAACAAGGAGATCGGCTTCATCTTCCAGACCTTCCAGCTGCTGCCGCGGGCCTCGGCGCTGGCCAACGTCGAGCTGCCGCTGGTCGACCGCGGCCTGCCCCGCAACGAGCGGCGGGCCACGGCGGAGCAGGCGCTGCGCTCCGTGGGGCTGGGCAACCGCATGCACCACCGGCCCAACGAGCTCTCCGGCGGCCAGCGCCAGCGCGTCGCCATCGCCCGGGCCCTGGTGGGCGACCCCTCGCTGCTGCTGGCCGACGAGCCGACCGGCAACCTCGACTCGCAGACCGGCGAGGAGATCGTCAAGCTCTTCGGCGAGCTGAACTCCCGCGGCCACACCATCATCCTCGTCACCCACGAGCCGAAGCTGGCGGCCCGCTGCCCGCGCGCCATCAAGCTGATGGACGGCCGGGTGCTCGGCGACGGCCCGGGGGCCGAGGTGGCGGCGCTGCAGGGGCCGCGGGCGGTCGGCACGTGACCGCGCCGGCGAAGGCTGGGGCCAAGGCTGGGAGCAAGGCTGGGGCGATGCGGCGGGCCTGGCGGCGCACCGTGTCGGAGTGGGTGGAGGGGCTGCGCATCGCCGTCTCCTCGCTCTCCGCCAACCACCTGCGCACCTTCCTGACCACGCTCGGCATCGTCATCGGGGTGATGACGGTGATCGCCATCGTCGCCATCATCGACGGGCTCAACGCCAGCTTCGCCACGCAGATCGGCAACCTCGGGACCCACACGCTCTACGTCGACAAGTGGCAGTGGATCAACACCCGCGACGACTGGTGGTCGATGCGCAACCGCAAGAACATGGGGCGCGCCGAGCTCGAGGCGATCGAGCGCGAGGCCACCGAGGCCCTGGCGGTCGCCCCCATGGCCGGCCGCGCCACCACCGTGGCGGCCGGCGACCAGGAGCTCTCCGGCATCCGCTGCACCGGCACCAACGAGCGCTACCTGGAGACCGGCGGCGGCACCGTGGCGGTCGGCCGCTTCCTCGGCCCCACCGACGTGGAGTTCTCGCGCAGCGTGGTGGTGCTGGGGGCCGCGGTGGCCGACCGGCTCTTCCCCAAGGTGGCGCTCGAGGACGTGGTGGGGAAGCGGGTGCGCATCCGCGGCGACCCCTACACCGTCATCGGCGTGATGGTGCGGCGAGGCCGCATGCTCGGCATGGACCTCGACACCAACGTCACCATCCCCTTCACCACCTTCCTTCGCGACATGGGGGGCAAGCGCTCCATCACCATCGCGGTGACGGCGGCGCCGGGGCGGCTCTCGCAGCTCGAGGACGAGCTGACCGGGATCCTGCGGCGGGCCCGGCGGGTCCCGGCCGAGAAGCCGGACGACTTCTCCATGAACCGGCAGGACCAGTTCCTCAAGCTCTACAACCAGCTCACCGGCGCCCTCTACGGCGTGGCCGTGGGCGTCGGGCTGATCACCCTGGTGGTGGGCGGCATCGGCATCATGAACATCATGCTGGTCTCGGTCACCGAGCGGACCCGCGAGATCGGCGTGCGCCGGGCGCTGGGGGCGCGCAAGCGGACCATCCTGCTGCAGTTCCTCATCGAGTCCTCGGTGGTGGCGGCGCTGGGCGGCGCGGTCGGCACCGGGCTCGGGCTGGGGGTGGCCACGCTGGTGGCGCTGCTCTCGCCGCTGGCGGCGGCGGTGACGCCCGGGGCGGTGGCGCTCGGGCTCGGCTTCTCGGCCATGGTCGGCCTGCTCTTCGGCATCTGGCCGGCCTGGCGGGCCGCCAACCTCGACCCGGTGGAGGCGCTGCGCTACGAATGATCCAGCTCCTCGACAACGTCGCCATGGCGCTCGGCACCCTGCGCGCCAACCCGCTGCGCTCGCTGCTGACGCTGCTCGGCATCGTCATCGGCGCCGGCACCGTGGTGGCGATGATGTCGCTCACCGAGGGGCTGCGCGAGAAGGTCACCACCGACTTCGCCATGCTCGGCCCCGGCACCTTCCAGGTGCAGAAGTGGCCGGCCCCGGGGACCTTCGGCCACCGCGACTGGCGCAAGTACGAGCAGCGCCGCGCCCTCACCCGCGAGCAGGGCGAGGGGCTGCGCGGCCTCCCCCACGTCCGGCTGGTCTCGATCGAGGAGTACCCGAGCAAGCCCGAGGTGGTCTCCACCCGCGAGCGGTCGACCAAGCAGAACATCGACGTGGGCGGCGTGCTCCCCGACTACATGGAGGCCAACGGCGTCACCATCGCCGAGGGGCGCTTCATCACCGACGGTGACGTCGAGCTGGGGCGGCGCGTGGCGGTGCTGGGGGCCGACGTGGCCGACCTGCTCTTCCCGGGCGGCTCGGCGGTCGGGCAGGAGGTGCGGCTGCGCGGCCGCCCCTTCGAGGTGGTCGGCGTGGCCGAGCGGCAGGGCAGCGTGCTCGGCATGGGCTCCAAGGACGGCTGGACCATGATGCCCTGGACCAGCTACGAGATCGCCTTCGGGCGCAACCCCAACAACAACATCGCCATCGTCGCCACCTCGCCGGAGGACGTGAACAAGGCGATCGACGAGGTGGTGGCGACGCTGCGGCGGCTGCGCGGCCTCTCGCCCGGCGAGGAGAACGACTTCGACTACTACACCAACGCGTCGGCCACCGAGACCCTCGACCAGCTGATCGCCATGATCGGCGCCGCCACCTTCGGGGTCTGCGCGCTGGCGCTGCTGGTGGGCGGCATCGGCATCATGAACATCATGCTGGTCTCGGTGACCGAGCGGACCCGCGAGATCGGCGTGCGCAAGGCGCTGGGGGCGCGGCGCCGGCGCATCCTCATCCAGTTCCTCTTCGAGGCGGTGACGCTCTCGGCGCTGGGCGGGATCTTCGGGGTGCTGCTCGGGGCCGGACTGGCGGTCGGGGCCCGCGAGGTCTTCTCCGTTCCGGCGAGCGTTCCGGCGTGGGCGGTGCTACTGTCGCTCTTCACCGCGTGCGGGGCCGGGCTGCTCTTCGGCATCTACCCCGCGGCCCGGGCGTCCCGGCTCGACCCCGTCGAGGCCATGCGGACCGAATAGGAGCAGCGGCCTCGTGGATCGTGAAAAAGTGAAGAGCGAGGTGAAGGGCTGGGTCTTCACCATCCTCGCCGTGCTGGCCTTCCGGACCTTCCTCTTCGAGGCGGTCTACATCCCCTCCGGCTCGATGCTGCCGACGCTGCAGATCGGCGACTACGTGGTGGTGGAGAAGTGGGCCTACGGGGCGCGGCTCCCCTTCACCGCCGAGGCCCAGGCCACCTGGTCGACGCCGAAGCGCGGCGACATCGTGGTCTTCCTCAACCCGAGCGGCGGCGCCAACGCCGACGACCTGATCAAGCGGGTGGTCGGCGTGGCCGGCGACGTCGTCGAGCTCCGCGACGGGCGGCTGGTGGTCAACGGCACGCCGGTGGAGCGGACCGAGGTGGCGGGCGGCTGCAGCTACTGGAACCGGCCCGAGCGCGGCGGCTGGGTCGAGGAGCCCTGCACCGACTTCATCGAGAAGCTCGACGGGCACGCCTTCCACACCCACTGCACGCCGGAGCGCCACTGCGGCGACGTGATCCGGCAGGCCGTCCCGCCGGGGCACGTCTTCCTGGCCGGCGACCACCGCGACCACTCGGCCGACAGCCGCGTCTTCGGGCCGGTGCCGGTCGGGCGGATCAAGGGGCGCGCCTGGGTGGCGCTCTTCTCCTGGGGGCCGCGCGGGCCGAGGTGGGACCGGCTCTTCCACGGGGTGAAGCACTAGTCGTCAGGTCCCCTCTGTCCTGTCCCTTCCGCGAGTTCTGACGTCAGAACCGGACCCAGAGTCAAACAAGGAACAACCGCCGTCATTGCAGGCGGTTGTCGCCCGGCACGGACTGAGAGTTACTTTGGGCGCCCAAAGTTGGGAAAGAGGGGCCCCGTCTGGGCTGCGCAGCTCGTTGTCCGGCACCGCCCCCACCGCCTCCACACCGCCGCCACCGCCTCCCGCCTCCCCGACTCCGGTCTTCGACCGAGCTTGTGGCGACATGCGGCCAGGGAGAGAATCCGCCCCATGGGCCGCTTGACCTTCGCGCTCAACGTGACGCTGGACGGCTGTTGCGACCACCGCGAGGGGGTCGCCGACGACGAGATGCACCGCTACTGGACGCGCGTGATGGACGCGGCGGGAGCGATGCTCTTCGGGCGCCGGACCTACGAGCTGATGGAGGAGGCCTGGCCCCGGGTGGCGCGAGACCCGAAGGCGAAGCCGGCGGACCGGCGCTGGGCAAGGAAGCTCGAGGCCAAGCCCAAGTACGTGGTCTCGACGACGCGCCGCGACTTCCCGTGGAGCAACACGCATCTCCTCGAAGGGGACCTGACCCGGGCCGTGAAGGCGTTGAAGAAGGCCACGCCGCGCGGAGTGCTGGTCGGTAGCCCCATGCTTTCGGCCGAGCTTCAGCGCCTGGACCTCGTGGACGAGTATCGCTTCCTGGTCCACCCCGTGGTGGCCGGGCATGGCCCGTACTTGCTTGCCGGGCTGCAGCCCTCGCTTCGCCTGAAGTTGGTGGCCACGACCCGGCTCAAGTCCGGCATCCTGGCGCTGCACTACCGTCGGCGTTAGTGGTGAAGTACCCCAAGGATCCCCCATGGCCGAGCTCAAGACCAGGGTCCGCACCGCCAGCGTCAGCGCCTACCTGGCCGCGCTCCCCGACCCCCGCCTCCGCAAGGACGCCAAGACGGTCGCCGCCATGATGCGCCGGCTCACCGGCAAGCCGGCCAAGCGCTGGGGACCGAGCATCATCGGCTTCGGGGAGGTCCGGCTCCGCTACGCCAGCGGGCGGGAGCTCGACTGGTTCCTGGTCGGATTCGCGCCGCGCAAGCCGGCGCTGGTGCTCTACCTCGGCCTCGGCGACGCGCTCTCGGCGGCGGCGCTCTTGAAGCTCGGCCCCCACAAGCGCGGCCCCGGCCCCAACTCGGGTTGCCTCTACCTGAAGACGCTCGAGGGGGTCGACCTCAAGGTGCTCGAGCAGTTGGCGCGGACCGGCATCGAGCAGGTGCGCGCCAAGGCGGTCAAGGCCTGAGCCTCCCGCAGGCCCCCCGCACCGCCTCGACCGCCGGCCCGACCGCCGCCGCCACCGCCGGCGTCAGCCGCTCGCCGATGAGGTCGAAGACCTCCACCTCGATCAGCACCAGCTCGACTCGCGACGGGACCGGGGCGCCGCTCGCCCGGGCCAGCGCCAGCGCCGACGGCAGCCCCACGCCGTGCGGCGACGGCCCGGCCGGCGAGTGGAGCTCTTCCAGCGGCAGGGCATGGACGGTGCCGGGCGGATGCTGCCCGGTCTGGATGGCGTCGACCACCACCACGCGGTCGAACCCCTCCATGTCGTCGAGCAGGTAGAGCCCGGCCCGGGCGCTCACCTTGACCGTCGCGCCCGGCGGCGGCGAGGCCTCGAGCGCCCGCGCCACGTGGAGCGCCACGGCGTCATCGCTGCGCAGCGGATTGCCGAGGCAGAGGACCAGCAGGCCGGGCCCGGTCGCCACCGGGCCGCTCACGCGTCGTCCGGCACCCTGCGCCGGATCACCTCGACCACCTGGCCGCGCGCGTCCTTCACCGTCACCACCAGCGGCAGCTCGCCCGGCATCGAGTGGGAGGCGCAGGCGTTGCACGGGTCGTAGGCGCGGAAGGCCATCTCCAGCTGGTTGAGCAGCCCGTCGTTGACCACGCCGTTGCGGATCAGGCCGCGCGCCGCCTTGCGGACCGAGACCTGCACCGGCGCGGCGTTGTGCTGCGACGCCACCACCAGGTTGACGGCGGTGAGCAGCCCGTCGCGCCCGCTCCTGTAGTGGTGGATCAGCGTGCCGCGCGGCGCCTCGACCACCCCGACCCCCTCGGCCGGGCCGGTGAGCGGCTTCGGCACGGTGCGGACGTCGCGCGAGGCGAGCAGCGGGTCGTCGACCGAGGCCGCCACCCGCTCGGCCGCCTGCAGCGCCTCGACGAGGCGCGCCCAGTGGAAGGCGAGCGTCTGGTGGGCCGGCCAGCCGAGGGTCTCGAAGAGCCGCTGCCGCTCCGCCTCGGCCAGCGGCGTGGCCATGGCGGCGGCGACGTTGAGCCGGGCCAGCGGCCCGACCCGGTAGAGACCGCTCTGGTCCCCCTCGCTGAAGCCGGTCCAGCCCTTCGACTTCAAGAAGGTGAACTTGGCGTAGGTCCAGGGCTCGACCCGCTCCGCCAGGTGCTCGAGCCAGTCGCGCGGCCTGAAGCGGAGCGTCTCGGCGCCGGCGGTGTCGACCACCCGCAGCGTGCCGTCGAGGAAGGTCAGCTTGCCGGCCTCGTCGACCATGCCCATGGAGTGGGTGGCGAGCCGGTAGGTCTCGCTGTTGATGGCCGCCAGGTAGTCGCGCTGCTCCAGCACCGCGCCCCGGAACGACTCGAGGGTGTCGACCGAGAACTGCACCAGCCGCGGCGCCGCCTCGCGCAGCTGCGCCAGCGCCTCGGCCGGCATGGGGCGCGAGCAGCCGCCGGGGAGCGCGAAGACCGGGTGGACGGTCCGGCCGCTGATGGCCGCCATGAGGTCGCGCGCCTCCTTGCGGACCGAGAGGATGCGCGCCCCCAGCGAGGCCCCGACCCGGCCGAGCACGCCGAGGATGTTGCGCAGCGGCGCCGGGGCCTTGGGGCCGACGATGAAGTCGGGGCCGCCCATGTACCAGTAGTGGAGGAGGTGATCCTCGAAGATGAAGAGGTCGTAGTAGAGCCGCTGCAGCGCCCGCGCCGCCGGCGGCGGGGTGACGCCGTAGAGGGCGTCGAGGGCCCGCACCGAGGCGAGGTGGTGGGCGGCCGGGCAGACCCCGCAGACGTGGGCGGTCAGCTGCGGCATCTCCTCGGCCGGGCGCCCCACGCAGAACTGCTCGAAGCCGCGCAGCTCCGGCACCTGCAGGAAGGCCTGCTGGGCGTTCCCCTGCTCGTCGAGCAGGATCTCGACCTTGCCGTGCCCCTCGAGCCGGGTGATCGGGTCGATGGTGATGCGCCGGGTCACGGGAGCCTCTCCGGCACGCGTCGGGGGAGCAGCGACGCCGCCAGCCCGTAGCGCCAGAAGGTGCCGGCCGGATCGGGCAGGCTGGTCGCCAGCGCCCGCTGCGTCGCCTCGTCGCCGGAGAAGAGCGAGGCGAAGGCCGAGAGCATGGCGGCGCCGCCGTCGACCACGCCGTCGAGCGGCCCGAAGCAGCCACGGCAGGGCATGTTGGCCTCGACGCAGCCGGGCTGGCAGCCCTGGCGCGTGGCCGGCCCGTGGCAGACCAGCCCCTGGGCCAGGAAGCAGGTCACCTCGTCCGGCTGCGTGGTGGCGAGGCTGGCCAGCGCGGTGAGCTGCAGCCGCTCCGGCCTGGAGCCGTTGCGCGGGCAGCTGTCGCAGAGCGAGGCGTTGGGCGAGAGCACCGCGCCGGGGGGCGGCAGCGGTCCGCCGCCGAGCAGCAGGTCGACGGCCGCCTGGATGACCGGCGGCGAGGGCGGGCAGCCGGGGATGGTGAAGTCGACCGGCACCGCCGCCGCCAGCGGCAGGGCGCGGGAGAGGAGCGCCGGCAGCGTGATCTCGTGGCCGCCGGCCTGCACCGGCCGCCCCGGCAGCACCTGCTCCGGGTTGGAGACGCTCGGCTGGTCGCGGTAGGCGGTGGCGAGGATGGTCTCCGGCTCGGAGAGGTTGCCGAGCCCGACCACGCCGCCGAGGTGGGCGCAGGCGCCGAAGGCGATGACGGTCCGGGCCTTGCGCCGCAGCAGCACCGCCCAGTGGTCCTGCTCGTCGAGCCGGATGGCGCCGTTGATGAAGGCGACGTCGATGTGACCGTCGGGCATCGCCTCGATGTCGGCCTTCTTGGCGTCGAGCGCCACCGGCCAGAGCACGATCTCGACGGCGGCCGCCAGCGCCGCGAAGCCGTCGCCGAGGTCGAGCACCGCCTCCTCGCAGCCGCCGCAGGAGGCGTTCCAGTAGAAGGCGACGCGCGGCTTGCCGGGGGCCCGCGGCGCCGCCCGCGCCTCCTCGAGCTGGTGGAGCCGGGCCGGGGTGGCGTCCAGGGCGTCCTCGATCGAGTCGAGGGCGCGGCGCTGGTAGTCGAGCGGCCCGAGCGCCGTCAGCTCGGCGGTCATCCGGGTGGCCACCTCGGCGAAGCGCGGCCCCTCGGCGGCGCCGACCCACTCGACCCGCAGCCGCTCCCGGGGGATGCGCAGCTGCTCGAGGGCCCGGGTGAGCAGCGTGAGCCGGGCCGCCGCCCGCACGTTGCCGTCGACGTGGTGACAGTCGCCCGGGTGGCAGCCGCCCACCAGCACGCCGTCGGCCCCCTCGCGGAAGGCCTGCAGCACCATGGCCGGCTCGACCCGGCCGGTGCAGGGGACGCGCACCGTCAGCAGGCTCTGCGGGTAGGCCTGGTGCGAGGCGCCGGCCTTGTCGGCGGCGGCGTAGGCGCACCACTCGCAGAGGAAGGCGATGATGCGCGGGGTGCGGGCCGGGCTCACGGGCGCCCCCCGCGGGTGGCGGCCAGCAGCGCCGAGATCTCGGCGGTGAGCTGGGCGCGGGTGGCGTGCGGGGCGCTGGCGGCGCCGGTCGGGCAGCCGGCGGCGCAGCTGCCGCAGGCGTGGCAGTGGCCGGCCTCGACCTGGAGCCGCTGCGTGGCCGGGTCGCGGACCACCGCGTGGTACGGGCAGGTGGCCACGCAGGTGCCGCAGCCGCCGCAGGTGACCGGGTCGATCTCGGCGGCCAGCGCCGTCAGCTCCCGCTTCTCCCCGGGCACCAGCGTGGCCAGCACCCGCCCGGCCGCCGCGGCGCCGTCGCGGATCGCCTCGCGGATGGGGCGTGGCCCGGCCGCGGCGCCGGCCACGAAGACCCCGGCCACCCGGGTGGCGGTCGGCTCGAAGGGATTGGCCGAGCCCTCGGTGAAGAAGCCGCGCTGGTCGCGGTCGAGCCGCAGCAGCCCGGCCAGCCCCTCGACGCCGGCGGGCGGCCGCGTGGCCGGGTGGACCACCACCAGGTCGAAGGTCCGCCCGGTCTCGAGCAGCCCGTTGACCAGCCGCGCCTTGACCGCCTCGCCGTCGGCCTCGAGCCCGTCGGCCAGCAGCTCGTCGTCGAGCAGCTCGACGCCGGCCTCGGCGGCCGCCCGGGCCTCGGCGCCCAGCCCGGGGGCGCGCCCGAGCCCGCCGGCCACCGTCACCTCCAGCGCCGGCCAGCGGGCCTTCAGGCCGCGCGCCAGCTTGAGCAGCTCCCTGGGCGGCAGCGCGCCGTCGGCGTCGCCGGCCGAGGAGCCGAGCAGCACGCGGCGCGGCGCGGCGCGGCCGGAGAGCGCCAGCTTCCCCTCGGTCGGTCCGCCCGGGTGGAGCAGCCGCTCCAGCTGCCAGCTGGAGATGACGCCGGGCGGCCCCTGCACCTCGCCGGGGCGGAAGCCGGTGGCGATCACCAGCGCCCCGGCCGTGAAGGTGCGGGTGGTGGGCAGGGCGTCGAGCCGGATGGCGTCGAAGCCGCAGCCGACCTGGCAGCTCTGGCAGCTGCCGTCGCGGTGGTGAAGGCAGAGCGTCGGGTCGAGCACGGCGTGGTGGGGCAGGCTCCCCGGGTAGGCGGCGGCGATCGCCTTGCGCGTGCCGAGCCCGGCGGCCCACGGGTCGACCGCCTCGACCGGGCAGAGCGGGCTGCACTCGCCGCAGCCGATGCACCTCTGCGGGTCGACGAAGCGGGGGGCCAGCGCCGCGGTCACCTCGAAGGCGCCGGCGCCGCCGCGCACGCGGGTGACGTTGGCCTGGGTCACCACCTCGATCCGCTCGTGGTGGAGCACCTCGTCGAGGGCCGGCTCCATGAAGCAGGAGGCGCAGACGTGGTCGGGGAAGATCTCGTCGAGCTGCGCCGCCAGCCCGCCCAGCGCCGGCGAGCGCTCCAGCAGCACCACCTTGCGGTCCTTGCGGGCCAGCGAGAGCGCCGCCGCGATCCCGGCCGCGCCGCCGCCCACCACCAGCACGTCGGCGTTGACGTCGACCTCGCGCCGCTCCCGCGGCTCCTGCCGGGCCACCCGGGCCAGGCCGGCGCGCACCAGCCGCTCCGCCCGGACCGTGGCCTCCTCCGGCTCGCCGCCGATCCACTCGACCTGCTCGCGCAGGTTGACCATGGCCAGCAGGTACGGGTTGAGGCCGGCCCGGGCCAGCACGGCCCGGAAGGTCAGCTCGTGCTCGCGCGGGGAGCAGGCGGCGATCACCAGCCGGTCGAGCCGCTCGCTGCGCAGCCACCCGCTGAGCCAGGCCTGCCCCTCCTCGCCGCAGAGGATCCCCTGCACCGCCACCGCGGCCGCCTCGGGCCAGTGGGCGGCGGCCTCGAGCGGGCCGAGCTCGACCAGGTTGAAGAGGTTGGGGCCGCAGCGGCAGAAGACCAGGCCGATCCGGCCGGGTGCCGGGACGGGCGGGGCCGCGGCGGGTCCGGGCGGTGGCGACGCGCTCACACCATCAGTACTGGATGAGGATGACGGTCTTGAGGCCGTCGGCGCGGACCGCCAGCAGCGTCTTGCGGCGCCGCTCGCAGAAGGTGCGGATGTCCTTCTCGAAGGTCGGGCAGTCGCCGCTGATCTCCACGACGGTGCCGGCGGGGGTCTCGGCGGTCTCGACCGCCAGCTTGAGCACGGGCTGGGGGCAGCGCATCCCGAAGCAGTCGATCTTCAGCAGGTTGGTCGACACGCGCAGACCTTAGTACGCCGGCCTGGCTCAGTCGAGGGCGTCGGCCGCGAGGATGAGCCGGTGGATCTCCTCGGCGGAGCTGGCGGCGAGGATCGAGTCGCGGAAGGCCGGGACCCGGAAGACCCGGCTCACCCGCGACAGCGCCTTCAGGTGCGCCCCGGCCGAGTTCTCCGGCGCGAAGAGGGCGAAGAAGAGCTTCGCCGGCCTGCCGTCGGCGGCCCGGTACTCGACCCCGGCGCTGGAGCGGCCGAAGACGGCCACCAGCGCCGGCAGCCCGGCCAGCTTGCCGTGGGGGATGGCGACGCCGTCGCCGACCCCGGTCGAGCCGAGCTTCTCGCGATCGAGCAGCACCTGCACCAGCCGGGCGGCGTCGAGGCCATTGGCCTGCGCCACCGGCCGGCAGAGCTCGGCCAGCACCGCGGCGGCGGTGGTGCCGGTCAGCTCGGCCACCACCGCCTGGGGCTGGAGGAAGTCCTGGATCTTCACCCTTTGTACTCCTTGCTCCCGGCGGGCTACGAGCTGCGCGCCTCGATGAGGCCGAGGCTGTTGTCCTCGCGCCGGTAGAGCACGTTGATGACACGATCCGCGGCGTTCTGGAAGACGAAGAACTGGCTCCCCAGCAGGTCGAGCTGGAGGATGGCGTCGTCGACGGTCATCTCCTTGGCCTGGAAGACGCGGCTCTTGGCCACCCGGTGGCTCGGCCTCTCGGGGTGCTCGATGATGTCGAGCACGTCGTGGCGCACCTCGATGGGCGTCGGCTCGACGTGGCCGCTCTTGTGGTCGTGCAGCTTCGACTTGTGCTTCTTGAGCTGCCGCTCGATCTTGTCGGCCGCCTCGTCGATCGAGGCGTACATGTCCTTGGTCTTGGCCGAGCCGCGGAGCAGGAAGCGCCCCGCCTTCACGGTCAGCTCGGCGTGGTGGGAGAGGTTCTCGACGTGGAGCACCGCGTGGGCCTCGGTGGGCCGATCGACGAACCGCTGGACGTGCTCGACGCGCCCCTTGACGTGCGCCTTGAGTGCTTCGGTGGGCTCCAGGTGCCGGAAGGTGATGTTCACCTGCATGGACCGCCTCCTGTGTGGGTGCCCTGCGCGTGCCGCTCGCATGCTTCGGCCGCGACCCTCGCGCTCGGGTGAGCGTGTGAGGTGCCGCGGCCGTGGGTGCTGCCGACAACCAGCATGTCGAAGAAATGATAGCAGGGCGGCCGGCGCAGGCACGCCGATCCGGCCGACTTTCTCAGGGCCGGGCCGTGGACCCGGGCGGGTGGCCCCAACCCGCCGGAATCAGAAGTATTTCTTGCGCTTCGAGCTGGGGAGGATGCCGAGGACCTCGCGGTACTTCGCCACGGTCCGCCGGGCGATCTCGATCCCCTGCCCCTGCAGCAGCTCGACGATGCGCTGGTCGGAGTGCGGGTGCTTCTCGTCCTCGGCCGCCACGATCTGCTTGATATGGTTCTTGACCGCCTCGCTGGCGATCTCGTCGCCGCCGGTCTTGTTGATCGAGGAGTTGAAGAAGTACTTGAGCTCGTAGATCCCCTGCGGCGTGTGGACGTACTTGTTGGTGGTGACGCGGGAGACGGTCGACTCGTGCATGCCGATGTCCTCGGCCACGTCGCGGAGGATGAGCGGCTTGAGGAAGGCGATCCCCTTGTCGAAGAAGTCACGCTGGAACTTCACGATCGACTCGGTCACCTTGTAGATGGTCCGCTGCCGCTGGTGGATGGAGCGGATCAGCCAGACCGCGCTGCGCAGCTTGTCCTGGATGTAGTCCTTGGCGTTGCCGGCCTGGCCGTTCTTGAGCGCGGCCCGGT
Organism: Anaeromyxobacter sp.; assembly: GCA_031388695.1. GTDB lineage: Bacteria > Myxococcota > Myxococcia > Myxococcales > Anaeromyxobacteraceae > JADKCZ01. The sequence continues at coordinate 15,503 of JANMRY010000143.1, read as the reverse complement.
AGGTGGCCGAGATGCGCAGCTTGGAGAGGCCGTCGTCGTTGAGCACGGTGACGTAGCGGTCGCCCATCTTGTGGACGTAGACGTCGGGGGTGATGTACTGCGCCTCCTCCCCGGTGAAGGCGCGGCCCGGCTTCGGCTCGAGGCGGCTGATCACCTTGACCGCCTTGACCACCTCCTCGATCGAGACCTTGAGGTCCTTGGCGATGGCCAGGTAGTTCTTCGACTCCAGGTGCTTCAAGTGGCGCTCGATGATGGCCACGATCTCGGGCGTGTCGGCGTTGTGGTGGTTCACCTGCAAGAGCAGGCACTCGCGCAGGTTGCGGGCGGCGATGCCGATGGGGTCGAGGGTCTGGACCTTCTTGAGGATCTCCTCGCAGCGCTCCAGGCCGGTGCCCGACTCGAAGGAGACCCGCACCAGCGGGTCGCGCGGCGAGGCGTCGTCGTCGCCGGTCTCGCCCTCGACGGCCGGCATCGTGAAGTAGCCGTCCTGGTCGAGGTTGCCGATGATCAGCATGGCGACCTGCTCCTCCTCCTCGGTGAAGTGGGAGAGGCGCAGCTGCCAGACCAGGTGATCGGTGAGGTTGGTCTTCTTGGTGAGGGTGGCCTCGAAGCCGGGCAGATCCTCGTCGGACATGCCGCGGTTGGAGGGGGCGGTGTGGCCCTGCAGCTGGTAGTGGTCGAGGTACTGGTCCCAGTCGATCTCGTTCTGCCCCTCCTCGCCCTTGACCTCCTCCGACTTCTCGCTGGCCTTCGGCTCGGGGAGCGACTCGGCGGCCTGGGCCTCGGCCGGGCTGGCCCCCGACTCCGCGACCGGATCCTCGCCGTCCTCGGCGCCGTCGAGGAGCGGGTTCTCGTTCATCTCGGTGCGGACCAGGTCGACCAGCTCCATGCGCGAGAGCTGGAGCAGCTTGATGGCCTGCTGCAGCTGGGGTGTCATCACCAGCTGCTGCGTCATCTTCAGGTGTTGCTTCAGCTCCAGGCCCATGCGCTCCTCAGCTCCCAGCCGATGAATCTTCGAGGCGGAACTTCTCCCCGAGATAGGCGGTGCGCGCCTTGGCGCTGCCCGCGATCTCGGCCGGGGTCCCGGACTCGAGGATGGTGCCGTTGGAGAGGATGTAGGCCCGGCTGCAGATGCCGAGCGCCTCCCGCACGTTGTGGTCGGTGATCAGCACGCCGATGTTCCGGTCGCGCAGCGAGCCGATCAGCTTCTGCAGCTCGCCGACCGCGATGGGGTCGACGCCGGCGAAGGGCTCGTCGAAGAGGATGAACCTGGGGTTGGAGAGCAGGCTCCTCGCCACCTCGGCGCGGCGCCGCTCGCCGCCGGAGAGGGTCTCGCCCAGCCCGTCGGCCACCTTCTCGAGCCGGTACTCGGCCAGCAGCGCGTCGGCGCGGGCCCGCCGCTCCGCCCGCCCCTCGCCGAGCGCCTCGAGCACCCCCTCGAAGTTCTGGCGCACCGTCAGCTTGCGGAAGATCGAGGCCTCCTGCGGCAGGTAGCCGACGCCGAGCCGGGCGCGGCGGTGCATGGGCAGCCTGGTCAGGTCCTCGTCGCCGAGCCGGACGGTGCCGGCGTCGGGGGTGACCAGCCCGACCACCATGTTGAAGCTGGTCGACTTGCCGGCGCCGTTGGGGCCGAGCAGGCCGACCACCTCGCCCGGCTCGACGTGGAAGGAGACGCCGTCGACCACCCGGCGGCTGCGGTAGCTCTTGACCAGCCCGTCGGCGCGGAGCTGGCCGCTCACCTGGCGCCTCCGGCCGGCTTCGGCGGCGGGGGCGGGACCGCGGTGGACCGGGTGGGCCTGGCCGGCGAAGGCGTGACCGTCCCCTTCGGGGCCGGCTTCTTCTGCGCCTGCTCGACCTGGCTCGCCGGGACGGTGGCCTGCACCGCCTCCTCCAGCAGCACCTCGTCGGCGGCCAGCAGGTAGGTGAGCCGCTTGCCGCGCGCCTCGGTCTCGCCGTCGCGCAGCACCGGGTTCCCCTCGCAGATGATCCGGGCGGCGTCGCGGTCGTAGAGGGCTCGCTCGCAGGTGACGACGCGCGTGGAGCGGACCAGCTTGACGTCACCTTCGCAGGTGGCGCGGGCCAGCTGCCCGGAGGCGTCGTTGTCGCCGACCAGCTTCCGGCAGGTGAGGACCATGTCCTCGCGGGTCAGGGTCACGAAGGGCTTCCCCAGCATCGTGACCTTCCGCGTCGACCAGTTGTAGCGGATGACGTCGGCGTCGACGTGGGCCGGGACCGGCTTGGCCGGGGCCGCCAGGGCGAGCAGGAGCAGGAGCGTCGCGGTCATGGTCGGACCGCCAGCCCGGTGACGAGGTGTGGCTTGCCCCGGATGGCCAGCTCGCCGCTGACCGGGTCGAGGTCGAAGCCGGTGCCGGTGAGCCGGTAGCCGGGCCCCTCGACCTCGACCGGATCCGGCCCCTCGACCCAGGCGCGGCCGTCGGAGCCGGGGCGGGTGCTGGCGCTGGCGGTGGTGGCCACGTCGGTGCCGCGGGTGGCCCGGATCCCCCCGGTGGCCCGGAAGGTGCGGCCCCCGAGCCGCCCCTCGCCGGAGGGGGCGGTGACCATGACCGGGCCGGTGGGGGTGACCAGGTTCATGACCAGGTCGCTGGCCATGAGGTCGGTGGTGTCGCGGCGGTAGGTGAGCCGGGAGGCCTGCCCGGTCGCGGTGACCAGCCCCCCGCGGTCGACCTGGAACTGGACCCCGTCCATGGTCAGGGCCGGAACCACGCGACGGGCCTCACCCTGGGAGGCGGGCCGACAGCCCGCCGCCAGAAAAAGGAAAACCCAGGTCGCGTCCCGCAGCCTCATTCGCCTCCAAGTGCCGTGAACCATAGCACTCTTTTTCATGCCAAGGCGACGGGCACAGGCCTTGCTTGAGGCGCTCGACGACCGTGCAGGTAAGCGCCCGGGATCCGGCAAGGATCTTGCCATCAGCGACTCTGGGGCCGGGGCGCTGAACTACTCTGGGACGGGCGGCTGGGGCGGCTGCGTCTTCCAGCGGTCGTGCATCCAGACCCAGTCGGCCGGGTGGCGCCGGATGGCGCTCTCCAGGGCGGCCTGGCAGGCGGCCGTGATCCGGACCACCTCGGCCTCCTTGTCGGCCGGCTTCGGGTCGTAGGGGATCTCGACCACCTCGAAGCGCATCCCGTCGCCGGGCCGCTCGGTCGGGCGGTGGCTGGTCCCTACCAGGATGGGGGCCCCGCTTCGCAGCGCCAGGTCGGCCGGGGCCCGCGGCGACCAGGCCGGGCGGCCGAAGAAGGGGACCCAGACCCCCTGCACGTTGGTGTCCTGGTCGACCAGGAGGCCGAGCACCCGGTTCTCCTTGAAGACCTTGAGGAGCGCCCGGGCGGTCGAGGCGTCCTCGCGCCAGAGGGTGGTGACGGCGCCGTCGGCCCGCCAGCCCTCGATGAGCCGCATGGCCCGGGCGTCGCCGCCGCGCTTGGCCACCGCCGAGACCGGCGCCCCGATGCGGGCCACCACCCGCGCCATCAGCTCCCAGTTGCCGACGTGGCCGGTGACGAAGACGACCCCCTTCCCCTTGGCGAGCGCCGCCGCGAGGATCGGCCCCCCCTCGACCGTCATGTAGGCCTCCAGCCGGTCGCTGAAGGAGCGGATCGAGGCGACCTCCATCGCCGACATGCCGAGGTGCACGAACATGCGCCGGGCGATCGCCTCCCGCTCGGCCTCGGACTTCTCCGGGAAGGCCAGGCCGAGGTGGTGGACCGCCAGCCACCGCGTCGCGCCGAAGAACCACCCCACCACCCACCCCAGGAAGGCGCCGACGCGCACCGCCGGGCCGACCGGGATGAGCGAGAGCGCCCGCAGGAGGCCGGTGACGACGATCGAGCGGGTGCCACGCCGGACCCGCGTGGTCAGCGGTAGCGTCACCCGTGCCCCGGCGGGAGGCCTCGCGCCGCGGCCACCAGGTCGCACAGCTCGCGCACCGCGCCCCGCCCGCCGGCGCCGCGGGTCACGAAGTGGACGGCGGCCCGGACCTCGGGGCGGGCGTCGGCCGGCGCCGCCGAGAGGCCGACCCGCGCCAGCAGCGGCAGGTCGTTGACGTCGTCGCCCATGTAGGCGACCTCGTCGTCGGCGACGCCGAGGTGGGCCAGCGTGGCGTAGCCGGCCAGCTTGTCGAGCTGGCCGAAGATGAGGTGCTTGAAGCGCAGCTCCTCGAGCCGGCGCTGCGTGGCCTTGCCGGGCCGGCCGGAGATGACGCCGAAGTCGACGTGGTCGCGCAGCAGCACCACGCCGTGGCCGTCCTTGACGTCGAAGGCCTTCATCAGCTCGCCCTCGGGGCCGTAGTAGAGCCGGCCGTCGGTCAGCACGCCGTCGACGTCGAGGAGGATGAGCCGGACCCGGGCCGCCCTGGCCAGCAGGGCGCGCGGCGAGATGCGGGCCCGCGAGGCGGGCGCCCGGCGCGAGGTCACGGCTGCCCCAGGGCCCGGCGCACCGCCAGCACCTCGGTGAGCACCCGGTCGGCCAGCGCGAAGTCGAGGCTGTTGGGGCCGTCGCTCTTGGCCACCGAGGGGTCCTCGTGGATCTCCATGAAGAGGGCGTCGAGGCCGACCGCCGCCGCGGCGCGGGCCAGCGGGGCCACGAACTGCCGGTCGCCGCCGGTGACGTCGCCGTTGCCGCCGGGGAGCTGCACCGAGTGGGTGGCGTCGAGGCAGACCGGCACGCCCAGCTCGCGCATCTGCACCAGCCCACGCATGTCGACCACCAGGTTGCCGTAGCCGAAGGTGGAGCCGCGCTCCATCAGCAGCACGTTGCGGTTGCCGGCCTCGGCGCACTTGGCCACCGCGTGGCGCATCTCCTTCGGCGCCAGGAACTGCCCCTTCTTCACCGAGACGCTCTTGCCGTGGGTGGCGCAGGCGATGACGAGATCGGTCTGCCGGCAGAGGAAGGCCGGCACCTGCAGCAGGTCGACCACCTTGCCGAGCGGCTCGGCCTGCCAGCTCTCGTGGACGTCGGTGGTGCAGGGCAGGCCGGTCTCCTGCTTGACCGCGGCGAAGGCGGCCAGGCCGACCTCCAGCCCGGGGCCGCGGTAGCTCTTGCCGCTGGAGCGGTTGGCCTTGTCGAAGCTGGCCTTGAAGACCACCGGCAGGCCGTGCTTCTCGGCCAGCGCCTTGACCTTGCGGGCGTGGAGCAGCGCGTGGGCTTCGTTCTCGAGCACGCAGGGGCCGGCGATGAGGAGCAGCTTCCTCCCGTCGCCGACCTCGTACCCGCCGATGCGGGCGAGGACCTGGGACATGTCTGGTGACCTAGCCGTTCTTCCCGACGGGGAGCTTGGTGACCTCGGCCTGCGGCGCGCGCAGGGCGGCGTCGCGGTGGTCCCGCGCCGCCTTGACGAAGCCGGCGAAGAGCGGGTGCGGCGCGAAGGGCTTCGACTTGAACTCCGGGTGGAACTGGCAGCCGAGGAAGTGCGGGTGGTTGTTGAGCTCGATCATCTCCACCAGCCCGAGCTCGTCGTTGACGCCGGAGAAGACCATGCCGGCCGCCTCGTAGCGGGCCCGGTAGGCGTTGTTGAACTCGAAGCGGTGGCGGTGGCGCTCGTCGATCAGCTCCTTGCCGTAGAGGTCGCGGGCCAGCGTCCCCTCCTTCAGGTGGCAGGGGTAGCTGCCCAGCCGCATGGTGCCGCCCTTCTCGGTGACCCCCTTCTGGCCGTCCATCAGGGTGACCACCGGGTCGGGGGTCTGCTCGTCGAACTCCAGCGAGTTGGCCTTCTGCAGCCCGAGCACGTCGCGGCCGAACTCGATGACCGCCATCTGCAGGCCGAGGCAGATGCCGAAGAAGGGGATCTTGCGGGTGCGGGCGTGGCGCACCGCCAGGATCTTCCCCTCGGTGCCGCGGATGCCGAAGCCGCCCGGCACCAGGATGGCGTCGATGTTGTCGAGCGCCGAGAGGTCGCCCTCCTCCAGCCTGGTGGAGTCGACGAACTCGTTGATGACCTTGACGTCGCAGGCGATGCCGCCGTGGACCAGCGCCTCGTTGAGGCTCTTGTAGCTCTCCTGCAGCTCGACGTACTTGCCGACCACGCCGATGCGCACCACGCCCTGCCGGGGCGCCGAGACCTTCTCGGCGATCTGCTCCCACTTCTCCAGGCGGGGGGCGCGGCTCCAGATGTTGAAGATCTCGGCCAGCTTGTCGTCGAGCCCCTCGCGGTGCAGCTCCAGCGGCACCTGGTAGATCGACTTCACGTCGAGCGCGGTGAAGACCGCCCCCACGTCGACGTTGCAGAAGAGGGCGATCTTGTCCTTCATGTCCTTGGGGATCTCGCGATCCGAGCGGCAGAGCAGGATGTCGGGCTGGATGCCGATCTCGCGCAGCTCCTTGACCGAGTGCTGGGTCGGCTTGCTCTTCAGCTCGCCGGCCGCGGCGATGAACGGCACCAGGGTGAGGTGGACGTAGACGGCGTTCTCCTGGCCGACGTCGTACTTCATCTGCCGGATCGCCTCGAGGAAGGGGAGCGACTCGATGTCACCGACGGTGCCGCCGATCTCGACGATGAGGATGTCGGCGCCGCCGGCCGCCTCGCGGATGACCGCCTTGATCTCGTCGGTGATGTGCGGGATCACCTGCACGGTCTTGCCGAGGTACTCGCCGCGCCGCTCGCGGTTGATGACGTTCTGGTAGATGCGCCCGGTCGTGAAGTTGTTCTTGCGGGTCATCTTGGCGGTGGTGAACCGCTCGTAGTGGCCGAGATCGAGGTCGGTCTCGGCCCCGTCGTCGGTGACGAAGACCTCCCCGTGCTGGAACGGGCTCATGGTGCCAGGGTCGACGTTGATGTACGGGTCGAGCTTGAGGTGCATGACCTCGAGGCCGCGGTTCTCCAGCAGCGCCCCGATCGACGCGGCCGCCAGCCCCTTGCCCAGCGAGCTGACCACGCCACCGGTCACGAACAGGTACTTGGTCTTCTTGCCCCGCTTCACCATGTGTGGACTCCGCTCGCTTCGTGGCTGCAGCTCATTGCGCGCCTGCCGCTCATTGCGCGCCTGCCGCCAGCAGGGCCCTGGCTCGTTCCAGGTCCTCCGGCGTGTCGATCCCGAACCCCCGGTAGGCGGTCTGCGCCACCCGGATCCTCACCCCGTTCTCCAGCGCCCGCAGCTGCTCGAGCGCCTCCTCCCCCTCCAGCCGGCCGGGCGCGAGCCTGGCGAAGCGCTCCAGGAAGGCGGCCGTGAAGGCGTATATGCCGACGTGGGCGCGGCAGAGCGGGGAGACCCCGCCCTGGCGCCGGTGCGGGATCAAGGCCCGCGAGAAGTAGAGGGCGTGGCCGGTCAGGTCGGTGACCACCTTGACCACCTGGGAGCGCTCGGCCTCGCCCGGCTCGAGCGGGCGGGCCAGCGTGCCCATCTCGGCGCCGCTCTCCAGCATGGCGGCCAGCAGGGTCTCGATCGCCTCCGGCTCGATGAGCGGCTCGTCGCCCTGCAGGTTCACCACGAGCTCCGGCGCCGGGGAGAGCAGCTTCGCCGCCTCGGCAACCCGGTCCGTGCCGGTCGCGGCAGGGCCGGTCATGATGGCAGTGGCCCCCGCCCGTTCGGCGGCAGCGGCGATGCGTGGATCGTCGGTGGCGACCGCCACCACGTCCACGCCGCGTGCCCGCCTCGCTCGTTCGACCACGTGAGCGACGACGGGGCTGCCTGCCAGATCGGCGAGGGGTTTCCCGGGAAAACGACTTGATCCGTACCGGGCCGGAATGATGACGGCGACTCGTCTCAATCCGGGACCGGAAACTACGCGCTGCGATCGATCGCGTCAACCTCCCCCGTGAGGGTGGTATAGCCCTGCCTCGTGGGACGAATCGTCCGAGCCCGGTTCACCGTCGAGCGCAACTACGCCGGGTGGCGGCTCGACGCCTACCTGCTGCAGAAGATCCGCCGGCTCGACCCCGGGAAGGCGGCCTTCATCATCGCCGAGCGGCTCGACACCGCCGACGGCAGCCGGGTCGGGCCGGAGACGCTGCTCGCGCCCGGCTTCGAGTTCTCGCTCTGGCGCGAGGCCGAGCCGGAGCCGGAGACCCCCATGGACTTCGGGGTGATCTTCGACGACGGGGCGCTGCTGGTGATCGACAAGCCGGCCGGGCTGCCCATCCACCCGACCGCCCGCTACTTCGAGCACACCTTCACGGCGCTGGCCAAGGCGCGCTTCCCCGACCGCAAGGTCGACCCGGCCCACCGGCTCGACCGCGAGACCAGCGGGCTGGTCGCCTGCGGCACCGCGCCGGAGTGGACCACCAAGCTGAAGCGGGCCTTCGCCGAGGGGCGGGTGGAGAAGAGCTACCTGGCGCTCTGCCTCGGCTGGCCGTCGGAGGACGCCTTCGAGGTCGAGGCGCCGCTGGCGCTGACGCTGCAGAGCGAGGTGCGGGTGCGGATGCACGTCCACCCGCAGGGGTCGGCCTCTGCCACCGGCTTCACCGTGCTGGGGCGGCGGCGGGCGCCCGACGGGGCGGCGGTGGCGCTGCTCGCCTGCGCGCCGAGGACCGGGCGGCAGCACCAGATCCGCGCCCACCTGCACCACGCCGGCCTGCCGCTGGTGGGGGACAAGATCTACGGCGGCGACGAGCTGATCTTCGACCGGTTCACGAAGAAGGCGCTGACCGAGGCCGACCGGGCGGCGCTGCGGCTCGACCGGCAGGCGCTCCACGCCTGGAAGCTCTCCCTGCCCCATCCTCGCAGCGGCGAGCGGGTCAGCTTCGAGGCGCCGCTGGCGCCGGACCTCGCGGCCTTCTGGGAGGGGTGCACGCTTCAGTAGGCGCCGACGAAGGACTTGCCGGCCGTGCTGCTCCGCAGCAGCAGCGCGTTCCCGCCGGTGATGGGCGCCACCTTCAGGTCCACCATCCCGCCGGCGGCGCTGGTGAAGAGCAGCTTGGCGCCCCCGTCGAACTGACCCAGGTAGCGCTCGTCGGCGGCGGTGGTGGCGTGGTCGAGCGCCCCGGTGCCGTCGAGCTTGATGCTGTGCAGGTTGCGCCAGGCGACCGGATCGCCGGCGGTGCGGCTCTGGAAGACCAGCCGGCCGGCGGCGAGGTCCATGAGCTCCTTGTCACCGGCGACGCCGGTGGTCAGCGCCACCCTGCCGAGGCCGTCGAGCCCCACCGCGTAGCCCTCCAGCAGGCCGTTGGTGGCCGCCTGCGAGTAGACGAGCTGCCCCTGGCCGAGCCGGACCAGGTGGAAGCTGTCGAGCCCGAGCGCGGCCAGCGCCAGGGTGGCCACCGCGGTCCCGTCCGGATTGACGCTGGAGAGCCGGTAGGTGGGGTCGCCGTTGGAGCTGAACGCCACCACCCGGCCGCCCTGCCGCAGCAAGAACTGGTGGTTGAGGAGCAGGGGGGTGCGAGAGCCGGCCCGCGCGATCTCGTAGCTGACGAGGTCCACCCCGCTCGCGCCGGCCTCGTTGACGATCAGCCTGCCGCCCAACGCCTCCATGAGGTACGGATAGGCCGTGGTGGAGGAGCCGAGCAGCAGCGGGTTGGTGCCGTCGAGCCCCACGCTCACCAGCATGTAGGTGTCGGGGTCGGTGGACTGATCGATCGCCGTGTAGAAGACCCGGCCGGCCTCGATCCCGAACATGAGCGAGCCGGGTGCGTAGTTGCTTCCCGAGCCACTGAGGTTCGCGCCGGGCGTGAAGGCCACGAACCCGGTGCCGTCGAGGTTGACCGCGGCCATCTCATTGCCTCCGAGCAGCAGGCGGGTGCCCGACACGATGACCCGATAGGGCCGCTTGTCCCACAGGGTGATCCGGTTGGTGCCGTCGGCGTCGGAGATGAAGGTGCCGCCGGTGACACCAGGCTCGGTGTAGATCAGGCGACTTCCGACGAAGGCCACGGCCGCGGCGTAGTTGCCTGCCGTGGTGACGTTGGTGATGGCCACGTCGCCGCTGCCGTCGAGCCGGACGCTGCGCAGGTTGCCGGTGAATGCGGTGGGGTCGGTGCTGGTGTAGACGAGCCGATCGCCGACCACCGCGAAGGCCTCCTCCTCGTTGGCGGTGGCGGCCAGCGCCACCCGCTGCGTACCGTCGAGATTGACGGCGTAGATGTCGATCGGGGAGAAGCCCAGGTAGCGCTGGTAGACGGCCCGGCCGCCCTGCACCATGGGCCGTCTGTCCGGCGCCCGGTACTGGTTGTTGCCCAGGGAGCCGACCGAGTTCGACTCGTAGCTGATCCACTGCGAGGCGATGCGCTCGGTGTCGAGGGTGTCGGCGATGGTCGCCAGCCCGGTGCCGTCCTCCATGACCGAGTAGACGTTGGCGTAGTCCTCCTCGAAGACCACCCGCGCAGGGAGGGGGGTGTTCGCCGAGCCACCGCTCCCGCCGCCGCACGAAGCCGCCAGGACCGACATCGAGAGGAGCAGGCTGCCCGTGAGGAGCGCTCTTGCCTTCATGTGACCCTCGCACCGGTAGTGTAGGAGTGGGTACCGGAAGGCTACCACGGCATGCCCTCGGACCGGGGCCGGCTCACGGGCTCCTCCGGTGCCGATTCGATGGCCGAGCTGCCGCCTTCGGGCCGAAAGGCGATGTTTTCGGGGCGGTGGGTCGGAAACAGCGTTCGACCTCGTCCCGGCGCGGCGCCACCGAAAGAGTGGGCGGGCGACTTGCGGTCTCCCCAGGATGTACGTACATTGTCGGGACAATGCCCCGTTCCACCTCCACACGCCGCGTCGACATCCGCACCACGCCGGCGCGGCGAACCCGCTACTTCACCGCAGCCAGGCGGCGGAACCTCTCCCTGTCCGAGTGGGCCAGGCGGCACCTCGACGAGGCGGCGGAGGTCGACCTGGCAGCCGAGGCGCCCGCCGAGCCGACGGCCGCCGACGTGACCGCCGCGCTCGCGGTCAAGGGCGCGCTCCGCGGCTCCACGCTCCGCGCACGGGTCGCGGCGCTCCGGGAGACGTCGTGGAGGTAGCGCTCCTCGACGCGGACGTGCTCATCGACTATCTGCTCGGCGAAGGGGTTGCCTCTGCCGTCGCGGACCGGCTCAGGGCCAAGGCGGCGGCCACGTCCGCGGTGGTCGTCTACGAGCTGACTCGCGGCGTCGCCGAAGGAGAGCGGGACGAGCTTCGTCAGGTGCTCCGCGGCGTCCGGGTCTATCCGCTGGATGACCGGGCGGCGCGCAGGGCCGCCGAACTCTGGCGCCACCTGGAGTCGAAGGGCCAGCGCATCGGGGACCGGGACGTGCTGACCGCGGCCATCGCGTTGACCGTCGGCCTGCCCCTCCTGACGCGCAACTCCGACCACTTCAGGCGGGTACCTGGACTGAAGTTCGCCCGCTGACGCTGGGCGCGTTCGACGAAACGAGACCAGCTCGTCCCCGCGCCGACGAGGGCAGCGTCCCGCCGAGAAGTCTGTCCTCGCCACCGACCTCGGTGAGGTGACTCGCGTGCGGCGACTCCCCCCTTCCCCTACCCCTTCCCCAACCGCTTCGCGGCCCGCTGCCCCGCCAGCGCCACCCGGGCTCGCTGGTTGACCGAGAGGGCGTAGAACCGCTCGCGCAGCGCCTCGGCCTCGGCCGGCGAGAGGTCGCCGTGGCGCCCCCGCTCCACCTCGCGCCGCTCCACGGCGCGGGCCAGGCAGATGGCGGCCGCCACCGAGACGTTGAACGACTGCGAGAAGCCGCGCATGGGGATGGCGAAGCTGCCGTCGGAGAGGCGCCGCGCTTCTGAAGACACCCCGGCGTGCTCGTTGCCGAAGATGAGCGCGGTCGGCTCGGCGAAGGAGAGGTCCGACAGGCCGACCGACCCCTCGCCGAGGTGGGTGGCGTAGACACGGAAGCCGCGCGCCTTCAACGCCTCCAGGCAGGGCGCGGTCTCCTTCCAGCGCACCACCTCGAGCCACTTGTCGGCGTTCTGGCTCACCTTCTTGTTCCGGTCGAACCGCTTCTGCGGCCCGACCACCACGTGGACCTCCTGCACGCCGAACGACTCGGCGGTGCGGAAGACCGCGTTGGTGTTCTGCGAGTCGGTGAAGGCCTCCATCACCACGGTGAGGGTGCGGGTCCGCTGCGCCACCACCGCGTCGATGCGCGCCTTGCGCTCCGGCAGGAGGAAGTCGGGGAGCGTCGGCGCCCCGCTCACCGCCGGCTCCGCCTGGCGACCGCCTTCTTCCTATTCGCGGCCGCGGTCTTCTTGTTCGCCGCGGGGGCCTTCTTGCCGGCCTTCGTCTTCGCCGGCCTCTCCGCCACGTACGGCGCCGCCGCCTCGACCGCGGCCCGCGGCCGCCCGGCCTTCTTGGGCCGCCCGCCGGCCTTCGGCCCGACGTCGCTCCAGATGGCCGCCGCCACGTCGTCGAGCAGCGCCTCGAGCCCCTCGCGCGTCGCCGAGGAGAGCAGGTGGACCTTGACCGGCACCTTGCGCTTGCCCATCTGGCGCGCCCAGGCCTCGCCGGCGGCGCGGGCCTCGGGGATGTCGACCTTGGTGATCGCCACCACCTGCGGCTTGGCCGCCAGCTTCTTCGAGTAGAGCTTCAGCTCCTGGTTGATGGCGGCGAAGTCGGCCGCCGGGTTGCGCCCCTCGGCCGGGTTGGCCCCCTCCACCAGGTGGACCAGCACGTGGCAGCGCTCGACGTGGCGCAGGAACTGGTGGCCGAGGCCGTGCCCCTCGTGCGCCCCCTCGATGAGGCCGGGGATGTCGGCCACCACGAAGCTCCGGTCGCCGCGCCACTGCGCCACGCCGAGGTTGGGGGTGAGCGTGGTGAACGGGTAGTCGGCGATCTTGGGGCGGGCCCGGCTGATGACGCTGATCAGCGTCGACTTGCCGGCGTTCGGGTAGCCGATGATGCCGACGTCGGCCAGCAGCTTGAGCTCGAGCTGGAGGTTCTTCTCCTCGCCCTTGGTCCCGTCCTGCGCGTAGCGCGGGGCCTGGTTGGTCGAGGTGGCGAAGTTGATGTTGCCCAAGCCCCCGCGCCCGCCCTTGGCGATGACCACGCTCTGCAGGCCGGGGCCGAGGTCGGCCAGGGTCTCGCCGGTGTCGAAGTCACGCACCAGCGTGCCCGACGGCACCTTGAGCACCAGGGTCTCGCCGCTGATGCCGTTCATGTCGCGGCCGTGCCCCTTGGAGCCGCTGCGCGCCTTGTGCTCGCGGATGAAGCGGTAGTCGAGCAGCGTGGAGCGCTGCGGGTCGACCTCGATGACCACGTCGCCGCCGTCGCCGCCGTCGCCGCCGGCCGGGCCGCCCTTGGGGATGAACTTCTCCCGCCGCCAGGCGATGGCGCCGGCCCCGCCGTCGCCAGCTTTCACATGGATGCGGACCTCGTCGACGAACTTCATGGTCTCCCCTCACAAACGACGAGCGCCGCGCAGCCCGGAGGCCCGCGGCGCCGTGGACGGCCGGCTTCAGCCGCCGCGAGAACCCTAGGCCTCGACCTCGGGGATCACCGAGACCACGCGGCGATCGCCGCGAGTCCGGGTGAACTTCACGGTGCCCGCGCAGGTGGCGAAGATCGTGAAGTCCTTGCCCAGCCCGACGTTGGCGCCGGGGTGGAAGAGCGTTCCGCACTGGCGGACGATGATGTTGCCGGAGATGACCTTCTCCGAGCCGTAGATCTTGACGCCGCGGTGCTGCCCAGCCGAGTCGCGGCCGTTGCGTGAAGAGCCCTGTCCCTTTTTGTGAGCCATGGAGTCGTCCGTCCTTTCTTGGGCGCGAACCGCTTAGGCGCGAACCGCGGTGATGAGCAGCTCGGTGAAGGGCTGGCGGTGACCGCGCTTCTTGGTCCAGCCTTCCTTCTTCTTGCGGAAGTGGACCTGCTTCTTGTGCTTGCCGTGGGAGACGATCTCGCCCTCGACCGCCGCGCCCTTGACCACCGGCGCGCCGACCTTGGCCTCGCCCTCGCCGCCGATCATCAGCGCCTCGAAGGAGACCTTGCCACCCACCTCGCCGGTCAGCAGCTCGACCTTGACCCGGTCGCCCTGCGTCACGCGATACTGCTTACCGCCGGTCTTGATCACCGCGTACATCGGCCACTCCCTTTTAGATGAGCTGGTCCCCGGACCTCGGGGAGGCGCGTCTATACGATCCGTCCGCGCCCCATGTCAACTTAGGCTGGGATCAGCGGGTTTCCTGATGTCGACCTCCCCCGCACGGGGGCCAGCGACCCTACGCATGGGGGGTGCTGAACGGCGCCGCCTTCGCCGGGTGAGCCTTCACGGCTTGACCTCGATGCCGAAGTGGCCGGGCGCCAGCCCCTTCCAGGCGCAGTACTCGACCAGCTGCCGCTTCATGAGCCCCCAGGTGAGCGCCACGATCAGGGCGTCGTCGGTGAAGCCGAGCGGGCCGAGGAAGTCGGGCACGAGATCGAAGGGCGAGACCACGTAGAGCGCCGCCGCCGCCAGCGCCGCGATCCCCTTCCAGGGGAGCCGGTAGTCGCCCTTCACGGTGTCGCGCAGCACCAGCCAGAGCAGCCGCAGCCGGGCCAGCAGGTCGATGGGCGCGCCGCGCGCCCACCAGGGGCGCCGCTCGAGGAAGCGGGCCACCCGCCCGACCGTCTCCTCCAGCTTCCGCGGGGTGATGTCCTCGGCGCCGCGCGCCAGCTCGCGGGCCGCCGCCTCGCGGCAGGAGAGGCAGTCGGCGTTGGCGCCGGAGCGGCCGCCGCAGGCCGGGCAGGCAGGGGTCTTGGTGGTGGTGGGCACTGCCATGAGTCTAACCGTTCGCCGCCGCCTGCGCCGCCTGCGCCTACTGCGCCGCCAGGGCCGCCAGGGCCGCCAGCCCGGCCGGGCCGGCCGGCCGCACCAGCCCCCGCTCGGTGATGATCGCGGTCACCAGCGCCGCCGGCGTCACGTCGAAGGCCGGGTAGCGGGCCGGCACGCCGGGCGGGGCGATCCGCTGACCCCCGATCAGCACCACCTCGTCGGAGGGGCGCTCCTCGATGGGGATGCCCTCCCCGCTGGCCGTCTCGAGGTCGACGGTGCTCCAGGGGGCGGCCACGTAGAAGGGCAGACCGTGGTGCTTCGCCAGCACCGCCAGGCCGTAGGTGCCGATCTTGTTGGCGACGTCGCCGTTGCGGGCGATCCGGTCGGCGCCGACCACCACGCACTGGATCTCGCCGCGCTGCATGAGCCAGCCGGCCATGCCGTCGGTCAGGATGGTCACCGGGATCCCGTCGCGGTGCAGCTCCCAGGCGGTGAGCCGCGCCCCCTGGAAGAAGGGGCGGGTCTCGCCGGCCAGCACCTTGACCGGGTTGCCGGCCTCGGTGGCGGCGCGGATGACGCCGAGCGCGGTGCCGTAGCCGGCGGTGGCCAGCGCCCCGGCGTTGCAGTGGGTCAGCACGGTGGCGCCGCGCGGCAAGAGCGGCGCGCCGAGCGCACCCATGCGCCGGCAGGCCGCCTCGTCCTCGTCGCGGATGGCGTGGGCCTCGGCCAGCAGCGCGTCGGCGCCGGCCTCCAGCTTCTGCGAGATGCGCCGCACCGCCCAGGCCAGGTTGACGGCGGTGGGGCGGGCCTTCTGCAGCATGGCCGCCACCCGGCGCAGCTGGGCCGGGCCGGCGCCGCGCCGCGCCTCGACCGCCACCCCGTAGGCGGCCGCCAC
>JANMRY010000125.1:0-14425 GCA_031388695.1 Anaeromyxobacter sp. | reverse complement strand
GGGGAGCGAGGCGCCGGAGAGCAGGCCGATCTGCGAGCGGGAGATGCCGAGGTCGACCAGGAAGACCTGGAAGGTGTTGAAGATCCAGCCGAGCGGCATGCCGGAGGGGATCGAGAGCAGCCCGAGGAGCTGGAGCCTCTTCGTGAAGACGATGCGCTTGGCCACGGTGGCGGCGAGCCTATGCGGGGGGCGGGGCGGTCACAAGTTCCGGGGAATGGGGCGGCGGCGGCCGTGATGGTGACGGCGGCTGGTGGGGCGTAGGCGGACAGGGCCGGTGACGGCGACGGTGACGGTGACGGTGACGGTGACGGTGACGGTGGCGGTGACGGTGGCGGTGACGGTGACGGACCAGGGGCCAGGGGCGGTGGCTGGCGAGCGGGTCACGGGTATGGCGGAGACTCTGGGTCCGTAACCCGAAATCCACTTCGGGCGTCCGAAGTTGCGAAAGAGGGACCACGTCCGGGTGCCAGGGTCGCGACGGCAGAGCGTGCCTTCGAGCCAGCGCGCGGGCCTGCGAGCGGATGGAGCAGGATTCTACTCGCGCAACGCCTTTCGCCGCCCGGCCGGAGCCGGTCCGGACGGGTGATGGTGGCAATGGCCGCGATCACTTGTCCCCTCCCGCGCCTCGGGGTTACCGTCCTCTCCCCATGTCCCACCACCAGCACCGCGCCGAGGCTCCGGCCCAGGTCCGCTTCGGCATCCTGACCGCCTCCGACACCCGCGGCGAGGCCGAGGACGAGAGCGGCCAGTACCTGAAGGCGCAGGTGGCGGCCGCCGGGCACACCTTGTCGAGCTACGCGCTGGTCCGCGACGAGCCGGAGGCGATCCGCGCCGCGCTGGACGCCGCCGCCGCCGCCGGGGCCGAGGTGCTGGTGGTCAATGGCGGCACCGGCGTGGCCGCCCGCGACCGGACCTACGAGGCGGTCTCCGGCCTGCTGGAGAAGCGGCTCGACGGCTTCGGCGAGCTCTTCCGCATGCTCTCCTTCGCCGAGATCGGCAGCGCCGCCATGCTCTCCCGCGCCGTGGCCGGCACCTGGGGCGGGCGGGTGCTCTTCTCGGTCCCCGGCTCGCGCGCCGCGGTCCGGCTCGCCTGGGAGAAGCTGATCGCCCCCGAGGCGGGCCACCTGCTGCGCGAGCTGCGCAAGGACGCCGCCCAGGCGCCGCGGTGAGCCGGTGAGCCCGCCGGCTCGCCCGAAGCGCCGCCGCGCGCCGCAGGTGAGGCCGCCGCCGGGCCCGAAGCGCCGTCGCGCGCCACCCCGTCGACGCGCCGTCACCGTCGCCACCTTCGGCGCCGCCGAGGCGGCCGCGCTCGCCCCGCTGCTGCTCCGGCTCGACGCCACGCTCGATCGGGCCGCGCGCCTCGCCGCCGATCCGGTCGAGCTGCCCCGCCGCTACCGCTCGCCCGCCGACCAGGAGGTGGCCGGGCTGCTGGCCGCCTGCCTCGCCTACGGCCGGGCCGACCTCTTCAAGCCGATCCTGGCCCGGCTGCTCGACCAGCTCGGCGGCTCACCGGCCGCCGCCGTCGACGCGATCGCGGCCGCGCTCGGGGCCGAGACCGCAGGGCAGCCCACCGCGCCGGCCGGCGGGCCGGTCCAGGCGGCGCTCCTCGACCGCTTCGACTGGTTCCGCTACCGCTTCAACCGGCCGCCCGACCTCGCCGCCCTGCTCGCCGCCATCGGCCACCTGCGCCTCGCCCACGGCTCGCTCGGCGCCCGCTTCGCCGCCCTCTTCGAGGCCGCGGGCGGCGGCCCCGGGGCGCTGCGCCCGGCGCTGGCCGGCTTCGCCCGGGAGCTGCGCGAGGCTCCGCCGGTGGCCGGGCTGCTGCATGGCCGGGGCGGGCGCGGCCTGCGCCACCTGCTCCCCGACGCCGCCGGGCCGGGGGCCGCCAAGCGCTGGAACCTCTACCTGCGCTGGATGGTGCGCGGCCCCGACGCCGTCGACCTCGGCGCCTGGCCGCGGGTGCCGCGCGCGGCGCTGCTGATGCCGCTCGACACCCACATCCACCGGGTGGCGCGCCGGCTCGGCCTGACCGCCCGCGCCGACTTGGGCTGGCGCACCGCCGAGGAGATCACCGCGGCCTTGCGCCTCGTCGACGCCGCCGACCCGGTCCGGCACGACTTCGCCCTCTGCCACCTCGGGATGTGCGGCGCCTGCCCGCCCCGGCTGACGCCGGCCCACTGCGCCGGCTGCCCGCTCCTCAGCGCCTGCCCGACCGCCAGCGCGCCAGCGGCAGCTCGGCGTCGGGGCGCAGCTCGCAGCGGAAGAGCTCGAAGGCGGTGACCTGCTCCTCGCCGCGCCGCACCACCTCGGGCGGCAGCGCCGCCAGGGTGGCGCAGCGCTCCGCCTTCTTCGCGCAGCTGCGCCGCTCGCGCGGGTCGACGACGATCAGCAGCGGCCGGCCGCGGATCGCCGCAGGGTCGAGCCACTCGTCGAACTGCAGGCCGTTCTCGCCGAAGAGCCCGGCCGACTGGGTCTGGGGCCGGCCCGGCAGGTAGTAGGCCAGCTCGGCGGCCGGCTTGTAGGTGCAGCCGACCACCAGCGGGTCGCCGCCCATGGCCTGCCGCTCGGCCTCGACGCGGGCCGCCAGCTGGCGCCAGCCGGCGAACATCTCGTCGCGGGCCGGGAAGGGGAGCGCCGGGACGAGCGGCATCAGGTGGGTGTAGAGGCTGAAGACGGCCGCCAGCCCGCCGGCCGTCCAGGCGAAGCGGCGCACCCAGGGGCGGTCCCAGCCCTCCAGGGTGAGCGCCGCCAGCGCCAGCAGCGCCGCCGGGTAGGCCGGCGCGCCCCAGTTCATCTTGACCCAGTGGAAGGGGGAGATGACCAGCATGAGCAGCACCAGCGGCAGCGAGAAGATGGCCGCCAGCCGCCAGGAGGGGTCGCGCCAGCGCCGCGCCGCCAGGAAGGGGGCGGCCATCACCCCGAGCCAGAGCAGCGGCGAGACGCTGAGCGCCTGCAGCCCGACGAAGCGCCCCACCAGCACCGGGTTGAGGGCGAAGGTGCTGGTCCGCCCCTCCGACTGGAAGAGGAAGCTGACGAAGTGGCGATCGGCGTTCCAGAGCAGCACCGGCGAGAAGACCAGCCCGGCCAGCAGCAGGCCGAGCCAGGGCCAGGGCGAGGCGATGAGCCGGCGCCCGCGCGGGTCGAGCAGCAGCGCCAGGCCGAGCTGGGGCACCAGCAGGAAGGCGGTGTACTTGCCGAGCGCCGCCAGCCCGGTGGCCAGCCCGGCCGCCAGCAGCCAGCGGCCGTCCTCCTCGTCGAGGGCCCGCACCGTGAAGTAGAGGCAGGCGGCCCAGCCGGAGAGCAGCGGGCCGTCGGGGGTGATCACCACCTGGCCGAGCGAGGTGATGGGGGCGAGCAGGCCGAAGGCGGTGGCCAGCAGGGCCGCCTTCTCGCCGAAGAGCCGGCGTCCGGAGAGGAAGAGGAAGAGGAAGAAGAGGCCGGAGTGGAGCGCCGCCGCCAGCCGGATGGCCCGCTCGCCGTCGCCGAAGAGGCTGGTGAAGCCGCGGATGGTCCAGGCGGCCAGCGGCGGGTGGTCGAAGTAGGAGAGGGCGAGCCGCCGACCCCAGGACCAGTAGTAGGCCTCCTGCGGGGAGAGGGCCACCAGCCCGGCGTAGCCGACGTGGAGCAGCAGCGAGGCGCCGACCAGCAGCAGCGCGGCGCGGGCGGGGGTGAGCCGGGTGGTCATGGCGCTCGCCCTAGACCCGGCGGGTCCGCTGGCGCAGCTCGAGGACGATGGAGCCCTCGCGGAAGACGCGGACCGCGCCGCTGGTCTGCGAGACGGTGATGGCGATCGCCTTGGTGTCGCTGGTCATCGAGGCGGCCGCCGAGTGGCGCGCGCCCAGCCCGAGGGGGAGGGTGACGTCGCGGCTCATCGAGAGCAGGTAGCGCCCGGCCGCCAGCACCACGCCGTCCTCGCGGATGATGAAGGCGCCGTCGAGGGCGGCGAAGGTCTTGATGGCCTCGCGGATGGGCGGGTCGAGCGAGTTGCGGTCGGCCTCGCTGATCCCCTGGAACGGGTTGAGGGTGAGCTGGCGGCTCTTCTCCATGACCTTGGTCGAGTCGCCGACCACGATGATGGTGCCGATGGCGTGCCCCTCGTACCCCTCGGAGCCGATCTCCATGGCGGTGTGGATCAGCCCCTCGATCACCTGCGTCGAGAAACCGGACGGCAGGCCCAGCGTGTCGACGCGGATCTTCTCCTCGGGGTCCTCGCCGCCGATCACCACCTTGATCATGGTGTCGGCGGTCTTGTCGTCGCCCGGGCCGCAGCAGGCCAGCACGGTGTCGCCGTCGCGGACCAGCCCGGCCGACTGGGCCGCCACGATGGCCACCTTGATCTTCTCCACCCGGGTGTAGTCGTAGGGCGGGATGACCACCGCCAGGTACTTGCGGGAGCGGAGCTGGTGGGCCAGCCCGTCGCTGGTGACGGCGTAGACCAGCTTCTTCTTGATGGGGCGGCCGCGGATGTCGTTGGGCGAGAGCGGCTGGTCGGAGACCAGCAGCAGGCGATCCACCTCGGAGCGCGTGGAGAGCGCCAGGGCCGACTTCAAGAACTCGCGGTCGAATCTGCCGTCCGACATGGGCCCAGTATCGACGCGCCGGGAGGGCGAGTCAAAACGCCCGACGCTTCCCTGCGAGGCGCCTTGACACCTCCGCCCACCGCGTCTAGGGTCGCGGGTCTTTCGTGGCCCCCGGGGGGGCCCGGGGTGGAGAAAAGCGCTTGAACAAGAAGGATCTGAAGCGGTTCAAGACCATGCTCGAGGAGTCGAAGCGCCAGCTCCTGGCGTCGGCGAAGAAGACGCTGACCGAGGAGGCCAGCTTCGACACCGACGACCTGCCTGACGAGATCGACCAGGCCTCGAGCGAGTACACGCAGTCCATGATCTTCCGCCTGCGCGACCGGGAGAAGTTCCTGCTCAGCAAGATCGAGAAGGCGCTGGCCCGGGTCGAGACCGGGACCTTCGGCATCTGCGAGAAGTGCGAGGAGGAGATCTCGGCCAAGCGGCTCGAGGCCCGCCCCGTCACCACCCTCTGCATCCGCTGCAAGGAAGAGCAGGAGCAGAAGGAGAAGTCGTTCGGCTAGCGGCCGTCTCCAGGCCGCGGCGCCCCAGGGCCTTGCGGGCTCTCAGGCCTCGAGCCTGAAGAGCTGCGAGCCGAGCAGGAGCTGGTCGCCGCTCGCCAGGTCGACGCTCCCCAGCACCTTCCTGAAGGTGCCATTGGAGCTGTTGAGATCGGTGATGGTCACGCCGCCCGGGTCGACCTGGATGGTGGCGTGGCGCGCCGAGACGTAGCGGTCGCCGGGGAAGCTGACGTCGCCGACGTCGCGCCCCACGCTGTTCTCGCCGGGGCGGAGCGGGAAGATCTCGGCCACCCCGCCGCCGTCGAGCAGCTGGGCCAGCCGCAGCGTGGCCCCGGAGTCGGGCGAGCCCCAGGCCTTGCCGTCCCGCGCGTCGGCGGCGACCGGGCGGGGCAGCGGCTCGAGCCGGACCAGCTGCCGGCCGATGCGCAGCTCCTCCCCGACGGTGACCCGGTGGGGGCCGCGCAGCCGCAGGTAGGTGCCGTTGACGCTCCCGAGATCCTCGACCCGCACCGCCGAGCCCTTGCGCGTGAAGCGGGCGTGGCGGGGCGAGACGGTCGGGTCGTCGCCCAGGCGCAGCTCCCCCTCGGTCCGCCCGCAGAGGGTCTCCTCGCCACGAAGCTCGAGCACCAGTCCGGGCAGGCCGTCGTGGCGCACGGCGCTGAGCCGCGGCGCGGGGGCCTCCACGGTGACCTGCAGGTCGAGGCCGGCGGGCGTTGCCGGCGCGGGCGGGGGCTGGACCCGGGGGGCGACCGGGGGCGAGGCCGGGGAGCCGGCCGGGGCCGTCGGGGCGGCGGCACGTCCGCAGTGGGCGCAGAACTTGAAGCCGGGCTGGAGCGGTGAGCCGCAGCCGACGCAGTGGCGGGCCGGAGCGTTCGCGACGGGAGCGGGACGCATGGCCTGGCCGCAGTCGAGGCAGTAGGCGAAGGAGACGTCGTTGTCCCGCCCGCAGCGGGGGCACTTCACCGGCCTGGCCATCCGGACATTTCGCCACGACGGGGGCACGGGGTCAACGCGGCGATCGAACAGGCGCCGCTCGACCGGCCGGCCTCCGGTGTAGGATGGCGGGCCATGCGCACCTGCCCCGAGTGCCTTCAGCCGGTCGAGGACGACGCCCGCTTCTGCGGGGGCTGCGGCGCCGCCTGCGCTCCCGTGGCCGAGGCGCCGGCCGACCCCTTCCTGGGCCGGACCATCAACGGGAAGTTCAAGGTCGAGGCGATGATCGGGCAGGGAGGCATGGGGAAGGTCTACCGGGCCCGCCACCTGACCCTCGATCGGCCGGTGGTGCTGAAGATGCTCCACCGGACCTACTCCGAGGACCCGCAGATCGTGCAGCGCTTCCAGCGCGAGGCCCGGGCCGCCTCGCGCCTCAACCACCCCAACTCGATCGCCGTGCTCGACTTCGGCGCCGCCGAGGACGGGACGCTCTTCATGGCCATGGAGTTCCTGGCCGGCCGCGACCTCTCGCGGGTCATCTCGCAGGACTGGCCGCTCCCCGAGGCCCGCATCATCCGCATCGGCGCGCAGATCCTCTCGGCGCTGGCCGAGGCCCACGCCCAGGGGATCATCCACCGCGACCTGAAGCCGGAGAACGTCATGGTGGAGCCGCGCCGCGACGAGCCGGACTTCGTCAAGGTGCTCGACTTCGGCATCGCCAAGATCACCGTGGGGGCCGACGAGCCGAAGCTGACGGCGATCGGGCTGGTCTGCGGCACCCCCGAGTACATGAGCCCGGAGCAGGCCCGCGGCGCCGACCTCGACGCGCGCAGCGACCTCTACTCGGTCGGCGTCATCCTCTACCAGATGGCCACCGGCGACCTGCCCTTCCACTCCGACACGCCGGTCGGCTTCCTCACCAAGCACCTGGCCGAGATCCCGGTGGCGCCCAAGGTGAAGCGCCCCGACCTCTCGACCCAGCTCGACGCCCTGATCCGCAGGACCATGGAGAAGGACGCCAAGCGCCGCTACCCCGACGCCGCGGCGATGCGCGAGGCGCTGCTGGCCTGCGCCGCCACCGCCGGCCCGACGCCGGCCGCGCGGGCCGCCCCGCCGGGCGGGACCATGGCGATCGAGATCACCGAGCTCGAGCCGCAGGAGGAGCAGCCGGTCCGGCCGCTGGCGGCGACGGCGCCGGCCACCGCGGCGGCGGCGGGCGGCTCGACCAGCAAGGCGCCCGTCATCTTCGGCGGGCTGGCGGCGGCCGCCGTGGTCGGCGCGGTGCTCTACTTCGTGATGGGGCAGCCGCCTGCGCCACCGGCGGCGGGTCCCGCGCCGGTCCAGGCCGCGACCGCGACGCCGACCGCGACCCCGACCATGACGCCGACCGCGACCACGACCGCGCCGCCGGCCGCGACCCCGACCCCGACCACGACCGCGCCGCCGGCCGCGACGCCGACCGCGACCGCGACCCCGACCGCGACGCCGACCGCGACGCCGACCGCGACCCCGACTTCGACCACCGCCACGCCCGCCCTGGCGACCCCGGAAACCAGGGGAGCGAGGCCCGAGAAGCCGCAGCGCCGAAGGGCCCAGGCCCATGACCTGGTCAAGAAGGGTGATGGCCTGCGCGCCGACGGCGACGTCGACGGCGCCATCAAGGCCTACCTGGCGGCCGAGGCGATCGACCCGTCGCTGCCGGCGCTGCAGAAGAAGCTGGCGGTCTGTTACCAGCAGCAGGGGGACACCCAGGCCGCACGGAAGCGTTACCAGCGCTACCTGGCCACCGACCCGCCCGACGCCGCCAAGGTGAAGCTGATCCTGGAGACGTTGCAGTAGCCTCCTGGCCGCTTCGTCGCGTCGCCGCGTGGGCGCTCAAGCTCGACCCTCCTGGGACCCATCTGGGGCGTCCGACCGGGCGAAGTGTCCGGATCGATTGATCAACGGGCGGTCCGGCTTTCCTGGCGCCACCCGGGACTGGACAGCCGCTGCGCCGGGGCCTCTACTCTCGGTTGTGGTTCGGCCGGTCTTCCGGCCGCCGCGAAGCAGCAGGGAGCGTACCGATGACGTCGTCCAAACGGAACATGGTGGTGGTGGCCAAGCTGCTCCTCGCGGCGGTCATTTTCTCCGCCCTGATCGGCTTCGTCGGTTCGGGCACGGCGGGCCCCCGGCTGGAATGGAGCAAGGTCCTGCCGCTGGTCCTGATCGTCACGCTGACCGTGGTCGCCCTGGTCGTCCCCTCCGCAGTCATCTCCCTCGCCATGGGCCAGTGGGCCCTTCGCAACGGAGGTACCGACGCGCAGTGGTTCTGGTTCCCGAGCGAGCCGAAGGGGCTGGTACGGCAGCGCGAAGAGCAGGCGGCGCTGGAGAGAGCCACAGATCACTCGGTGCAGCCAGGCTGAGGCAAGCCGCTTGGCGATCCGTCGCCACGCAAGCGGTCGATGCTCCAGGTGGGACCGGGGTGCTAGAATCGATTCGTGAGCCCGACGGTATTCACGAGCGGTCGCTACAGATTCTTTTTCTTCTCGCGGGAAGAGGCGCGGATGCACGTCCACGTCACCTCGTCGGACGGGGAGGCCAAGTTCTGGCTGGTGCCGAGCATCGCGCTCGCCGACTGTCACGGGTTGAAGCCGCGCCAGCTGGCGCACATCGAACGAGAGAACAGGGAGCGTCACCATGAGATCGTCGCCGCGTGGGCGAGCCACTTCGGCTGAGGTGAGCCACATCAGCCCGTTCGGGGTCTGGGTGCTCGTCGCCGGGCGGGAGTTTTTCCTCTCCTACGACAAGTTCCCATGGTTCCGCGGCGCCACCGTGGCCCAGATCCACGAGGTCGAGCTCCAGCACGGCGATCACCTGCGGTGGCCGGCGCTCGACGTTGACCTCGACCTGGAGCGGATGGCCAACCCCGAGCGCTTCCCGCTGGTGAGCACCCCACGCAAGCCGCGCGCGGCGGCGGGCGCCGCAGGCAGGCGCTGAGCCCCCGAAGCCAAACATGATCGCCTTCCTCGGAACCGGCCTGCTCGGCGGCAACTTCGTCCGGGCGCTGCGGCGGCGCGGCGAGCCGGTGCAGGCCTGGAACAGGACGCCGGAGAAGGCCCAGGCGCTGGTGGCCGACGGCGCGGTGGCCTGCGACTCGCCGGCCGCGGCGGTGCGCGGCGCCGAGCGCGTCCACCTGGCGCTGAGCGACGACGCCTCGGTCGACGCGGTGCTGGAGCAGGCGCTGCCCGGGCTCTCTCCCGGCGCCGCCCTCGTCGATCACACCACCACCTCGCCGCCCGGCACCGCCGCCCGGGCCGCCCGCTGGACGGCCCGCGGCTTCGCCTTCCAGCACGCCCCGGTCTTCATGGGGCCGGTCAACGCGCTCGAGGGGACCGGCCTGATGCTCGCCTCGGGTGACCGGGCCCGCTTCGACCGGCTCGCCCCGGCGCTGGCGACCATGACCGGCAAGCTCACCTGGGTCGGGCCGCAGGAGGAGCGGGCGGCCGGCCTGAAGCTGATCGGCAACCTCTTCCTGATGGCCATGACCACCGGGCTCATCGACGCGCTGGCGCTCGCCAAGGCGCAGGGGATCCCGCCGGCCGAGGCCGGGGCGCTCTTCGACCTCTTCAACCCGGGGGCGGCGGTGCCGCAGCGGGTAAAGCGGATCCTGGCGGCCGACTGGAGTCATCCCTCCTGGGAGCTGGCCATGGCCCGCAAGGACGCCCGGCTCATGCTCGAGTCGGCGGCGGCCGGCCAGGTGGTGCTGACGCTCATCCCGGCCATCGCCGCGGCCATGGACGCCGCGCTGGCCCGCGGCGAGGGGCAGAGCGACTGGACGGTGCTGGCGAAGGGGTTCGTGGGGTAGGGGGCACGCGTACTCAGGGCTACTTTGGACGTCCAAAGTGACGCTGGGTACGTGCTGCTGGAGCACCCCAAACTGCCGCAGATACGCCTTAAATTCCTTAAACGTACCGAAGGTCCGTTTCTGACGTCAGAACCCCTGCTTCAGCTTCTCCTCCACCGACCGCATCTTGCCGGCGATGGTCGCCTGCTTGTCGCGCCGGTCGTCGATCCGGAGCGAGGTGGAGACGCGCTGGGCGCCGAGCGTGAAGGGGTGCTCGTGCATGCGGCGCACCACCGCGAGGATCTCGTCGACGTCCCCCTCGATGATGGTCCCCATGGCGGTGAGCTGGTGGGTCAGGCTGGTGTCGCGCAGGATCTGCTCCACGCCGGCGACGAAGCGCGAGACGCTCGGGGTGGCGGTGCCGAGCGGGGTGATGGTGAGGAAGGCGATGGCCATGGTGATCTCCTAGTCGACCTCGACGCGCAGCACCTCGCGCCCCATCCGCAGCCAGTCGCCGTCGTGCAGCTCGCGCTCGGCGCGGACCGGGACCCTCACGAAGGTGCCGTTGGAGGAGCCGAGGTCCTTCAGCTTGGCGGCCCCCGAGGAGTCGATCACCAGCTCGGCGTGGGCCTGCGAGAGGTAGTGGTCGTCGCCGAGGTTGATCGAGCAGCCGGAGCGGCCGACGGTGACCGACCCGCCGCCGCGCACGAAGACCCGGCCGGTCACGCCACCCTCGAGCAGCTCCTCGACGACGATGGTCGGGGCGGGCGGGCGCGGGGCGCCGAGCCGGCGGGTGCCGTCGGGCGGACCGGGGGGCGAGGCAGGCAGCGGGCCGGCGAAGCGGAGCAGCCGGTCGCCGAGAGCGAAGAGGTCGCCCGGCCGCAGCGGCACCGAGGGGCCACGCAGCCGCAGGTAGGTGCCCCCCGGGGCCCCCTCGTCGCGCAGGTGGAGCGCCCCGTCCCGGTAGAAGAAGGTGGCCTGGAGCGGCGCCAGGCAGGGGTCGTCGGGAAAGATGACCAGCCCCTGGGTCCGTCCGGCCGCCACCTGCTCCTTGCCGAGCTGGAAGCGGGCGCCGTCGAGCCCCTCGCCGCGCTCGAGGACGAGCGTGGCGCGCCCCGGGACCAGCGGCCCGGCGCTGGCCGGCCTGCGGGTCGATGCGGCCGGGGCGGGTGGTGCGGCCGGGACGGGCGCGAGCGGAGGCGGTGGCGTGCCGGTGGTTGGAGGGAGCGGCCCACCGGCGACCGGCTGGGAGGGGACCAGGGACACCACCCGGGTGGCGGCCGCGGCCCCCCTCTGGAAGGCGCGCAGCATCGGCTGGCCCGCCACCGGGGGCGGGACGGTCTGGGCCTGCTGGGAGGAGTCGCCAAGGTGCGGAGTGAACGGCGTCAGGCTGGCGGGGGTGAGGGACTCCGCGGAGGGGACGCCGAGGGGGGTGGGGGCGGGGACCGGTGTGGTGGCCCCGCCCAGGGGGGCTCCGCAGGAGGCGCAGGTGGTCGCCCCGGGCTCGTTGTAGGCGTCACAGCCCCGGCAGACCATCCCGAGGATGCCGGTGAGCCGCCCCAGCTCCACCTCGGCGCCGCAGGCGGCGCAGGCGTTCATGGAGAGGTCGAGCGCGGCACCACAGGACTTGCACTTGAGCACGGGGCCCCCTTGAGTCACCGATTTCTTACCGCGCCGGCCGGGTGGCGCTCAACCTTTGGCGGTATCGATTCGGGCCGGCTCCTTGCCGGGCCGGTGAGCGGGACGCTACTCTGGACGGCCTTGCTGCGCCTGAATGACATCCTCGACCGGGTCGCCAGCTACCACCCGGACCCCGACCTCGACCTGATCAAGAAGGCCTACGTCTACTCGGCCAAGGTCCACCAGGGGCAGCTGCGCAAGTCGGGCGAGCCCTACCTGGTCCACCCCCTCGAGGTGGCCGGCATCCTCGCCGAGCTCAAGCTCGACGAGGCGAGCGTCGTCACCGGGATGCTGCACGACACCATCGAGGACACCCTCGCCACCCGCGCCGAGATCGCCGAGCTCTTCGGCGGCGAGATCGCCGACCTGGTCGAGGGAGTCACCAAGCTCTCGCAGTTCAGCGCCACCGACACCCGGGAGGAGAAGCAGGCCGAGAACTTCCGGAAGATGGTGGTGGCGATGGCCAAGGACATCCGCGTCCTGCTGGTCAAGCTGGCCGACCGGACCCACAACATGCGGACCCTCGATCACATGAAGATCGAGGCCCAGGAGCGGATCGCCCAGGAGACCATCGACATCTACGCGCCGCTGGCCAACCGGCTCGGCATCCAGTGGGTCAAGACCGAGCTGGAGGAGCTCTCCTTCAAGCACCTGCGCCCCACCGAGTTCGCCGACCTGACCACCCGCATCGCCCTGATCTCGCGCGAGAAGGAGAAGTTCGTCACCGACGTGGTGACCGTCATCCGCGAGAAGCTCGAGGCCCAGGGGCTCAAGCCGGACGTCTCCGGGCGGGTCAAGCACACCTACTCGGTCTGGCGGAAGATGCGCCAGCTCGACGTCGACTTCGACCAGATCCAGGACATCGTCGGCTTCCGCGTGCTGGTGGCCTCGGTGGCCGAGTGCTACGAGTCGCTCGGCGTCATCCACTCCCTCTGGAAGCCGGTGCCGGGGCGCTTCAAGGACTACGTCGCCATCCCCAAGCCGAACGGCTACCAGTCGCTCCACACCACGGTGATCGGCACGCGCGGCGAGCGCATCGAGGTGCAGATCCGCACCATGGAGATGCACCGGGTCGCCGAGGAGGGCGTGGCGGCCCACTGGGCCTACAAGGAGGCGGGGCGGGACGGCTCGGCGCAGCCGCTCTCGGCCAAGGACGCCGCCCAGTTCGGCTGGCTGCGGCAGCTGGTCGAGTTCCAGCGCGAGGTGGACGACCCGCGCGAGTTCCTCGAGACCGTCAAGGTCGACCTCTTCTCCGACGAGGTCTTCGTCTTCACGCCCAAGGGGGCCATCAAGGCGCTGCCGCGCGGCGCCACCCCGGTCGACTTCGCCTTCACCATCCACTCCGAGATCGGCATCCACACCGTCGGCGCCAAGGTGAACGGCAAGCTGGTGCCGCTGCGCCACCAGCTCAAGAACGGCGACAGCGTGGAGATCCTCACCTCGCCCCACGCCCACCCGTCCAAGGACTGGCTCGGCTTCGTCAAGACCAGCCGCGGCCAGGCCCGCATCCGCCAGTACATCCGCCAGGAGGAGCAGCGCCGCTCGCTGGAGATCGGGCGGGAGCTGGCCGAGAAGGACCTGCGCAAGTACGGCCTCTCGCTGAGCAAGCTGGAGAAGTCGGGCGAGCTGGCCAAGGCGGCCGCCCCCTTCGGCTACCGCAACGGCGACGACCTGCTGGCCGGCATCGGCTACGGCAAGGTCTCGACGCAGCAGCTGCTGGCCCAGCTGGTTCCGCAGGACCAGCTGCAGGCCGCGCCCGGCCCCGAGGCCCCCACCTCCCGCCTCACCGAGCTCTTCCGCAAGGTGGCGCGCCGCTCCGCCTCCAGCGGGGTGCGGGTCAGCGGCGTCGATGACATGCTGGTCCGCTACGGCAAGTGCTGCAACCCGGTGCCGGGCGACGCCATCGTCGGCTTCATCACCCGTGGGCGCGGGGTCACCGTCCACACCGCCGGCTGCGACAAGGTGCTGGAGAGCGCCACCGAGCGGCGCGTCGACGTGACCTGGGACGTCAAGGGCGACTTCAAGCGGCCGGTGGCGGTCCGCATCATCGCCAGCGACCGGCCCGGGCTGCTGGCCAAGATCTCTCGCTCCTTCGCCGAGGCCGACATCAACATCTCGCAGGCCAACGTCAAGACCGCCGGCGACCGGGCGGTGGTCGACCTGCAGGTCGAGATCGCCGGCCTCAAGGTGCTCAACGACGTGCTGCGCGACGTCCAGCGCATCGACGGCGTCCACTCGGCCGGCCGCGCCTGAAGCGCCGAGCCACCAGGAGGTTCCATGCACGAGGTCATCTCCAGCGCCGACGCCCCCAAGGCCATCGGCCCCTACAGCCAGGCGGTCGCCGTCGGCCCCGGGCAGCGGCTGCTCTTCCTCTCCGGCCAGATCCCGCTCGACCAGAAGACCGGCGAGCTGTTGAAGGGGACCATCGAGGAGGAGACCGACCGGGTGTTGATGAACCTGCAGGCGGTGCTGGCCGCCGGCGGCGGCCGCCTGGCGCAGGTGGTGAAGACCACCGTCTACCTGACCGATCTCGCCGACTTCGCCAGCATGAACGAGGTCTACGGGCGGTACTTCGCCTCCAACCCCCCGGCCCGCGCCACCGTCCAGGTGGCGGCGCTGCCGCGAGGGGCCCGCGTCGAGATCGACGCCATCGCCGCGCTCACCACCTAGCGGGACATGGCCCTCCACCTGCTCGAGCGCAGCCAGCTGGTCCTCCGGCCGCGCGCCGAGGTCTTCGCCTTCTTCGCCGACGCCCGCAACCTGGAGCGGCTCACCCCCGGCTTCCTGCGCTTCCAGATCCTCACGCCGGACCCGGTCGAGATGCGCCCGGGGACGCTCATCGACTACCGGCTCTCGCTCTTCGGCGTCGGCTTCGGGTGGCGCACCGAGATCGAGGCCTTCGTGCCCGG
>JANMRY010000118.1:0-9333 GCA_031388695.1 Anaeromyxobacter sp. | reverse complement strand
GTGCTCGGCCACTTCCACGCCCCGACCCACGTGCCGCCCCACTTCGACTGGGTGGTCTCCGGTACCGGGTTCGACCGGCCGCACTTCGAGGCGCTCTGGGAGGACGTGGCCGGGTTCCTGGCCAGCCCGCGCGGCTAGGCGCCGGACCCCTGGGGCGAGCCGAGGAACTCCTGGAGGTTGGTCTTCCCGTAGCGGCTGCCGGGCGTCGCCTCGTGGAGCTGCCGGGCGATCAGCGCCATGACCCGCCGCACCCCGTCGGTCTTCTCCGGGTCGGTGGCCGGGAGGAGCCGCAGCGTGATCTGCCGGTCCTTCTGCGAGAGCTGCACGAAGAACGGCTGCGAGCGACCGGCCTCCACCACCACGCACTCGACCAGCGCGGTGCGTGCGGCCCGGTTGAGGTAGAGGTCGACCACCCGCAGGATCTCGCTGCCGCTCCGGACCGTCGCCAACGGGATGGCCTGGCAGGCGGCCCCGAGGTCGAGCGCCTCCTCGATGACGACGTGCGGCATGGCCTACCTCCACGGTGGAGGAGGAGCATGGCACAACGGCGAGTCCCGGGTGCGCCTGCCTCACCCGTCCGGCCTGTGCCGCAGCGCGCAGGCCGGTTCTGCTTGCGGGATGGGCTGGCGATGTGCACACTCGCCGTCACACCGCTGGTCGACTGACCAACCACGCCGCGGCCTCGCAGCCGCCGGCGACGCGCCGAGGAGGCACCGATGCGCTTCATCACCTGGCACATGGCCCTGGCCGGCTGGCTGCTCTTCTCCTCCTTCCTGCTCCCCTACGGCGGGAACGGCATGGCCTTCACGGCGCTGCTGGCCGTCCTGATCGGCACCATCGGCCTCGCCGCGCCCGGGCTGCCCGGGCTCCGCTTCGGCAACACGGTGCTGGCGGTGATCCTGGCGGTGACGGCGCTGCAGATCGGCGACCTGGAGTGGGCGGCGCGGATCAACAGCCTGGTGGTGGCGTTGCTGGTCTTCGCGCTCTCGGTCATCCCGGGGCGCTCCTGGGGCGCGGCGCTGGTCCGGGACGAGCCGGGCGCGTAGGCTGCTGCGCCCGTGCAGGTCTTCGGCTCCTTCGACTACGTGATCGCCGGCGGCGGCACCGCCGGCTGCCTGCTGGCCAACCGGCTCTCGGCCGATCCGGCCGTCTCGGTGCTGCTGCTCGAGGCGGGCGGGAAGGACACCGGCATCTGGATCGAGATCCCGGTCGGCTACCTCTTCTGCATCGGCAACCCGCGCACCGACTGGTGCTACCGGACCGAGCCCGACCCGGGGCTCAACGGCAGGACCATCCTCTACGCGCGCGGCCGGGTGCTGGGCGGCTGCAGCTCGATCAACGCCATGCTCTACATGCGCGGCCAGGCCCGCGACTACGACGAGTGGGCCCGGCTCAGCGGTGACCCGGGCTGGTCGTGGGAGCGGGTGCTCCCGGTCTTCAAGCAGACCGAGGACCACTGGCGCGGCCCCGACGCCCACCACGGCGCTTCTGGCGAGTGGCGGGTGGAGCAGCAGCGGCTCCGCTGGGAGATCCTCGAGGCCTTCTGCCGCGCCGCCGAGGAGGTCGGCATCAGGCCGATCGAGGACTACAACCGCGGCGACAACGAGGGGAGCTCGCGCTTCGAGGTCAACCAGCGGCGCGGGGTCCGCTGGAACGCCACCAAGGCCTTCCTGCGGCCGGTGGCCGGCCGCAAGAACCTGACGGTGCTGACCGGCGCGCCGGTCCGGCGGTTGCGGATCGGGCAGGGCGCCGCCGGGGAGCGCGAGGCCCAGGGCGTGGAGTTCTTCCGGGGTGACGAGGTGCTCTTCGCCGAGGCGCGGCGCGAGACCATCCTGGCGGCCGGCGCCATCGGCTCGCCGCACATCCTGCAGTTCTCCGGCGTCGGCCCGGGGGGCCACCTGCAGGCGACCGGTGTCCCGGTGCTCCACGACCTGCCGGGCGTCGGCGGCAACCTGCACGACCACCTGCAGCTGCGGACCGCCTACAGGGTGAAGAACGTGGTCACGCTCAACACGCTCTCCCACTCGCTCTGGGGCCGGGCGAAGATGGGGCTCGAGTATGCCTTCCGGCGGACCGGGCCGCTCACCATGGCCCCCTCGCAGATGGGGGCCTGTACCAGGTCCGACCCGGGGCAGGCGACCGCCAACATCGAGTTCCACGTGCAGCCGCTCTCGCTCGACAGGTTCGGCGAGCCGCTCCACGACTTCCCGGCCTTCACGGTGAGCGTCTGCAACCTGCGGCCGACCTCGCGCGGCAGCGTGCGGCTCAAGTCGCCCGACCCGCGCGCCGCGCCGGCCATCCAGCTCAACTACCTCTCCACCGCCGAGGACCAGCGGGTGGCCGTCGACTCGCTGCGGCTGGCGCGCCGGATCGTCAACGGCACCGAGACGATGAAGCGGTACGCGCCGGAGGAGTTCGTGCCCGGGCCGGCATTCCAGACCGAGGCCGAGCTGGTCCGCGCGGCCGGGAACGTCGGGACCACCATCTTCCACCCGGTCAGCACCTGCCGGATGGGGCGTGCAGACGACGCCGAGGCGGTGGTCGACAGCCGTCTGCGGGTGCGCGGGGTCGGGCGGCTGCGGGTGATCGACGCCTCGATCATGCCGACCATCACCTCGGGCAACACCGCCTCCCCGACCGTGATGATCGCCGAGAAGGGTGCGGCGATGGTGCTGGAGGACCAGCGGGCGAGGGGCTGAGCGGTCAAGGACTGGATGATGGACGACAGGGGAGGCCAGGTCATGGCTGAGCATCAGACCGTGCTGCTGGTGGGCGGCACCGGACGGACGGGGCGCCGGGTGCTGGAGCAGCTGCTGGCTCGAGGGGTTGCAGTCCGGGCCATCGTCCGCTCCAGCGCGGGGCTCCCGGCGGGCCTGGCGGGACACCCCGGCCTGACCCTGGTCGAGGGGAGCCTGCTGGCGTTCACCGACCTGGAGCTGCAGGATCAGGTTCGAGGCTGCGACGCCGTCATCTCCTGCCTCGGCCATGTCCTCAGCCTCAAGGGCGTGCTGGGGCCGCCGTACGACCTGGTCACCCGGGCCACCAGCCGGCTCTGCCGGGCGGTCGAGGCGCTGCGCCCGGCCAGGCCAGTCCGGTTGGTCCTGATGAGCAGCGTCTCGGTCCATCGTCCGGACCGGCTCGACAACCACCGCGGGGGCTTCGAGCGGGCCTTCCTCTGGCTGCTGCGCGCCCTGCTCCCGCCGGCGAGGGACAACCAGCGGGCCGCCGACTTCCTCGAGGAGGAGATCGGGGCCGGCCACCCGTTCGTGCAGTGGGCGGTGGTCCGCCCCGACACGCTGCTCGCGGGGGAGGTCTCGGCCTACACGGTGCACGAGGGGCTGGTGAACGAGCTCTTCGCGCCGGGGCAGACCAACTTCGCCAACGTGGCCCACTTCATGTGCGAGCTGGCCACCGACCCGAAGGCCTGGGACGACTGGCAGGGGAAGTACCCGGTGATCGTCAACGCGGCAGCGACCGCTCCTGGGGCCGAGCAACGCAACGCCCCGCAGTGATATGGGCTTGAAGGGAGGAGGCGGTCGAGGCGCCCTCGCGCCTGCTGCCCGTCGAGCCCGGGGGCGGAGACCGCGTCCATTGAAGGCACCCGCGACGGGATGGCATGGTGGGTGCAGCGAACGGCGGGATGAAAGTTGCCGGCTACCGGATCATCGGCTGCATCCACGAAGGCCAGCACAGCCTCGTCTTTCGAGCCCTGCGCACGGCCGACGGGGTGCCCGTCATCCTCAAGCGGCTCAAGGCAGAGCTCCCCACCACGGCGCAGCTCGCTCGAATGGAGCACGAATTCGCCGTGGCGCGCCAGCTCGGTCTGCCGTGCATCGTCGAGGTCTTCGCGCAGCTTCGGCTGGAGAACACCCGGGCGCTCGTCTTCGAGGACTTCGGCGGGGAGGCGCTGAACCGGTCCCTGGCAGGACACGAGCGCCCGGTGGAATCCTGCCTGCGGCTCGGGGCCCAGCTGGCGGGGATCCTGGCCAGCGTTCACGCAGCCGGCGTGATTCACCGCGACTTCGGGCCAGCCAACATCATCTGGAATCCGTCCACCGGCCAGCTCAAGCTGACGGACTTCAGCCTCGCCCTGCTGCTGCCGGCCGCGTCGGCGGCGGTTCCGCTTCCGGCCCAGATCGACGGCACCCTTGCGTACCTCTCACCCGAACAGACCGGCCGGATGAACTGCGCGGTGGACAGCCGGGCCGACCTGTACGCGTTGGGAGCGACGCTGTACGCGCTGTTCACCGGCCACCCGCCGTTCGTCTGCGGCGAGCCGCTCGAGCTGGTCCACGCGCACATGACCCGGGTGCCGGCGACCCTGGGGTCCCTGCGACCCGACGTCCCCGCCGTGGTGTCCGACCTGGTGGCCAAGCTGCTCCAGAAGGAGCCCGAAGCGCGTTACGCGACTGCGTCGGGGGTTCAACTCGACCTCGAGAAATGCCTCAGAGAGCTTCAGCCCAACGGCGCCATCGAGGCGTTCCCGCTGGCCGAGGGTGACGTCTCAGGCCGCTTCATGATTCCCCAGCGGCTCTATGGCCGCACCCAGGAGGTCCGCCGGCTGCAGGACGCGTTCGAGCGGGTCAGCCTCGACGGGGCGGAGCTGCTGCTCGTCCGGGGCTACTCCGGGACCGGCAAGTCGTCGCTGGTGTACGAGCTCCACAAGCCGGTCACCGCGAAGCGGGGCTATTTTGCGACAGGCAAGTTCAATCAATACCAGCAGAACATCCCGTATTCGGCCTTCCGGCAGGCGCTCACCGACTTCTGCCGATTCACCCTGGCCGAAGGGGACGCGCAGCGCCAGGAGTGGCGGCGAGCCATCCTCGATGCCGTGGGCGCGCACGGACAGCTGCTCCTCGACGTGATCCCGGCGCTGGAGTGGCTCATCGGGAAGCAGCCGCCGGTCGAGGCCATCACCCCGCGCGAGGCCCAGGCGCGGTTCAACCAGCTCGTCCTCCGCTTCCTCGGGGTGCTCGGCCGCCGCGAGCATCCGCTCGTCCTGTTCATCGACGACTGGCAGTGGGCCGACTCGGCGTCGATCTACCTGCTCAAGCAGATCTTCGCCGACAAGGAGTTCCGCCACCTGCTCGTCGTCTGCGCGTACCGCGACAACGAGGTGGACGCGACCCACCCGTTCATGATGGCGCTGGACGACCTGCAGCGGCAGGCGGTGCCGATCCGCACCTTGGCGGTTGAGAACCTGACCCCGGGCGATCTCGCCGCCTTGATCGGCGACACCCTGCACGAGAGCATCGCCGAGGTCCGCGAGCTGGCGGATCTCGTGCACCGGAAGACGCAGGGCAACCCGTTCTTCGCCAGGAGCTTCCTGCGCATGCTCAGCGAGGAGGCGCTGCTCACCTTCGACCCGGGTGAGCGGCGATGGCGATGGGACGTGGCCCGGATCGGCCAGCAAGAGCTGACGGGCAACGTGGTGGAGCTGCTGGCGCGGAAGATCCGACGGCTGCCGCAAGAGACGCAGGCCATGCTGACGCTCGCGGCGGCCGTCGGCAGCCGATTCGACCTGCAGACCCTCTCCATCATCAGCCAGCAGCCGCCAGCGACCTGCCTCAGGCTGCTCGAACCCGCGGTGAACGACGCCCTGGTGCTGGTTCACGGCGGGTCTTCGAGCGCCGCGGGGGCGCAGGAGCAGGCGGGGTCGACGATCTTCGCTTTCCAGCACGACCGGGTGCAGCAGGCTGCGGACGCGGCCATGGCCCCGGAAGAGAAGCCGGGGGTCCATCACCGCATCGGCCGGCTGCTGCTGGCCGAGCTCGATGCGTCTCAGCTGGACGAGCGGCTGTTCGAGGTCGTCGATCACCTGAATGCCGGCCGATCCCTGGTCACCGTGTGGGAAGCACAGGTCGAGCTGATGACCCTCAATCTCACCGCGGCCCGCAAGGCGAAGTCAGCGACGGCCTACCCGGCTGCGCGCCAATACCTCCTCTCCGCGTTCCACTTCGTCGAGGATGAGGCCCGGACCGCCAGGGTGTGGAGCGAGCAGGAGGATCTCGCCCTGGCGCTCTACGAGGAGCGATCCGAGAGCGAATATCTCAACGGCGACTTTGCGTGCGCGGAGCGGCTCGTCCAGCAGGCGGTGCTCCGAGCCAGGACGGCGTTGGCGAAGGCCGAGGTACTGCACATCCTCATCGTCCAGTACACGCTCCTCGCCCGGTATCCCGAGGCCATCGCCGCCGGTCGGCAGGCGCTCGCGACACTGGGAATCACCCTGCCTGAGGGGGAGTACGACCGCGCCCGCGATGAGGAGCTGAGGGCGGTGCGGGAGGCGATCGGCGGGAAGACGGTGGCCTCGCTGTTCGACCTGCCGGTGATGAGCCATCCCGAGAAGAAGATGGCGGCGAGGCTCCTCATCGCCATGGGCCCCCCGTGCTATCGGTCGCACCAGCGCCTCTGGGCGGTGATCGTGCCCAAGGTGGTGAACCTGTGCCTGGTCCACGGCAACATCCCCCAGGTCGGCTACAGCCACACTGCGTTCGGGGGGCTCCTGGGATACGTCTCGAACGACTACGCCACGGCCATCCAGTTCGGGGACCTGGCTTCACGGCTGATGTCCGAGACCTTCCAGTCGGCCACCGACCAGAGCGTGTTCCACCTGATGATCGGCAGCTCGCTGCGGCACTGGTCGAAGCACCTCAGGCACGCCACCCGGGACTATGAGCAGGCGTACCTGAGCGGCCTGCGCTCGAGCAACCTGCAGTACGCGGCCTATGCCTTCGGGCACAACATGTACTGCCGCTTCTATCAAGGTACGCCACTCCCCGAGCTGCTGGCGGAGACCCACAGATCCCTCACCTTCAGCCAGACGCGCCGGAATGAATGGGCGAGTGACCTGCTCGAGGGCGGGCAGATGATCTTCGGGACGTTGGCCGGGACCGAGCCCGTGGCCTTCAACAAGGGCCCGCTCACCGAGCAGGCGTTCCTTGGGCGTTGCGACATCCACGGGAACAACCAGGTCACCTGCATCTACCGGATCCTGAAGACCCTGGCCCTCTATGTGCAGGGCGACTTCCAGGCGGCGTTGGCGAGCTCCGATGAAGCGGACAAGATCGTCTTCACCGTCGGAACCCAGGGGCTGCTGCCTGCGGCCGAGCACGTCTTCATCCGGTCCTTGATCCTGGCAGCGCTCCATGCGAGCGAGGCTCCGGAGCAGCAGGTCCGCATGCGCGCGGAGCTGCAGGTGCACCTGCAGCAGCTTCGCATCTGGAGCGACCATGCGCCGGACAACTTCCACCACAAGTGGCTCCTCGTCTCCGCCGAGCTGGCGCGGATCGACGACCGGCCCTTCGAGGCCATGGAGCTCTTCGACCTGTCCATCGCGGCCGCGCGCGAGCAGGGGTTCGTGCACAACCAGGCCATCGCCAACGAGTGCGCCGCGAGGTTCTGGTTGGGACGCAACAAGGGTCACCTGGCGCAGGTCTACCTCCGCCAGGCTCACTATGCGTACGGGCTATGGGGTGCGGCGCCAAAGGTGCGCAGGCTCGAGGAGGAGCATCGCGACTGGCTGCGGCCCTGGTCCGCCGAGGAGCAAGGCTCTGCCGGCGGATCCCAGTCGTTCAGGGAGCTCGACATCGATACGCTGGTGAGCAGCGCGGAGAGCCTCTCCGAAACGGTGAAGCTGGAGCCGCTCCTCGAGAAGCTGATGCGCCTCGCGCTGGCCCACGCCGGGGCCGATACCGGGATGCTGCTCCTGCCGGACGGCGCATCCTGGCTGATCCAGGCACAGGGCGACCTGCATGGCATCACCGTACTGCAGGCGGTGCCCGCCACCTCCAGCCGGGTCCCGCTCTCGCTGGTGCTCTACACGGCGCGGACGAGGGTGCCGCTCGTCGTCAGCCACGCTGCCAGCCAGCCGGCGCACGCCCACGACCCGTACCTGAGCGCGCATCAGCCGAAGTCCGCTTGCTCACTGCCGCTTCTCTCACGGGGCACGCTGATCGGAATTCTCTACCTGGAGAACAACCTGTCGGGCGGAGTCTTCGCCCCGGCGCAGGTCGAGCTGCTCCGGCTGCTCTCCTCCCAGATGGCCAGCGCCATCGTCAACGCCCGGATCTACGACAACCTGGAGCGCGCCGTCGAGCAGCGCACGGCCGAGCTGCGGGCGAGCGAGACCCGCTTCAAGACGATCTTCCAGGAGGCGCCGCTCGGAATCGCGCTGATCGATTCGTTCACCGGAACGATCGAGGCCGTCAACCCGATGTTCGCCGGGATCGCCGGCCGGACCGTCAAGCAGATGGAGGACATCGACTGGATGCAGCTCACCCATCCGGACGACATCGCCAGGGACGCGGAGCAGATGGCGCTCCTGAACGCGGGCACGATCTCCGGGCTTCAAATGGAGAAGCGCTACCTGGACCTGGCAGGGCAGCCCGTCTGGATCAGCATGACGATCGCCCCGCTGAGGTCGGAAGGCGCCGGCAATCCGCATCACCTCTGCATGATCGAAGACATCGCGGACCGCAAGCAGCACGAGTCGGAGCGCGAGGGCTTGATCGCCGAACTGCAGAAGGCGCTGGCCGAGGTCAAGACCTTGCGAGGCTTCATCCCCATCTGCGCGTCCTGCAAGAAGATTCGCGATGATTCCGGCTACTGGAACCAGATCGAGGTCTACATCTCCAAGCATTCGAACGCCCAGTTCAGCCATGGGATCTGCCCCGGCTGCGAGCTGCGTCTCTACCCGGAGTGACGCCCCAGCCGCACCGCCGGTGGTGCGGCCGGCCATGGAACGTGCTCCTGGCGTCGGCCCTCGAGCGCGGGCCTCCGGTCTCCAGCTCGTGGTCGGCGTCGGCCACGCCGGCGTCCCCAGGGCGGTCGTCGGCCACCCGCCATCAGGCAGCCTGCGCGAGCCCTGGGTCTACCAAGTCATCGGGCGAGAGCGGGGACACCATCGAGCACCCCGCGGACCTTTCGCAGCAGCTCGCCCTTGGTGAAGGGCTTCCCGATGAAGGCGGTGCCCGCTTCCAGGACGCCATGGTGGACGATGGCGTCGTCGGTGTAGCCAGACATGAAGAGCGTGCGGATGTCGGGGCGGATGGTCACGAGCCTTTCGATGAAGACCCGGCCGCTCATCTGGGGCATCACGACGTCGGTCAGCACGAGCTGGATCCCGGTGGGGTGCTGCTCGCAGACGAGCAGCGCCTCGGCCCCGCTCCCAGCGGCCAGCACGGCGTAGCCAGCGCCTTCGAGGATGCGCCTCGCGATGTGGCGCACAGACGGGTCGTCCTCCACGACGAGGACGGTCTCGGTGCCAGCGGGGCACGTCTCTGCCGGAGGAGCCATGACGACGGGCGCCGTGAGCGGTGCCTCGCGGGGCAAGTA
>JANMRY010000117.1:0-10125 GCA_031388695.1 Anaeromyxobacter sp. | reverse complement strand
CAGGGCCAGACGGCGGCGGCGGTGACCATCACCCAAACGACGGTGCAGACCGCGGCGCAAGCGGCGGCGGTGTCCGGTGCGGCAGCACCGGCGGCGCGGGTGGTGCGGCGGGGGGCGGGGCGGGCGCGGGCGGCGCCGGCGGCGGGGCCGGCGGGGGAGGGGGCTTGGGCAGGGCGGCGCGGACCACGTCGTCGAGCCGCTTCAGCTCGACCAGCGGGTTCTCGCGGACGTTGTCGATGCCGTGCCAGCCGCCGGCCTCCTGGTAGTCCTTGCGCAGCGGGAAGCCGATCCAGTCGTCGGGCAGCATGATGCGGCGCAGGTCGGGGTGGCCGGTGAAGGTGACGCCGAAGAGGTCATAGACCTCGCGCTCGAACCAGTCGGCGCCCTTCCAGACGCCGGTCAGCGACGGGACCACCGGGTTGGCGCGGGCGGCGTCGACCTTGAGCTTGAGGGCGTGCTTGAGCTTGATGGAGAAGAGGTGGATCACCACCTCGATCACCTCGCGCTTGGGCCAGTCGACCGCGGTCAGGTCCTCGCAGAGATCGAACTCGAGGCCGGCCGTCGACTT
The DNA here is from genome assembly GCA_031388695.1 of Anaeromyxobacter sp. Taxonomy (GTDB): domain Bacteria; phylum Myxococcota; class Myxococcia; order Myxococcales; family Anaeromyxobacteraceae; genus JADKCZ01. Next base: position 9,557 of record JANMRY010000117.1, on the reverse strand, counting down.
GAGGAAGGCGCAGACCTCGACGAGGCGGTCGGCCTTCACCAGCAGCCAGGAGTCGCCCTTGGTGGCCGAGGGAGCGCCGACGTCGTCGCCGAAGCGCGCCTTGAGCCTTTCGTGGATTTCGCTGGTCGTCATTTCACTCCCTGTTACGACAGGGGCGAGCGGATCGCTGGTCGCGAACCCTCGCCCCGTCCCGCGGCCTCGAGAGGCCGCGTCGTCTTGAATCGTAGCCCCTGCGACATCAAACCGCGGCGGCCGGAGGGGCCCGCCGCTTGTCGGTCCAGCGCTCGTTGCGAACCAGTTCCTGAAGCCGGATCAGCCCCTCGGTCAGCGCCTCGGGGCGCGGTGGGCAGCCCGGCACGTAGACGTCGACCGGGAACATCTTGTCGACGCCCTTGCAGACCGAGTAGGCGTACTGGAAGAGGCCGCCGCAGTTGGCGCAGGAGCCCATGGAGATGACGTACTTGGGCTCGGACATCTGCGCGTGGAGCAGCTTGGCCCGCTCGGCCATCTTGTAGGTGAGCGTGCCGGCCACGATCATGAAGTCGGCCTGGCGCGGCGAGGCGCGCGGGATGGCGCCGAAGCGCATGATGTCGGCGCGCGGGCCGCCGGTCTGGATCAGCTCGATGCCGCAGCAGGCCAGGCCGAAGAGCAGGTACCAGAGCGAGCTCTCGCGGGCCATGTTGATGAGCCGATCGAGCTGCGAGGTGTGGAAGAGGGTGACGTCGCCGCCGATCCCCGAGTCGAGCTTCTGGGCCATGGCCTGGTCTCCTCTCCTGGTCCTACGCGGCGCGGCGCTGCGGGGCGTCGGGGTGGGCGGTGGTCGGGCTCAGCGTCTTGACCCACTCGAGGTCACCCTTGGCCCAGACCCAGGCCAGGCCGACGACCAGGATGGTGATGAAGAGGAGCAGCTCGAAGAAGGCGACCCAGGCCATGGTCGGGCTGACCTCGGTCCACTTGCGGAAGACCGCCACCACCGGGAAGGTCAGGGCGATGTCGACCTCGAAGATCACGAAGACGAGGGCGACCAGGTAGAAGCGCGGGTTGAAGTTGAACCAGGCGACCCCGATGGGGCGCTCACCGCACTCGTAGATGGAGCTCTTGTCGGCGTTCGGGATCTTCGGGCCGACCAGCCGGGAGGCGGTGATACCGCCCAGGGCAAAAACGATGGCGACGATGGCGAAGACCAGCACGGCGCCGAACTCGAAGCCCATCTCGTTCACCCCATCAGGTAGGTGTGGGAAAAATCGCGCGGAGTCTACTGATCGTCGCCGTATTGTCAAGCGTCCGAATTCTCTTGACGAAATCAAGAGGCGCGGGCATTTGGATGACCCACCCGAAAGCACTCGATCTATGCCCCTCACACCCTTTCAGACCTACTTCCCGATCGGTCTGGTGCTGTTGGTTGCGACCGGCCTGGCCCTCGTCCTTCTCCTGCTGGCCAACGTCCTCGGCCCGCGCCGGCCGAACGCCGCCAAGATGGCCCCGTTCGAGTGCGGGTCGGTGCCGGTCGGCTCGGCGCGCGACCGGTTCGGGGTCAAGTTCTACGTGGTGGCGCTGCTGTTCATCGTCTTCGACATCGAGGCGGTCTTCCTCTTCCCCTGGGCGGTGATCTTCACCGAGCTCGGCTGGGCCGGCTACGTGGAGATGCTGATCTTCGTGGCCACCCTGGTCGTCGGCCTCGCCTACGTCTGGAAGAAGGGCGTCCTCGACTGGGCCGAGTGAGAGGGAGCATCGACATGTCCACGGAACTCGACGCCATCCCCTCCATCATCCCGACCCGCCGGGACGACGCCATCGGCGCGCTCGAGAAGATGGTCTCCCAGGGGCTCGGCTGGGCTCGTAAATATTCGCTCTTCCAGTACCCGTTCGTCACCGCCTGCTGCGGCATGGAGTACATGACGCTGGCCTCGGCCCGGTACGACCTCGACCGCTTCGGCGCCGCGCTGCCGCGCTTCTCGCCGCGCCAGGCCGACCTGCTCATGGTGGTCGGCACCGTCAACTGCAAGCAGGCGCCGATCCTGCGCCGCGTCTGGGAGTCGATCGCCGAGCCGAAGTGGGTGATGGCCTTCGGGGTCTGCGCCTCCTCGGGCGGCTTCTACGACAACTACGCCACGGTGCAGGGCATCGACCGGGTCATCCCGGTCGACGTCTACGTGCCGGGCTGCCCGCCGCGGCCGGAGCAGGTCCTCGACGGGATCATCATGCTGCAGGCGAAGATCCAGGGGCAGCACCACCAGCTCACCGAAGGCAAGCCGCTCCCCGTGCTGGGGCAGGCGCCGCAGCGGCGCTAGGCGAGGACCACCATGGCCAAGGTCGTCATCGACGCGCTGGTTGCGCGCTTCAGGGATCAGGTGAACGGGGACGGCGTGACCGGCGCCTACACCGGCGCGGGCGGCGACGACGCCGCCTTCGTCACGCGCGAGCGGCTGGTCGAGGTCTGCCAGTTCCTCCGCGACGACCCGGCCATGCAGTTCAACATGGCCCCCTACATCACGGCGGTCGACTACCTCGGGCAGGAGCCGCGCTTCGAGGTGGTCTACAGCCTGCTCTCCACCACGCTGAACCACCGCGTCCGGCTGCGCGTCAAGGTGTCGGAGCAGGACCCGGTGCTGCCGAGCGTCTGCGCCCTCTGGCGCGGCGCCAACTGGTTCGAGCGCTACTGCTTCGACATGTACGGCATCAGCTTCACGGACCACCCCGACCACCGCCGGCTCTACATGTACGACGAGTTCGTCGGCCACCCGCTCCGCAAGGACTACCCGCTGCGTGGCCGGCAGCCGCTGGTGACCGAGCTGGAGGTCCCCGAGGAGCAGTTCCGCGGGCCGGGGCCGGCGCGGCGCAGCGAGTGAGCGACACTTCAGGACCGGCGCGGAGGCGCGCGCCAGGCGAGGTTCCATGTCGACCGAGGTGAAGCAGGCAGTGAAGCAGGTGGTGGCGCCGCGCTCCAGCGAGCTCGACGCCCCGCTCAAGTCGAAGCGCATGCTCGTCAACCTGGGGCCGTCGCACCCGGCCATGCACGGGACGGCGCGCGCCGTGGTCGAGCTGGAGGGCGAGAACATCGCCAGCTGCAAGCTCGACATCGGCTTCCTGCACCGCGGCTTCGAGAAGAGCTCGGAGAACGTCACCTGGACGCAGGTCTTCCCCTACACCGACCGGCTCAACTACGTCTCCTCGATCATGAACAACGTCGGCTTCGCGCTGGCGGTGGAGAAGCTCTGCAAGCTGGAGGTGCCGGAGCGGGCCCAGTACCTGCGCACCATCACCTCCGAGATCCACCGCATCTGCGATCACCTGACGCTGGTCGGCGCGCTCGGCCTCGAGCTCGGCGCCATGACCGTCTTCCTCTACGCCATCGAGGGGCGCGACCTGCTCTGGGACCGGCTCACCGAGCTCTGCGGCGCCCGGCTCACCAGCAACTACGTGCGCATCGGCGGGGTCTCCCGCGACGCGCCCGAAGGCTGGAACGAGAAGACCGAGGCCACCCTCGACCGGGTGGTGCTGCTGCGCGACGAGATCGACGCCCTGCTGGCCCGCAACCGCATCTTCGTCGACCGCACCCGCGGCGTGGGCGTGGTCAGCCGCGCCGACGCCATCGACTTCGGCTTCAGCGGCCCCTGCCTGCGCGCCTCGGGCGAGGCCTGGGACCTGCGCAAGTCGTCCCCCTACCTGGTCTACGACCGGCTCGACTTCGACGTCCCGGTCGGCAGCAACGGCGACACCTACGACCGCTACCTGATGCGCATCGAGGAGATGAAGCAGTCGGACAAGATGATCCGGCAGTGCTTCCGCGACATGGCGCCCGGTGAGCTGGTGGTGCGCGACTTCCGCTACGTGCTGCCGCCCAAGCCGGAGGTCTACGGGACCATCGAGGGCGTCATGGCCCACTTCAAGCTGATCATGGAGGGGATCCAGGTGCCGGCCGGCGAGACCTACGGCTACACCGAGGCGGCCAACGGCGAGCTCGGCTTCTACCTGGTCTCCGACGGCAGCGGCCGCCCCTACAAGATCGGGCTGCGCGCGCCCGGCTGGCCCATGCTGGCCGCCATGCCGGTGGTCCTCAAGGGGCAGCTGCTCTCCGACCTGGTCCCCTTCTTCGACTCCATCAACATGATCGGTGGCGAGGTCGAGCAGTGACGACCCGCCTGCAGCGCCGGAGGAACAGGTAATGGCCGAGGAGAAGAAGCCCGAGACGCCCGCCGCGCCCCCGAAGCCGGCCGGCCCGCCCCCGCCGGCCCCCCCGAAGAACCCGGGGATGGTGACCGCCACCATCGACGGCCGCGAGGTGATCGCCAAGCCCGGCACCACCGTGATCGAGGCGGCCACCGCCATGGGGATCGAGATCCCCTACTACTGCTGGCACAAGCGGCTCACGGTGGCCGCCAACTGCCGCATGTGCCTCGTGGAGATGTCGAACGCGCCGGGCGGCAAGCTGATGCCCGGCTGCCAGGCCCCGCTGGCCGAGGGCGTGGTCGTCAAGACCGACACCGCCAAGGTCAAGGACCAGCAGCGCGCCACCCTGGAGTTCCTGCTCCTCAACCACCCGGTCGACTGCTCCATCTGCGACCAGGCCGGCGAGTGCAAGCTCCAGGACTACTACCTCCAGTACGACGCCAAGCCCTCCCGGCTCGACATCCCCAAGAACGTCAAGGCGAAGCGGGTGGTGCTCGGCCCCACCGTCACCCTCGACCAGGAGCGGTGCATCCTCTGCACCCGCTGCGTCCGCTTCATGAACGAGGTGGCCAGGAACCCGCAGCTGGGCATCGCCAACCGCGGCACCCGGAGCGAGATCACCACCTTCCCCGGCAAGCCGCTCGACGACCACTACGCCGGCAACGTGGTCGACATCTGCCCGGTCGGCGCCCTCACCTCGACCGACTTCCGCTTCAGCGGCCGGGTCTGGTTCATGAGCACGGCCCGCTCCATCTGCACCGGCTGCAGCCGCGGCTGCAACGTCTCGCTCGACTACCTGGGCGAGTCGGCCTACCGGCTGCGCCCGCGCGAGAACGAGCAGGTCAACAAGGAGTGGATGTGCGACCAGGGGCGGCTCACCTACAAGCCCTTCAACACCGACCGCGTCTTGAAGGCGCGGCTCGGCCGTGGCCCCGAGGGGAAGGTCACCGGGCGTGAGCCGGCGCTGGCCGCCGCCGCCGCCGCGCTGGCCGCCGCGCGCGGGCCGGGGCTGGCGCTGCTCGCCTCGCCGGTCGCCGCGCTCGAGGACCTGCTGGCCGCCTTCGCGGTCGCCAGCGAGGGGCTGGGCCTCAAGGAGGTCTACGTCGGTGGCCGGCCGGACGGCTGGCACGACCAGCTCCTCAAGCAGGCCGACGAGAACCCCAACCGCAAGGGGCTGGAGCTGGCGGCGCAGGCCTTCGGCCTCACCGTCAAGCCGTTCGCCGCGCTGGTGGCGGCGGCCGGGGCCGGGACCGTCAAGGCGGTCTGGGCCATCGGCGCCGAGCTGCCGGCGGCGCCCGGGGCGCTGGCCACCCTGCCCACCCTGGTGGTGCAGGCGAGCAACGGCGGGGAGCTGGCCGCCGCGGCCACCGTGCTGCTGCCGGCCTCGCCGGTGGCCGAGGCCGACGGCACCTTCGTCAACGTCGAGGGGCGCGCCCAGCGGTTCGAGGCCGCCTGGCACCCGCGCGGCGAGGCCCGCCCGCACGCCGAGCTGGCGGCGGCCCTGGGGCGTGCGCTCGGGCTGAAGGCCCCCTGGCGCAGCAACCGCGAGGCCTGGCTGGCGCTCTCGCCGAAGCTCGGCGGGGCGCTCGGCGCCGACTTCAAGTGGGACTCGCTGCCGTCGGCCGGACGCCGCCGCGGCTTCGTCCCGCTGGCGGCCGGCACCGTCGACGGCCGGCTGCCCGGGCAGAGGGAACGGATGGCCCCCGAGGGGACCGAACCGACCGAGCGCGGTCTCGCGCCGAGCGGCTGGTGAGGAGGAACGCGTGAAGCGCTTCTTTGGAATGTCGCTGACGCTGGTCATCCTGGTCGGTGGCCTGGTCCTGCTCAGCGCCGGCTTCTACTGGGCGGCGGCCGGGCTCGGCTGGGGCTTCAACAGCCTCTCCATCGCCTTCGGCTGGAACGCGCCGGGGACGGTCAGCACCGCCGCGGTCTCCTACGGCGTGGCGGTCGGCAACGTGCTGACCCTGATGATGGTCGTCCTGATGATCTCCGGGTCGATGCTGACGGTGGCCGAGCGCAAGTGGTCGGCGCTGCTGCAGAACCGGATCGGCGCCAACCGGATCACCGTGGGCGGCAACCCGCTCGGCGGCATCCCCTACCTGCTGGCCGACGCCCTGAAGATGCTCACCAAGGAGGCGGCCGCCCCCGACGTGCGCACCAGGCTGCTCTTCGAGCTGGCGCCGGTGCTCTCCTTCGCCCCGGTCTTCTGCCTCTTCGCCATCGTCCCGGTCGGCCCCCCGGTCGACCTCTCCGCCTTCTTCGGCGCCGCCGCCGGCGTCGGCAAGACCGTGGCGCTGCAGGTCGCCTCGATCGACGCCGGGCTGCTCTACCTCTTCGCCATCGCCTCGCTCTCGGTCTACGGCACCTCGCTGGCCGGCTGGGCCTCCAACAACAAGCTGGCGCTGCTGGGCGGGGTGCGGGCCTCGTCGCAGATGGTCTCCTACGAGGTCTCGATGGGGCTGTCGCTGGTCGGCGCCATGATGGCCTACCGGACCCTGCGGCTGGAGGAGATGGTGGTGGCCCAGGGGGCCCCGGTGCTGGGCGGCTTCCCGGCGCTCGGCCTGCTGCTGCAGCCGATCGGCTTCCTGATCTTCTTCACCTCCGGCTTCGCCGAGACCAAGCGGGCCCCCTTCGACCTGCCCGAGGGCGAGTCGGAGATCGTCGGCTACTTCATCGAGTACTCGGGCATGAAGTTCGGGATGATGTTCCTCGCCGAGTTCCTCGAGATCGCGGTCTTCGCCGCCATCATCACCGCCATCTTCCTGGGCGGCTGGCACCCCATCATCTTCGAGGCGACGCTGCGCCAGAACCTGACGCCGTTCTGGTTCGCCGCGGTCGGCGGCGGGGCCTTCCTCGCCAAGATGATCCTGCTGATGTGGCTGCAGCTGGTGATCCGCTGGCTGCTGCCCCGCTTCCGCTACGACCAGGTCCAGAAGCTCTGCTGGAAGATCCTGCTGCCGTCGGCGCTGGTCAACATCTTCGTCACCGGCGCGGCCATCCTCATCGACCCGACCCTGACGCTGCTGGCCTGGATCGGGCTGCTCACGCTGGTGATCATCGGCGTGCTGGTCGCCTTCACCGGCCGCGCGCCGGAGGCCGCAGGTCACGGACACGGCGCCCACGGCGCACACGGGGCCGCCCCCGCCGGCGGACACTAGGGAGCGACATGGCCTACCAGCTCGACAACCGGCCGCTCGACTTCCGCGAGCGGATCTACTTCCCGGAGGTGATCCGGGGCATCGGCACGCTCGCCGGGCACTTCCTGCGCAACCTCTTCTTCTCGCGCGACGCCAACCCCGACATCCTGGCCCGGCCGCGCGGCCTCGGCTACTCGGACAACGTCACCGTCCAGTACCCGGAGGAGAAGGTGCCGTATCCGCCCGGCTACCGCGGCCTGCACCGGCTGGTGCCCCGCGAGGACGGCAACCCGCGCTGCGTGGCCTGCTACATGTGCGCCACCGCCTGCCCGGCCCAGTGCATCTACATCGAGGCGGCCGAGGTCCCGGGCGATCCCATCGAGAAGTACCCGGCCAAGTTCGTCATCGACGAGCTGCGCTGCGTGGTCTGCGGCTTCTGCGTGGAGGCCTGCCCCAAGGACGCCATCCGCATGGACACCGGCGAGCACGCCCCGCCCTCGCTGGAGCGGGTCGACCAGCTCCTCGACGAGAAGGCGCTGCTGCGCGGGCCGGCGGTCAGCTACCTCTCCGACCCCTGGCTGCGCCGCCCGGCCCCGTCGATCCCGGCCGACAAGCTGGCGGCCATGAAGGCCACCGCCCGGCCCTACCACGCCAACGCCGACGACGAGTACGCCCAGACGCCCGGCTTCTCGGTGCGGGCGCTGGCGGCCGAGGCCAGGGAGCGGGCCGAGCGGGCCGCGGGCAAGTAGCCCGGTCCGTCGCCCGATCCTTCAGTGCGCCGCGCCTGGCCGCTCTTCGCGGCGCTGGTGGCAGCTGCGGCGCTGCTCGATCTCGGCAGCCTGCACCGGCTGGAGCACGGCGACTCGATCCTGCCGGTGCTGGTCTCGCTGCAGCGCTGGACCCCGTTCTACTGGGACCAGGAGCGGTTCGGCATGCTGGTGCCGCTGCTGGCGTTGCCGGTGCGCGACCCGCTCTGGAACCTGCTGCTGCAGCGTTTCCTGATGGTGCTGGCCGGGCTGGCGGCCGTGGTGCTGCTGGCCCGCCACCTCTTTTCCGAGCGCGACTGGCCGCTGGTCGGCGCCGCCGCCGCGGCCACCCTGCTGCTCCTGGCGCCGGAGCCCTGGCGCTTCGAGTACCTCGGCGACCAGCCCTACGGCCTGGCGCTTGCCCTGGCGCTGGCCGGGCTGGCGTTGGCCGAGCCGGCACCGCACGGGGGGCGCCGGCCGCGCTGGCGGCTCGCCGCCGGGCTGCTGCTGGTGCTGCTGGCCCACCTCGTCAACCCGGCCACCGGCGTGGTGCTCGGGCTGCTGGCGCTGGGGCGGGCGCTGGAGGACTGGTTCACCGAGCCGGAGGCGGAGCGGCCGGCCATCCGCGAGCGGCTGCTGGTCGACGCCGGGCTGCTGGCGGTGGGGCTGGGCGCCGGGCAGGCCTCGATCATGCTCTACCCGGTCCTGACCGGAAACCCGCTGCTGCTGGCGGTCGGCTTCCTGCCGCTCAGCGAGTGGCCGGCCGCCTGGGGCGCCACGGTGGCGCGGGCCTGGGCCGAGGCGCCGGGGTGGGGGGCGGCGCTGCTGGGGCTCGCCGGGCTCGGGCTGGCGCTGCTCTGGCTGCCCTCCTCGCGTGGCTGGCGGCGCGACGCGCTGGTGCGGGCCGGGATGCTGCTCACGGCCGCCAGCGCCTACGCCGCCTTCGTCGGGGCGCTCGCCTGGGTTGCGGCCAACAACCACCACCCGCGGTACCTGGCGCCGGCGGCGGTGCTGCTCCACCTGGCGGTCCTCTCGCTGGTGATCGAGCCGCTGGCGCGGGCGGCGCGCGCCGCCGGGCCGGCCTTCGTCATGGCGCTGGTGGCGCTGCCGCTGGCGGCGCTGGCGGTCGGCGGAGCGCCGTCGCTGGCGAGGGTCCGGGCCGACCTCGACCTGAAGACCGGTACGCTGACCGAGGACGTGCTGGCGGCCAGGTGCCAGCTCATCGCCGGCGACTACTGGTCGGTCTGGACCGGCGTCTGGCACGCCTCGCTGGTGGCGCGCGAGCGCGGGCTGCGCGACGCGGCCGGGGCGCCGCGGCGGGTCTGGGGGGTGAGCCACCGGGCCACGCCGACGGTGCTGCAGTGGAAGGTGCTGCCGGCCGAATCGATCCGGATCTGCCGGCCCCGGGGCGAGGAGCCGGAGCGCGAGGCGGAGCGCTGGCTGCGCGCCTACCACGCCTGGCCGGTGCGGGTGGTGGAGCGGCGGGCGACGGTCGATGTGCTGG
>JANMRY010000032.1:0-8442 GCA_031388695.1 Anaeromyxobacter sp. | reverse complement strand
GCGCGCCGCCGCCGCGAGGGCCGCCGCCCCGCGGGCCCCGCCGCCGGCCTCGAGCAGGGCCTCGAGGATGGTCCGCAGCGGCCGGATCGAGACCCCCTCCTCCAGCAGGCGGCGCAGCACCTCGGCCAGCAGCGCCGGGGTGAGCTGGCGCGCCACCTCGCGCACCAGCGCCGGGGCCCGTGGCTCGAGCGCCTCGAGCAGCGACTGCGTCTCCTGGACGCCGACCAGCAGGCCGGCGTTCCGCTCCAGCGCGCCGGCGCAGGCGGCCGCGAGCAGCTCCAGCGGATCGAGGACCGGACCGAGCGCCGCCGCGCGCGCGCCGTCGGTCGCGTCGACCAGCGCCGCCGGCCGGCCGCGCAGCGGCTCCAGGCCCGGGCGGAAGGCGATGCCGGCCAGCGCCAGGTCGTCGAGGGGCGCCAGCGAGAGACGCTCGTCGAGCGAGATCCGCCCGGTCGCCGCCGGGACCTCGTCGACCAGCAGCGACCAGCGTCCCGCCTCGAGCCCCGGCCCGTGCCGGAGCAGCGGCCAGGCCACCACCCCCAGCTCGCGCCAGAGCCGCTGGCGCGCCGCCGGCAGCAGCGCCTCCTCCAGCCTCCGGTCGCCGGAGCAGGCCAGCTCGTGCAGGTCGTCGGCCAGCTCCAGCGCCACCGAGACCCCGGGCGTCTCCGCCCCGGCCTGCGCCGCGCCCCCGGCCTCGCCGCTCGCCGTCCCGGCCGCGGTCGCCGCAGCGCTGGCCTCGAGCTGGCGGCCGCGCCAGGCCAGCCCCGCCGCCCCGGCGGCCAAGAGCAGGAAGGGGGCGGCCGGGAGCCCGGGGCCGAGCGCCAGCGCCGTGAGCAGCCCGGCCACCACCAGCAGGGCCCGCGGCTCGCCGAGCAGCTGGCGACCCACCTCGCTGCCGAGGCGGGACCCCTCGTCGGCCGAGGCGACCCTGGTCACCGCCACGCCGGCGGCGACCGCCATGAGCAGGGCGGGGAGCTGGGCGGTGAGCCCGTCGCCGACCGCCAGCAGCACGGCCCGCTCGGCCGCGGCGCCGAGCGGCCGCCCGCGCAGGGTGAGCGCCACGAGGCCCCCCACCGCGTTGACCAGCACGATGACCACGCCGGCGATGGCGTCGCCCTTGACGAACTTGAGGGCGCCGTCCATGGCGCCGTGGAGCTGCCCCTCACGCTCGAGCGCCCGGCGCCGCCGCGCCGCCCCGGCGGCGTCGAGCAGGCCGGCGCGCAGGTCGGCGTCGATCGCCAGCTGCTTGCCGGGGAGGGCGTCGAGGGTGAAGCGGGCCGCCACCTCGGCCACCCGCTCCGCCCCCCGGGCCACCACCAGCAGCTGCACCAGCGTGAGGATGGCGAAGACCACCGCCCCGGCCACCGGGCTCCCCTGGACCACCACGCGGCCGAAGGCCTCGATGACCTGGCCGGCCTCGCCGCGGGTGAGGACGAGGCGCGTCGAGGAGACCGAGAGGGCCAGCCGCAGCAGCGTGGTGAGCAGCAGCAGCGCCGGGAAGCTGGCGAAGGAGAGGGCGTCGCGGGCCAGCAGCGTCACCACCAGCACGGTGGCGGCCAGCGCCAGCGAGAGGGCCAGGCCGAAGTCGAGCAGCAGCGGCGGCACCGGCGCCACCATCAGCACCACCACGGCGACCACGGCCAGGGCGAAGCCGGCGTCGCCGGCGCCGCGCAGCCGGGCCAGGAGAGCGTGGAGCGCGGTCACGCCGCCTCCGGGGGCGGGGCGCCGTGGAGGTGGGCCAGCACCGCGGCGGCGGCGTCGTAGAGCTCCTCGGGGATCTCGTCGCCGACCTCGGCCAGCCGGTGGAGCGCCCGCGCCAGCGGCGGGTCGCGGACGATGGGGATGGCGGCGCGGCGGGCCTGGGCGCGCAGCCGGGCCGCCGCCGTCCCGGTCCCCTTGGCCAGCACGCGCGGGGCCTCCCCGCTGCCTCGCCGGTGGTGGAGCGCCACCGCGACGTGGGTCGGGTTGACCACCAGGCAGGTGGCCCGGGCCAGCGGGGCCGCCTCGGCCAGGGCGCGGTGGGCGTGCCGGCGCTCGGCCCGCAAGGCCGGGTCGCCCTCCTGCTCGCGCAGCTCGCGCCGCAGCTCGTCCCGCGACATCCGCAGCCGGCGCTCATGTTGCCAGCGGGCCAGCAGCAGGTCGAGGGCGCCGAAGCCGAGCAGCAGGGCGCCGAGCCGGCCGGCCAGCGGCCAGAGCAGGGCGCCGACGGCCCGCTCCGGCGCGACGGCGCGCGGGAGCTGGGAGAGGGCGGCGGCGGCCTGGCTCCAGCTGGCGCCCGCAAGCGCCAGCACCAGCCCCGCCTTGAGGAGCGAGAGCCCCAGCGTGGTGAGCCGCTCGCCGGAGAGGAGCCGGCCCAGGCCGCGCGCCGGGTCGAGCCGCTCGAGCTGCGGCGCCAGCGGCGCCGCCGAGAGCAGCCCGCCGGTCTGGAGCAGGCCGACCGCCAGGGCCGCGACCAGCGCCGCCAGCAGCGGCGGGGCAGAGAGCCGCAGCACCGCGAGGGCGGCCGAGTGGAGCGCTGCACCGGGTAGCAGGTCGGGCCGGAGCGCCGCCGAAAGACCGCCCCGAACCTCGCCGGCCAGGGCGATGAACCACCAGGGGGCCGCGGCGGCCACCAGCGCCAGCCCGGCCACCAGCCCGGCGGCGCCGGTCAGCTCGCGCGAGACCGCCACCTCGCCACGCCGCCGCGCCTCGGCCAGCCGCTGCGGCGTGGGGCGCTCGGTCCGGGCGCCGCTCACGGCGCCCCCCCAGCCAGCGAGAGCAGCGCCACCAGCCGCCCGGCGCCGGCCGAGGAGGCGAGCGCCGTGGCCAGCAGGCCGAGCGAGGCCCGGGCCGGCTGCGTCACCTCGAGCAGCTGGAGCCCCGGGGCCACGCGCACCATCGCCGCCACGGCCAGCTCGGCGGCCAGCACCCCGGCCACGGCCGGCGCGGCCACGGCCACCGCGGCGGCCAGCGCCTCCGCCGAGGCCCTCAGCGCCAGGGCCGAGAGCGGCGCGGCCGGGAAGGGGGCGCCGACCGGGAGCGAGGCGAAGCCGAGCAGCAGGCCGCGCAGCACCAGCTGGAGCCCACCGCCAATCGCCGCCAGCACGATGAGCTGCTGCACCAGCAGGTCGCCCAGCGCCGTCTCGCGCTGGCGCAGCGGTGCCACGTGGAGCTCGGCCAGGGTGGCGCCGCGGACGGTGTCTGCGAGCCGGCCGGCCGCCCGCGCCGCCTCGAGCGGGGCGGCCAGCACCACCGCCAGGCCGGCGCCGATGGCCAGCTCGCGGGCCGCCAGCACCGCCAGGGCCAGCCCCTCGGCAGCCACCGGCCGGGCCCCGGTCAGCTGCCACGCAGCGCCCCCGAGCCCGGCCGCCAGCAGGATCCGGACCGGGCCGGGGACCAGCGGGCCACCGAGGAAGGGAGAGAGGGCCGCCACCGGCATGAGCCGCAGCGCGTGGAGCAGCAGGGCGGACAGCCCGCCGGCCTCGAGCGCCGCGCCGCTCACGGCACGCCTCCGGCCGCCAGCGCCAGCACCTCGGCGGCGAAGCGGGCCATCCGGCCGCCGATCCAGGGGGCGGTGACCAGCAGCGCCGCGATCACCGCGACGATGCGCGGCACGGCGCCGAGGGCGTGCTCCTGCAGCTGGGTGGCGGCCTGCAGCAGCCCGGTCAGGAGCCCGACCAGCAGCGCCGCGCCGAGCGGCGGCCCCGAGAGGAGCAGCGCCAGCAGCAGGGCCTCGCGCCCGAGGTGGAGGATCGTGGCGGTCACGGCCCCTGCCCCGGCGCGTAGGCCAGCGCCAGCCCCCGGGCCAGGAGGCGCCAGCCGTCGACCGCCACCAGCAGCAGCAGCTTGAGCGGCAGCGCCACCGAGGTGGGGGAGAGCTGGGTCAGCCCGAGCGCCAGCAGCACGTTGGCCACCACCAGGTCGACCACCAGGAAGGGGAGGAAGACCAGGAAGCCGATGGTGAAGGCGCGCCGCAGCTCGGAGACCATGAAGGCCGGCGCCAGCACCGCCAGGTCGTCGTCGCCGGGCGGCTCGGCGGCCGGTCCGGGGCGGAGCCGCCGGGCGAGATCGAGGAAGGCCTCGCGGTCGTCGGCGCGGGCGAAGCGGAGCAGGAAGGCCTTGAGCGGCACCAGCGCCCGGGCCCCGGCCGCCAGCGCCCCGCCGTCGCCACCGGGCGGCACCGCCCGCGCCGCCGCCCAGGCCGCCTCGCCGACCGGGGCCATCACCGCCAGCGTCAGCACCAGCGCCAGCCCGGTGACGGCGGTGGTGGGCGGCACCTGCGGCGCCCCGAGGGCGGAGCGGAGCACCGAGAGGACCACCGAGATCTTCAGGAAGGAGGTGAGGGTGACCAGCAGCACCGGCACCAGCGCGGTGGCGCCGAGCAGCAGCAGCCAGTCGGCCGGGCGGGCCGCCAGCGGTCCGGGGGCGGGGAGCGCGATCACGGCTCCACCTCAGGCCGCATCCGGCCCGGCTCGGAGAGGAGCCGCACGCCGTCACGCCCGACGCCGAGCAGCAGCGGGCGGCCGTCGAGTTCGACCAGCACCACCGAGGCGTCGCGGGCCAGCCCTGCGCGCGAGAGGACCCGGAGGCGCGGAGTGGGCACCTCGGCGGCGCGGCGGCGCAGCAGCAGCAGCGCGGCCCCGAGCCCGAGGCAGAGCAGCCCGGCGCGGGCCGCCACCGGACCGAGCTCACCGGGGAGCAACGCCAGCGCGGCGCAGGCGGCCGCCGCGGTGAGCAGCAGCGCCAGCGGCGGAGCGCGCAGCAGCCGGGCGGTCACGGCTGCACCTCCAGCGAGAGGATGCGCACGCCGACGGCGCCGTCGACTTCGACCAGCTCGCCGCGCCCCAGCGGCCGCTCGCCGATCCGCAGCGTCACCAGCCCGCGGCGGTCGAGCTGGACCGGCAGGGTCGAGCCGGGCGAGAGGCGGGCCAGGTCGCTCAGCGTGAGCGGAACCCGGGCCAGCTCGATCTCGACGAGGACAGGGACCTGCTCGAGGGGATTCTCCATGGTGGTCCTCTCCACGAGGAAGGCGCCGCCGGCGACGCGGCCGAGGGCGGTGAAGCCGCCGGGGAAGCAGAGGCGGAGGCGCTCCTCCGGAGGCGCGTCGGCCAGCAGCACGTCACCCGGCGCCAGCGCCTCCAGCTCCTCGGGGCGCAGCGGCGCGCTCCCGCCGCGCAGCGAGGCGAAGAGCGGGAAGGCGGTGAGCGGCTCCTGCAGCTCTGGAGGCCCGGCCAGCGCCTCGACCGCGGCGGGCGGCAGCAGCAGCCGGGCGCGGCCTCGCACCGGGCCGGCCTCGAGCAGGAGGTCGATGGCGAGCGGGGAGGGTGGCGCCGGCGCGTCGCGCACCAGGCGCGGGGCGAGCAGCTCGGGAATCGGCGTCACCTCGGCCGCCCCGTCGAGCGCCGCCAGCACCATGAGGTCGAGGGCCGACGTCTCCATGGGGGTGAGCTCGGTGGCACCGGCGGCCGGTGCAGGGGAGCCCGAGACCAGCGCCACGAGGCGCGACACCAGCCCCGGCTCGACCTCGAGCAGCGCTGTGCCCGGCAGCGCGGAGAGCTCGACGGGGAGCACCAGCGGCGGGCGAGCCGGCGCGGCGGCCACCGGCCGGGCGCTGCCGGTGAGGGTCACCTCGACGCCGAGCAGGTCGGTGAGGGCTCGGGCGGCCGCCGCGGCCACCTCGGCGCCGGTGGCGCGGGCGCACGGGTCGAGGACGGCGAAGCCGCGGGAGACGGCCGGGAGCTCGAAGGGGAGGGCCATGGGCAGGCTCCACTTCACGCGCCGTGCCGTCGCGAAGCGGCCGGATGCAGGGGCGTTGCGCCGCGGGGAGTGGTCGCGCCGCGGACCAGGGTCCGCGCGGCGGCCGGTCTGCAGCGCCGCTCCAGCTCGAGCCGGCGCAGCAGCGGGTGGTCCGGGAGCGGACCGGCCGGTGCCCCGCCCTCCGTCGGCGCCGTGGCGAGCGCGGCGGCCAGCGCCCCGAGCCGGGCACGGCGGGGGGCGGTGGCCAGCGCCGCGGCCTGGCGGCGCGCCTCCTCGGCCCCTTCCTCCTCGAGCCGCTCCAGCAGCCGGGTGGCCCGCGTTGGCGCCAGGGTCACCGCCAGCGCCACCAGCCGTGCTTGCCGCCCGGTCACGACCGCTCCGCGGCGCGCCGCCGCTCCCGCCAGGCGAGCGTGGCAAGGCTGGCCGCGCCGAGCGCCGCCAGGCCGGCCAGCAGCGGCCCCCATCGCCACCTCGGCGCCCGGGCCTGGGCCAGCGCCGGCGGCGCCGCCGCCTCGGCGATCACCACCGCCACCGCCTCGGGCGAGAGCCCCTCGGCCGCGCCGGCCGCCAGCTGTCGCAGCCCCGGCTCCAGCTCGCGCAGCGCGGCGCAGGAGGCCGGCCGGCACTTGACGAGGATGGCGGCACGCGGCGCGGCGCGCAGCCCCGGGTGGAGCGGATCCTCTGACGGCAGCCCGAGGTGGACGCGGGCCTCGACCACGCCGTCGAGCGCCTCGACGCTCCTCGCCAGCTCGCCGGAGAGAGCGTGGAGCCAGCGGGCCCGCTCCTCCACCGGGGTCGGCACCATGCCACCGGCCCCGAAGACCTCTCCCAGCCCCTGCGGCCGTGCCCGCGGCAGCTGCCGGGCCGCCAGCACGCGGTGCGCCGCGCCGGCCTCACCGCGGCCCACGGTGATGGTCCAGGCCGGCTCGGTCCCCTCCTGCCGGTCCTTGCGGGCCTGGAGCCCGGCCTCGTCGAGCGCCACCAGCACCTCGCTCGCCTGCCGCTCGCCGAGGTCGTGGAGCAGCGGCTCCTGGCCGCAGCCGGCCAGCGCCAGCAGGGCGAGGAGGGCGAGCGGGGCGAGCGAGAGCCGGGTCGTCATGGTCGCCTTCGCTCAGGCCGGGGCGTTGACCGCCTGCTTGACCGACTGCACCCCGTGCTCGACCAGCTTCCCGGCCACGTCGAGCGTCTGGGTGAAGCGGTAGGCGTCGGCCTGGAGCGCCAGCAGCTCACCGGCCGTGAAGGTGCGCCCGGCCCGGGCGGCATCGAGCACGCGGTCGAGCCTGGTCTGGGCCCCCTCGAGCGAGCGGAGCGCCTCGGCCAGCCGGGCGGCGGGGCGGTCGGGGCCGGCCGCTCGGGTCGGCGTGGCGAGCCGGGGCTCGAGTCGGGCTTCCACCCGGGCCTCGAGCCGGGCCTCGAGCCGCGCCTCGAACCGGGCCTCGAGCCGAGCATCGAACCGGGCACCGCCGCTGGCGGGGCCGGTCGGGCTGGGGGCGGAGAGCGCCGCAGGCGCGATGGGTGGCATGGGCGGGATGGCCATGGCGGCGCCTAGTGGATGTTGCTGATGGCCGAGCGGGCCGTGTCGTGCTTCACGCGCATCACGTTGGAGAGGGTGGTGAACTCCCGGCTCTCCTGCTGCATCCGCTCCTGGAGCTGCAGGTACTGCAGGTTCATCGCCTGGGCCTCCTGCTGCATGGCCCGGGTCGCCTCGAGCAGGTCGCCCGGCGTGGTTGCTCCGACCGCGCCGCCGCCGAGTGCGCTCCCGCCGAAGCGCGCGCCGACCCCGCCAGCGCCGCCCCCGCCTGCGGCCAGCCCGGCCGCAGCCCCGCCGCCCCCCTGCAGCCCACCGCGGATGGCGCCGGCCAGGACGTTGCCGAACGGGACGGCCGGCGCGGCCAGTTCGACGGTGCCGACCACGCCCGAGGCGAGCGCCCGGGTGGCCCCCTGCAGCGCCGCCTCGAAGCGGCCCGGCACGGTCTTGCGCTCGGTGGTCGGCGCGACGGTGATCGACTCGACTCGGCTCATGGTGGTTCCTCCGGGGAGCAGGAGGAGCAACCGGCGTGCCCGGCAGGGTGCCGCGAAACCGCTGGAGAATCTCGGCCGGGGTGGTGCGCCGCCGTCCGCGCCGCGGCCGGTCGGTCCGCGCCGCGGACCTGCGAACTACTCTGGGACGGGGAGCGGGACGGGGAGCGGGACGGGGAGCGGGACGGGGAGCGCGGGACCTGCGAACTACTCTGGGACGGGAAAACGGGACGGGAAAACGAGGGAGCGCGGTCACGGCCCCCTCAGGGGATGGCCGGCGCCCCCTCGTACCGCGGCTCGCTGGCCGCCCACCGCAGCCCGGTGGCCCAGTCGATGGCGGCCGCCTGCGGGTTGCCGAACGGTCGGTTCAGGAACTTGAGCTGGTGACCCCGCGCCCGCAGCGCCTCGGCCGAGGCGGCGTCGAGGCCGAACGGCTCGACCAGCACCAGGTCCGGCGGCCACTGGTGGTGGAGGCGCGGCGACCCGAGCGCCTGGTCGAGCGCCATGCCGTCGCCGAGCACCCGCATGATCACCTGCGCCACCGTGGAGGGGATGGTCGCCCCGCCCGGCGCCCCGACCGCCAGCACCACACGCCCCTCGGCGTCGAAGACCAGCGTCGGCGCCATCGAGGAGAGCGGCCGCTTGCCCGGGGCCACGCCGTTGACGCCGGTGCCGACCAGGCCGAAG
>JANMRY010000029.1:0-7933 GCA_031388695.1 Anaeromyxobacter sp. | reverse complement strand
CGGCGCCCGCCCTCCGGCGCCCGCCGCTCCCACGGGACAGCAGCAGGCCGTGCCGCTCCCTTCGCCTGCTCCGCCACCCCGCCCGGCGGCACCTCCGCCCCGCCCCACCGTGGTGCTGCAGGCGGCGACGGCGCCTCCGGCGCGGCTCAAGACCGCCGGCGTGCGGGCCGAAGAGCTGCTCGGCGAATGGCCGCGCGACCCGCCGCCGCCCAAGGGGACGCCCGAGGAGAAGCTCGAGTACTTCCGCGACCGGCTCCGGGTGCGCGACGCCTACATGCCGAGGCTGCGCGAGGCGATCGGCGAGCTCAAGACCGAGGCGGCCCAGCTGATCGGCGACGGCGAGGAGCTGCGCGCCACGCTGGCCGCCAGGGTCAGCCAGGTCGCTTCGCTCGAGGCCCGGCTCGGCGAGACGGCCCAGGAGCTCGCCGCCGCCACCGCCCAGCGCGCCGAGCTGGCTCGCCGCGTCGACGAGGTCGACGCCACCCGCCAGTCGCTCTCCGAGGTGCTCTCGGAGACGATGCAGGAGCACGAGAAGGCCGAGCAGCAGTGGTCGACCCGCGTGGCCGAGGCCGACGCCGCCCGCGCCGAGGTGGAGCGGGCCCTGGCCGAGGCCCAGGAGGGGCACGTCAAGGAGCTGCAGGCCATCGCCGCCGACCGGGCCGAAGAGCGGGCCGCCGCCGAGGAGGCCCGGGTGCGGACCGAGTCCGACCAGGCGGCGGCGCTGCTGCAGCTCGACGCCGAGCGCCAGGCCGACCGCGAGGCGGCCCGGAGCGCGGCCGAGGCGGCCTCGGCCCAGCTGGTCGAGCTGGCCACCGAGCGCGACGAGCTGGAGCAGCGCTTCTCCTCCACGGCGGCCAGGCTGGCCGACGTCGAGGAGGCGGCCGAGGCGGCGGCGCGCCAGGCGGCCGAGACCCAGGCCTCGCTCGAGGCCCGCCTCGCCGAGGTCGAGGAGCGGGCCCGGGTGACCGCAGGCGAGCTGGCCGAGCAGGCCGCCCGCGCCGAGATGGCCGAGCAGCAGCTGGCCCAGAGCGAGGCCTCCCGCGCCGAGCTCGACGCCGCGCTGGCGCAGGTCCGCGCCGAGCTGGAGGCGGCGCTGGCCCGGGCCGGCGACGCCGAGCAGTCGCTCTCGGCCCGCGAGGCCGAATTGGAGGCCGAGCGCTCCCGCGTCACCGAGCAGGCCGGCGCCATCGAGGCCGGGAAGGCCACCGCCCAGGGGGTGCGAGGCGAGCTGGCGCGCGCCGAGAGCGGGCGGGCCGACGCCGTCCACCGCGCCGCCGAGGCCGAGGCCGAGGCGCGGCGGCTGGCCTCCGAGCTCGAGGTGCTGCGGAGCCACGACGCCGAGGGTCGCGAGCGGGTGGCCAGGCTCGAGCTGGAGGTGGCGCGGCTGGCGCCGCTCGAGCCGGTGGCCGCCGAGGCGGTCAAGCTGCGCAAGGAGCTGCCGGCGCTCAAGGAGCTGGTGCAGCAGCGGACCCAGGCGGCCGAGGCCTCGTCGCGGGCCGCCCAGGCGGCGGCCAGCGAGCGGGCCAGGCTGGCGGAGCGGCTCTCCATCGACACCGGGCAGCTCCAGTCGGAGGTGCGGCGGCTGGAGGGCGAGGCGGCCCAGGTGGCGCGCAAGCTGGGCGACGCCGAGCAGGCGGCCGCGGTGGCGCGCACCGAGATGCAGCGTGAGCGGCTGGCCGCCGAGCAGGCCCGCAACACCTTCCGCGAGGGGGCGGCCCAGGCCGAGAAGCGCCACGCCGCCGACCTGGCGCGCGTCAAGGGCACGGCGGCCGAGCTGGAGCGCCACCTCGAGGGGCGCGCCAAGATCGAGCACCAGCTCAAGCGGCGCATCGGCGAGCTGGAGGCGGCCATCAAGGCCGGGGCCGGGGCCCCGGCGGCGCCCATCGACGCCACCGTGGTGGCCTCGCTGCAGGCCCGCTTCGCCGAGCTGGAGACCGAGCTCGACGACCTGCGCGACGAGAACGAGTTCCTCAACGGCGAGGTGGCCCGCTACACGCAGAAGAACCGCGACCTGACCGCCAGGCTGGGGGGGACGTAGTCCCGCCGGGCTGAACCGTCTGGCCACTGGTCCGCCGGGCCATGAGCACCGCCGCCGCAGCGCGTCAGCGCCGCCTCCACGGCCGGTACGACCTCACCCGGTACGACCTCACCCGGAGTTGAGTGGGCTGGCTATCCCCGGTGCGGGGGCCTAGGCTCTCGCCACCCCCAGCCTCGTGCCACGGAGTGCCCATGCGCCTCGCCCCCTTCGCCGTGATCGCCCTCACCTCGCTGGCCGGCTGCGGCGGCGCCGAGGTCCTGAGCATCGGCTGCGTCAACGACGCCGAGTGCGATGATGGCCTCTTCTGTACCGGCGTGGAGACCTGCCAGGCCATGGGCGGCAGGACCACCGCCTGCGTGCGGACGGCGCGAGACTGCTCCGCGTTCAACGGCCTCTGCGGACCGGGGGTCTGCAACGAGACCGACGACGTCTGCGAGCTGGCCCAGGTCGACGCCGACTCCGACGGCCACGTCTCGTCGGGCTGTGGCGGGACCGACTGCGACGACAACGACCCGGCGCGCTATCCCGGCGCCACCGAGGTCTGCAACCAGAAGGACGAGGACTGCAACGACGCCACCTACGGCGTGGACGCCGACGCCGACGGCTTCGAGTCGGCCGCCTGCTGCAACGGCCCCGGGAACTGCGGGCAGGACTGCGACGACACCCGGGTCTCGGTCAACCCGAATGGCTCCGAGATCTGCAACGGCCTCGACGACAACTGCGACGGCGCCACCGACGAGGGCGTCAGCCTGCCGCTCTACCTCGACTTCGACCGCGACGGGTACGGCGTGACCGGCGGGACCCCGATCTTCCTCTGCTCCGGCGCGGCCGGCTACTCCACGCTCAACAACGACTGTGACGACAAGAACGCCGCCATCACGCCGGGCACGCTGGTCTGCAACACCGGCACGGCGGCCCCCGGCGACATCCGCATCTGCACCAGCGCCGGGACCTGGTTCGACTCGACCTGCGCCGGCCAGGGCGCCTGCGTGGTCCAGCCCAACGGACCGGGGGGCGCTGCCGGTACCGGCGTCTGCCTCTAGGCGGCGGCGCCAGCGCGATTGGACCGCCGCGACAGCGCCCAGGCGGCCACGCCGATCACCGCCACCACCGCCACCCCGAGCAGGGTGCGTGGCTGGTCGCCGAAGCCCTTCCAGAACATCCAGGCCGACGAGACCACGTAGATCACCGCCGCCACCACGGCCCGCTTCGACGGCGTCGGCTGCATGCCGCGCACCCGCGCCACCACCAGGCCGAGCGCCACCAGCGCCGCGAAGAGCACCAGGATGGCGCCGACCTGGCCGAGCGTCTCGCGCAGCCCCTGGGTGAAGATGATCACCAGGGTGATCGCCCCCTGCAGCAGGATGGCGGCGCGCGGCGGGTGGCCCTCGGGGCTGGCCTTGAGGAAGCCGGGCAGGAAGCCGTCGGTGGCCATGGCCGAGTAGACGCGCGGCCCGAGGAAGATCATCGCCGACATGGCCGAGAGGAAGACCAGCACGGTGGCCGCCGACCAGGCCACGCCGGCGGCCGGGCCGAGCAGGCGGGCCATGACGGCGTGACCGAGCGTGCCGTTCTCGCCGGTGACGGTGAAGAAGGCGGTGGCCGGGTCGAGGTTGGCCACGAAGATCCAGTTGACCAGCAGGTAGAGGGCGGCCACCAGCAGCGTGCCGATGATCATCGCGCGCGGCACGGTGCGGGCCGGGTCCTCGAACTCCTCGGCGGCGTAGATGGCGGCGTTCCAGCCGGAGAAGGCCAGCGCGATGTAGAAGAGCGAGCTGGCGAACGGGCCGATGGGGAAGCCGGCCTCGGCGTGGGGCGGCGTCCAGGTGGGCCAGCCGCGCGATCCGAGGAAGAGGCCGACGCCGACGAAGCCGGCCAGCAGCAGCGCCTTGACCACCACCAGCAGGTTCTGGGTGCGGGCGCTGGCGCGGAAGCCGACGGCGTGGAAGCCGGTCAGCAGCACCACGAAGGCGGCGCCGACCCAGGTGGGCGGGAGGCCGGGGACGATGGTGCTGGCGAAGGCACCGGCCGCCAGCGCGTCCATGGCCACCGGCGCCGAGAAGCCGACCAGCAGCGAGGCCCAGCCGCCCAGGTAGCCGACCGCCGGGTGGAGCAGCTCGGAGAGGTAGCGGTACTCGCCGCCGGAGCGCGGCACCAGCCGGGCCACCGCGCCGTAGGCGACGGCGCCGCAGAGCGCGAGGACGGCGCCGGCCACCCAGGCCAGCAGGATCTGTCCCGGGCCCATGTCCTGGGCCATGAAGCCGGCCGAGAGGAAGACGCCCGCGCCGATCATGTTGGCGGCGACCATGCCGACGCCGGAGGCGAGGTGGAGCTTGGGGAGCTTGGAGGCGGAGCGCACGGCGGCATGGTACATGAGCGCCATGACCGCCGCGCTCTCCAAGTTGGTCGTCCTGGCCCTCCTCGCCGCCGAGCCCGCCGCCGCCGAGCCGCCGGCCGACTTCGTCGCCGAGGCCCGCGCCCTGATGCGGACCGTCACCTGCCAGGGCGAAGGCCCCCTGCCCCACGGCTTCGACGAGCCGACCGTGGCCGCCTACTGCAAGAAGCAGTCGAAGGCGATCGCCGCCTACCGCGACCGCTACCTGCCGCTGGCCGGGCCGTTCCTCGCCAGGCTGCGCCCGGCCGGCACGCCCACCACGGTGGTCTACCCGTTCGGCGGCGGCGACCTCGTCTCGGCGCTCACCACCTACCCCGACGCCCGCGACCTGACCACCATGTCGCTGGAGCACTCCGGCGACCCGCGCCGCCTCTCCGCCATCACCACCAGGGCGCTGCTGGCCGACTCGCTGGAGCTGATCCGCGCCACCTCCAGCGGCCTGCTCTACGCCTCCGACTCCAAGACCGAGAACCTCATGAAGGGGCAGCGCGGCGAGATCCCCGGCCAGCTCGCCTTCTTCCTCACCGCGCTCGCCATCCACGGCTTCGAGCCGGTCGGCCTCAGGTACTTCAAAATCGAGAAGGACGGCACGCTCCACTACTTCACGGCCGGCGAGATCGCGGCGCTGCAGGGGCAGGAGGCCAAGCTGCTGCGCGGCAAGTGGACCGAGCCCGACTTCTCCATGGCCTTCTCCAACTCGGAGCTCACCTTCGTGAAGAAGGGCGAGGACCCGGCCACCGCGGCGCGCGTCCACCGCCACATCGCCTGGGACCTCTCCGACCCGGCCATCGCCAAGACCGGGATCATCGCCTGGCTCGACGGCAAGGGGCCCATCGCGGCCATGACCAAGGCCGCCTCCTACCTGCTCTGGCGCGAGGACTTCTCCCGGGTCCGCAAGTACCTGCTCGGCCACATGACGCTGATGATCTCCGACTCGACCGGCATCCCGCCCCGCTGGGCCACCGCCGCCGGCTTCACGCAGGAGACCTGGGGCAGCTTCGAGGTCTCCTTCCTCGAGGCCGACGAGAACATCAACGCCCAGTTCAAGACGCTCTGGGCCTCGCAGCCGGTGCGCAAGCTCCCCTTCCGCTACGGCTACATCGACGGGCTCAAGGACGGCGAGAAGCCGGCCGGCCGGTACCACCTGCTGGTGACGCGCAAGGCGGCCAAGTAGGGCGGCATGCGCCGGGTCGGAGCCCTCCTCGCGGTCGTCGTCGCCCTCGGCTGCGCCGCGCCGCAGGGGCCGGCCACCGGCCCGACCTCGCCGCCCACCGCCACGCCGCTGCCGCCCCGGCCGCAGGCGACGCAGAGCCTCGACCCCTTCGCCCCGCCCGACCGATCCCTGGCCCCCTGGTCGCAGACCCCGGTCCGGCTGCTCGGCGTCGGCGAGGTGGAGACCGGGGTCGCCGCCGGCGGCGCCACCTGGCGCATCGGGACCGCGCGCGGCACGGTCTGGGTCTGGCGCCCGGCCGGCTACCGGGCCCGCGACGCCGGCACCTGCCTCTACCTGCACGGCTACTACACCACCGTCGACCAGGCGGTGACCGACCACCGGCTGGCCGAGCAGTTCGCCGCCTCGGGGCGCAACGCCCTCTTCATCGCCGCCGAGGCCCCGGCCTGGAACGGCGAGGAGGGGGTCTGGCCCGACCTCGAGGAGCTGCTGGCCGAGACCTTCCAGCGCTCCGGCCTCAAGGTCCCGCCCGGCCCGCTGGTGGTGATGGGCCACTCCGGCGCCTTCCGCCCCATCCTCTCCTGGCTCTCGCACCCGCGGCTGGAGGAGATCC
Source organism: Anaeromyxobacter sp. (assembly GCA_031388695.1). Taxonomy (GTDB): domain Bacteria; phylum Myxococcota; class Myxococcia; order Myxococcales; family Anaeromyxobacteraceae; genus JADKCZ01. The sequence goes on along the minus strand of JANMRY010000029.1, from coordinate 1,716 downwards.
TGCTGCTCGACGGGCTCTACCGCGGCGAGGCGCAGCTCCGCGGCTGGCTGCTCGGCAACGGCGGCCGCCGCCTGGTGCTGGTCTCCGACGAGACGCTCCCGGCGGCCGAGGCGCTGGCCGCCACCTTCCCCGGCGCCCTCTCGCTGCCGGCCGTGCCGCCGCCCGAGACCGGCCTCGACGCCCAGGCCCGCGCCGCCCGGCTCGTTCACCTGAAGTCGCAGCACCCCCACATGGCGATCATCGAGAGCGGCGAGGTGCTGCCGGTGGTGCTGCGGGGCTCGCGCCTCGGCGCGCTCCAGTAGGCCGGAACCGGCGCCATGGCCCGCCCCTTCGGCGTCTACGTCCACTTCCCCTACTGCGCCCACCGCTGCCCGTACTGCGACTTCGCGGTGACCACCCGGCCGGTCCCGGCTGGCGGCCGCTACGCCGCGGCGGTGCTGGCCGAGCTGGCGCTGCGCCACGGCGACTTCGCGACGCTCGACTGCGCCAGCCTCTTCCTCGGCGGCGGCACGCCGTCGCGCTGGGCCACCGACGAGGTGGCGGCGGTGGTGGCCGCGGTGCGGTCCCGCTGCGCCCTGCCGGCCGGCGCCGAGGTGACCATCGAGGCCAACCCCGAGTCCTGCGACCGGGAGCGGCTGCTCGCCTGGCGCGAGGCCGGCGTCAACCGGGTCTCGATCGGCGTGCAGTCGTTCGACCCTGGCGTGCTGGCCCAGCTGGGGCGGCGCCACGACGGCGAGACCGCCGCCCGCGCCATCTCCACCGCCGCCGGCGTCATCCCCAACGTCAGCGTCGATCTCATCCAGGCCGGGCGCCGCTCCTCGGTCGCCATCGCCGCCGCCGACGCCGCCCGCGCCGTGGGCTGCGGCGCCGTCCACGTCTCGGCCTACGCCCTCACCCTCGACCCGGAGGTGATGGCCGAGGAGGTGCCGCTGGCGCGAGCCGCCCGCAGCGGCCGGCTCGCCTTCCCCGGCGACGAGGAGGCGCTGGCCCAGGCCAGGGCCGCCCGGGCCGCGCTGCGCCGGCTCGGGCTGCGGCGCTACGAGCTCTCCAACTTCGCGCGGCCCGGCTTCGAGTCGCGCCACAACCGGCTCTACTGGGAGGGCGAGAGCTACCTCGGCCTCGGGGCCGGCGCGGCCGGGTGCCTGCGCGGCGAGGCGGGCGGGGTGCGCTGGCAGAACCTGCGCGACGCCGACGGCTGGCTCGGCGCGGTCGAGGCCGGCAGGCTCCCGACCGGCGAGGAGGATCGCTTCGACGCCAGCGCCGACCGGAACGAGCGGCTCATGCTCGGGCTGCGGACGGTGCGCGGCATCCCGCTGGCGCTGGTGGCGCCGGGGAAGGCCGCCGAGGTGGCGGCGCTGCGCCGCCGCCGGCTCGCGGTGGTGCGCCGGGGGCGGCTGGTGCTGACCAGCCGCGGCCTCGAGCTGCAGAGCGCGGTGGCCGAGCGGCTCTTCGGCTGAGGCGCGGAGACCTGAGGCCCGGGGTCAGGGCCGGCTGCCAGCAGCCACGGCGACGTCAAGCCGCCGGTGGCGTCCCGCCCCCCTCGACCGGCGCCGGCTCCTCGGCCGCCGGCTCCTCGTAGGGGATGTAGGCGCCCCCCTGCGTCTGCAGGTCGAGCGCCACGCCGAGCAGGTAGAGGGCGAGCGACATGATGGCGATCCCCTGGCCGACGCTCATGGCGATGACCAGGAGCAGCGGGTGGGGGAAGATGATGGTCGC
>JANMRY010000011.1:0-35225 GCA_031388695.1 Anaeromyxobacter sp. | reverse complement strand
CTGCTCTTCCTGCGCATGTACCGCAGCCTCGCCGCCCTGCTCGGCGACGCCGAGAGCTGCCGCCGCTGGCTCCAGGCCGAGAACGCCCACCTCGGCCAGGTCCCGGCCCGCCTGCTCCCCTCCGTCGAAGGGCTGGTCCATGTCACGCAGTATCTGGACGCGCTGCGCGGGAAGAACTAGGGCGATCCGGCTGGAGGGCCGGCCGTGGCGCGTCGTCGAGGGGCAGCACCTGCTCTCGACCCGCGCGCTGGTCGACTCCGCGGCCGAACACGACCTGCTCGAGCAGCTGCTCGACGACGCCAAGCCGCCGCTGCCGGCCGGGCGCGAGTTCGCCGGGCTCCACGCCCTGCTCGCCACGCCGTTCCGCTACCCGCCGCTCCGGCACGGCTCCCGCTTCGGGCCTCGGTACCAGCGCGGCCTCTGGTACGGCGCCGAGGCGCTCCCGACGGCGCAGGCCGAGCATGCCTACTACCGACGGCTCTTCTTCGCCGGCAGCGCGGCCGACCTGCTCCCCAACACCATCGCGGTGACCGCCTTTCGCGCCAGCGTCGCCACTGGCCGGGCCATCGACCTGACCCGGCCGCCGTTCCTCGCCTGGGAGGCGCAGCTCGCCTCGCCGACCGACTACGCCGAGCCGCAGCGGCTCGGGGCGGAGATGCGGGAGGAGGGCATCGAGGCGGTCCGCTACCGCTCGGCCCGCTGCCCCCAAGATGGCCTCTGCGTCGCCCTCTTCACGCCGTCCGCCTTCGCCTCGAAGAGCCCGCTCAGGCCGGCCCAGAGCTGGCTCTGCACGGTCACGCTCCAGGAGGAGGTCGAGTACCGCCGGCAGGGGGTCGTCGAGCTGGAGCGGGTGGTCTTCCCGCGCCAGGCGTTCCTGGTCGGCGGGAAGCTGCCGACGCCGGCGCTCTGAGGCGGCCAAGCATGCCCGGAAGGCCAGTGTCCGACCCCTCGCTACACTGGGGTCACATGGACCTCTCCACCCTCATCCTCCTGGTCGCCGTGGCCGCCTCGGCCGCCGCCGTTCTCCTGCTGGTCCCGGGGCGCGTCGCCGCCACGGTGCGCGCCGCGCTGCTGGAGCGGCTCGACCTGCTCGACCGGAACGTCGAGAAGACCGAGCGGAGCCTGCGCGACGAGCTGGGGCGGGGGCGCGGCGAGGCGGCCGAGGAGGCGCAGCGGCAGCGCGAGGCGATGGCGGCCGACGCCGGGCGGCTCCGCGAGCTGACCGCGGCCGAGGCCAAGCGGCAGCGCGACGAGGTGCAGGCCCAGCTGGTCGACATGTCCCGGCTGCAGCGCGAGGCGCTCGACGGGTTCGGGGCCCGGCTGCAGTAGCTCACCGACTCCAACGCCAAGCGGCAGGAGGAACTGCGCAAGACGCTGGAGCTGCGGCTGGAGGGGCTGCAGAAGGAGAACGCCGAGAAGCTGGAGCAGATGCGCCAGACCGTCGATGAGAAGCTGCAGGGGACGCTGGAGAAGCGGCTCGGCGAGTCCTTCAAGCTGGTGCAGGGGCAGCTCGAGGCGGTGCAGCGCGGGCTGGGCGAGATGCAGGCGCTGGCCACCGGCGTCGGCGATCTCAAGAAGGTGCTCACCAACGTCAAGACCCGCGGCACCTGGGGCGAGGTGCAGCTCGGCGCGCTGCTGGAGCAGATGCTCTCGCCCGACCAGTACGCCGCCAACGTGGCGCCCAAGCCCGGCTCGGGCGAGCGGGTCGAGTACGTCGTCAAGTTCCCTGGACACGGCCAGGGTGAGGGGGAAGTGATGCTCCCCATCGACGCCAAGTTCCCGACCGAGGACTACCAGCGGCTGGTCGAGGCCTCCGAGAAGGGGGACGCCGCCGGGGTGGAGGCGGCCGGCAAGGCGCTGGAGACGCGCATCAAGGGGTGCGCCAAGGACATTCGCGACAAGTACATCCACCCCCCGCAGACCACCGACTTCGGCCTGCTCTTCCTGCCGACCGAGGGGCTCTACGCCGAGGTGGTGCGTCGCCCCGGGTTCGCCGACTCGCTGCAGCACGAGTACCGGGTCACCGTGGCCGGGCCGTCGACGCTGGCGGCCTACCTCAATGCCCTGCAGATGGGCTTCCGCACGCTGGCGATCCAGCAGCGCTCCTCCGAGGTCTGGCAGGTGCTCGGTGCGGTCAAGACCGAGTTCGGCAAGTTCGGCGACATGATCCAGAAGGTGGAGAAGAAGCTGGAGGAGGCGACCAACACGCTCGGCAACGTCGGCCAGCGCAGCCGCGCCATCGAGCGCAAGCTCCGGGGCGTCCAGGAGCTGCCGACCACCGAGGCCCTCCGGCTGCTGCCGAGCCTGCCGGCCGACGCCGACGGCGAGCCGGAGGAGCCGGGGCTGGCCTGACCTGATCTGACCTGACGGAGGGCGCGGCGCGGGCGGCTACTGCTTCGCCTTCCAGCCCTCGAAGCGGCGCAGCAGCTCGGCCTCCAGCTCCTTGGGCAGCTCCGGCTCGGGGAGCTTGCCGAGCGCCCGGGCCGTCGCCTGCAGCTGGCGCACCCAGGTCCTGCAGTTGGCGCAGAGGCCGAGGTGGACCTGGAACCGGAGCCGCTCGACGAGGTCGAGCTGCCCTTCGGCGTAGACAGCCGCCAGCTCGGCAATCTGCTTGCAGGTCAGCATCAGCGCGCTCCCTGCTGCAACTCGGCCAGCGCCTGGCGGAGCCTGCAGCGGGCCCGGTGCAGCAGGACCCTCTGGTTGGTCAAGCTCAGGCCGAGAAGATTACAGATCTCCTCCGCCGCCAGCCCCTCGACGTCGCGCAGCGTCACCACCGCGCGCATGGCGTCGGGCAGGGCAGCGATGGCCGCCTCGATGGCGGCACGGGTCTCGGCCCCGGCCGCCAGCCGCTCCGGGTCCTCCTCGCTCCAGCCGGCGTGGGTCTCGATCCAGTGGCCGTCAGGCCGGAAGCGGGAGGGGTCGACGGCCGGTCCATCGACCGTCTCGCCGAGCGCCGAGAAGGGGAGGCTGCGCCCCTCCCGCACCGCCCGGTTCCGGGCCCGGTTGGCCAGGATGCTGAAGAGCCAGGTGCGCAGCGAGGCCCGTCCCTCGAAGCCGTCGAGCCCGTCGAGGGCCGCCAGCCAGGTGTCCTGCACCACCTCCTCGGCCACACTCCGGTCGCGCAGGAAGGTGGTGGCGAGCCGCAGCAGCGCGCCGCCGTGGCGGCCCACCAGTGCCGTAAAGGCGGCCCGGTCTCCAGCCTTGAGCCGAGCCACCAGCGCCGCCTCGTCGGAAGGTCCGGCCGGGGTGGCGGCTGAAGGCGGCGGGGGAGGGGTCATGAGCCGGCCGCATCATCCTCGCTCCGCCCGCCGTCAACCACCTGTTACGCCCCGGCGCTCGCTGTCCGGCACCTCTCCGGCCTCTCCACGCCGGCCGGCACCTCTCCAGGCACCTCTCCAGCAGGCCCCACATGGGTTGGCGGCGATCGGCTGTAACGGTTTGGCTTGATCTCGGTCAATTGCCTTGTAGCCGATGAGCACGCCACCTCGACCGGAGCCGCCCCGATGACCCGCACCGCAGCCCTGCTCACCCTCCTGCTCGCCGCTCCCGGTTCCGCCTCCGCGCTCGCGGAGGAGCTGACCGTCAACCCCGACGCCGGCAACAGCGGCTTCTCGGCCATCTTCGACGCCGCGCTCGGCGAGCGGATCAGCGCGGTCAGCTCGGCGGTCGGCTGCACGGTGAGCTTCGACGAGAAGACCGGCCTCGCCTCGGGGCGCTGCCAGGTACCGCTCACCTCGATCACCGTCGACAACGACCCGACCAAGAGCGAGCACTTCCGCGACTGGACCACCAACAAGAAGTCCGACCCGAAGGGCTGCGCCATCGAGGCGACCTTCAGCGGCGTGAAGCTCGGCGTGCTGGTGCCCGAGCAGGCGGTCGCCTTCACGGCCGAGATCCCCTTCAAGGTCTGCGGCCGCGCCCGGGCCGACGGCGGCAAGGAGCAGCTCACTGGAACCGCGTTGCTCTTCCCGCCCGGCACCTACGGCGAGAAGAAGACCATCCGCATCCGCGCCACCGTGGCCGGCTTCGACCGCGATGCCTACCGGATCGGCCCGGGCTTCACCGAGGGCTGGCTGGCCCGCGTCCAGTCGCTCGCCAAGGTGGTGGCCGTCAAGGGCACCGTCGACCTGTCGCTCTTCGCCAAGGCCAGGTGAGCCGGCGCCCGCGCCGCGCCTCCCGGGTCGCACTCGCAGTCCAACGCAGTCCAACGCAGTCCACCGAAAGGAAGCACCATGATCCGTGAAGCCATGAAGGGTGCCGTCGTCGCCGCCGCCGTCTGCTCTCTCTTCGCCGCCGGCGCCGCCCAGGCCGCCGAGAAGTCCAAGGACGCCCCCAAGACCGTCAACTGCGGCGGCATCAACGGCTGCAAGGGGCAGGGCGCCTGCGCCGGCGCCGACAACTCCTGCAAGGCCCAGAACAGCTGCAAGGGCAAGGGCTGGGTCGAGACCAAGACGGCCAAGGAGTGCACCGACAAGGGCGGCAAGGTCGTCGTCGCCAAGATGTAGTCGATCGATCAACCCGGAGCCCGGGGCCGGCCCAGGGGCCGGCTCCGGGACCTCAACCATGACCAGCCCCCGCCCCGCCCTCGGACACGGCATCGGCCTTCGCACCGCCCACTTCGCCCGGTTCCTCGCCGAGCGCCCGCCGGTCGACTGGGTCGAGGCGGTCAGCGAGAACTTCATGGCGCCGGGTGGCCGCCCCATCGCCGTGCTCGAGAAGGTGCGCGGCGAGGTGCCGGTGGTGCTGCACGGAGTCTCGCTCGCCATCGGCTCGGTCGACCCGCTCGACGAGCGCTACCTGGCCGCGCTGGTGGCCCTGGTGCGGCGCATCGAGCCGGCGCAGGTCTCCGACCACCTCTGCTGGGGGACGCACCGCGGGCTGTACCTGCACGACCTGCTGCCGCTCCCCTACACCGAAGAGGCGCTGGACCACGTCGCCGCCCGGGTCGCCCGGGTGCAGGAGCGGCTCGGCCGCCCGCTGCTGCTGGAGAACCCGTCGGCCTACGTCGCCTTCAAGGACTCGACCATGAGCGAGGTGGAGTTCCTCGCCGAGCTGACGCGCCGCACCGGCTGCGGCATCCTCCTCGACGTCAACAACGTCTTCGTCAGCGCCACCAACTTCGGCTTCGACCCGCTCGACTACCTGCGCGCCGTCCCGGCCGACCGGGTCGGCTACCTCCACCTGGCCGGCCACGCCGACAAGGGGACCTACCTCTTCGACTCGCACGACCACGCGGTGCCAGCGCCGGTCTGGTCGCTCTACCGGGAGACGCTGCGCCGCCTCGGGCCGGTCCCGACGCTGGTCGAGTGGGACGACGCCATCCCCTCGCTGGAGGCGGTGGTGGCCGAGAGCCGCCGCGCCGCAGCCATCGAGGCCGAGGAGCTCCCGGCGCGGGCCCGGAGGCTCGCCTCGTGACGCTCGCCGAGACCCAGGCCCTCTTCGCCGAGGCGATCACCGGCGGGGCTCCGCTGCCGGCCGGCGTCCTGGAGCGCTGCTTCGCCGGCACGCCGGCGCTCCCCGCCGCGGCGCGGGTGGCCATCTACGCCGACATGTACCGGTTCCGGCTCATCGACGCGCTGCGCGCCAGCTACCCGGCGCTGGTCCGGCTGCTCGGCGACGAGACCTTCGCGGCGCTGGCCGACGACTACCTGCGTCGCCACCCGTCCGAGCACCACGACGTGGGGCAGGTGGGGGGCCAGCTGGCCGGTTTCCTGCGGCGCCACCCCGACCCGGAGCGGCTCGACCTGGCCGACCTGGCCGCGCTGGAGTGGGCCCGCCAGGAGGCCTTCTTCGCGCCCCCTGCGGCGCCGGTTGGCGCCGAGGCGCTGGCCGGGCTCGACGCCGAGGGGGCTACCCGCTCCGGGCTGGTGCTGGCGCCGTCGCTCCGGCTGCTCCAGCTCGACCACGACCCTTCGCCGCTCTGGCGGCGGCTCGAGGACGGCCAGCCGCCCGGCCCGCTCGTGCCCGGCCCCGCCGCGTTGGCGGTCTGGCGCACCGGGTTCGAGGTCTTCCACGCCCTGCTGACGCCCGACGAGGCGGCAGCACTGGCCGAGGCGCTGCGGGGCGGAGCGCTGGCCAGCATCTGCGCCGCGTTCGCCACCCGGGACGATCCGGCCGCGGCGGCCCACGCCGCGCTCTCCAGCTGGCTGGTCGAGGGCTGGGTGGTCGGCATCCGGCCCTGATCGCGGCGGCCCCGCTGGCCCCGGGTTATCCTCCCCGCATGACCCCTCCCCAGCAGCTCCACGTCGTCTTCGGCGCCGGCCAGGTCGGTCCGCTGCTGGCCCGCCACCTCGCCGCCGCCGGCCATCGCGTCCGGCTGGTGCGCCGCTCCGACGCCACCGTCTCCATCCCCGGCGTCGAGGCTGCCCGGGCCGACGCCAGCGACGCCGCCGCCGTGACCGGGCTGGTGCGCGGCGCCGCCAGCGTCTACCACTGCATGAACGTCGCCTACTCCTCGGCGGAGTGGGCGGCCGAGCTGCCGCCCATCCTCGACGGCCTGGTGACCGGCGCCGGGCGGGCCGGGGCCAGGCTGGTGGTGCTCGACAACCTCTACGCGCTCGGCCGGCCGGCCGGTCGCAAGCTGACCGAGGAGACGCTCTTCAACCCCTGCTCCAGGAAGGGGGAGATCCGCGCCCGGCTCCACCTGCAGCTGACGGCGGCGGTGCAGCGCGGCGACGTGCAGGCGGTCAGCGGCCGGGCCGCCGACTTCTATGGCCCGGGCGGCGTGCAGACCCTCTTCGCCGACCGCTTCTGGCCAGGGGTACTGGCCGGCAAGGCCACGCCGCTCATCGTGCCGCTCGACACGCCGCACACCTACCACTTCCTCCCCGACGTGGCGGCCGGGCTGGCGGCGCTCGGGCAGGACCCGGCGGCGACCGGCACCTTCATGCTCCCCTGCCAACCGGCCGAGTCGACGCGGGCGCTGGTCGGACACCTCGCCACCGCGCTGGGGCGGCCGATCACGCCGACCCGGATGTCGCCGCTGCTCCTGCGCGGGCTCGGCCTCTTCATGCCGATCCTGCGCGAGCTGCGCGAGATGGCCTACCAGTGGGACGAGCCGTTCGAGGTGGACGACGCCCGCTTCCGGGCCCGCTACCAGGTCCCGCCCACCCCGCGCGCCGAGGCGGCGAGGCAGACGGTCGCCTGGGGGACGGCGACCTTCAGGGCCCCATGACCTCGAGCCCGCCCAAGCAGGACCTCGCCCGCATCCTCCTGGTGGTGCTCGCCCTCGGGACGCTGATCGCCGGCGTCGGCTGGGTGCTGCGGCCGTTCCTGCTGGCGACGGTCTGGGCCGCCATGATCGCCATCTCCACCTGGCCCATCATGCGCTGGTTCCAGCGCCGGCTCGGCGGGCGGCGCGGCCCGGCGGTGGCGGTGATGGTGCTGCTGCTCCTGCTGCTGCTGGTGATCCCAATCTCCCTGGCGATCTCGACCATCTTCGAGTTCGCCGACCAGTTCGGCGACGAGGCTCGCCACCTCTCGAGCTTGACGCTCCCGGCCCCGCCGGCCTGGGTCGGCGAGCTGCCGCTGGTCGGCGAGCGGCTCCAGGCCAAGTGGCTCGAGCTGGTGGAGCGCGGCCCGGGCGCGCTGGCGAAGTCGCTCGCCCCCTACGGGCGCGAGGCGGGCTCCTGGCTGGCCCGGTCGGCCGGCAGCATCGGCGGGATGCTGGTGACGTTCCTGCTCACCGTGGTGATCGCCGCCATCCTCTTCTCCTCGGGCGAGGAGGCGGCCACCGGGATGCGCCGCTTCTTCCGCCGCCTGGCCGGGAGTCGCGGCGAGAACGCCGTCACCCTGGCCGCCCAGTCGATTCGCGCCGTCGCCCTCGGCGTGGTGGTCACGGCCGTGGTGCAGACGGGGCTGGCCGGGATCGGCCTGGTGGTGGCCGGGGTGCCGCACGCCGCGCTGCTCACCGCCCTCATCCTGGTCTTCTGCATCGCCCAGCTCGGGCCGACCCTGGTGCTGCTCTCGACGGTGCTCTGGCTCTACAGCACCGGCGCCACCGGCTGGGCCACGGCGCTGCTCATCTGGAGCCTCGGCGTCGGGACCATCGACAATGTGCTGCGCCCCTTCCTGATCAAGAAGGGGGCCGACCTGCCGCTGCTGCTCATCTTCGCCGGCGTGCTCGGTGGCCTCCTCGGCTTCGGCGTGGTCGGGCTCTTCATCGGCCCGGCCATCCTGGCGGTCGCCTGGACGCTGGTCCGCGCCTGGATCGCCGACCTCGACGTCGACCCCGACGTCGCCAGCGCCCCCATCGTCGCCAGCGGCCCCGATGTCCCCAGCGCCGCCAGCGCCCCCATCGCCGACCCGGGCGCGGCCGGCCCCTAGCCGCGCGGCTCGGCGCGCCGGCGGGCCGCTACCTCGCCACCAGCGCCAGCCCCTCGAAGAGCAGGTGGGCGGCCAGCGTGGCGGTCAGGTCGGCGTGGTCGAGCGCCGGGCAGACCTCGGAGAGGTCCATGCCGATCAGCCGCACCCCGGCCAGGCCGCGCACCAGCTGCAGCGCCTCGCGCGAGGAGAGGCCACCCGGGACCGGCGTGCCGGTGCCGGGCGCGAAGGCCGGGTCGACGGCGTCGACGTCGAAGGAGAGGTAGGCGGGCCGGTCGCCGATCAGCTCGCGGATCATGACGGCGATGTTGCCGGCGCCGCGGGCCGCCAGCTCGTCGGCGCTGGTGATGCGGGCGCCGTGGTCGGCCCCGATCTGCCCGTCGCCGGCGCTGCCCCACGGCCCGCGCAGCCCGACCTGGTGGAGCTGGCCGGGGAGGATCAGCCCCTCCTCGATGGCGTGGCGAAACGGGGTGCCGTGGTGGAACGGCTCGCCCCAGGTGGCGGCGGTGCTGGTGTCGAGGTGGGCGTCGACGTGGACCACGGCGACCGGGCCGTGGACCCGGGCCGCGGCCCGCAGGGCCGGCAGCGCGATCGAGTGGTCGCCGCCGACCAGGAAGGGGGCGGCGCCGGCCCGGTGGACCGCCAGGGCGTCGGCCTCGATCCGCTCGCGCACCGCGGCCGGCTGGAAGGGCGGGAAGACCACGTTGCCGCCGTCGACCGCACCCGAGCCCTCGAAGACGTCGAGCCGGTGGACCGGGTGCCAGCCCTGCACGAAGGCGCTGACGCGCCGCACGTGGAACGGGGCGAAGCGGGCCCCCGGCGTGGCGGTGGTGCCGCCGTCGAAGGGGACGCCGAGCAGCACGGCGCGGGTCCCGGCCGGCAGGGCCCCGGGCCGGAGCGCGGTCGGCAGCCGGAAGAAGGGGGTCTGGCCGTGGGCCAGGTACTCGAGCGCCGCCTGCTGGCTCACGCCGCCTCCAGGAGCGTCGCCACCTGGGCACGCACCGCGTCGGCGAGCGATCCGGCGGTCGGGTGGGCGCCGGCCGGGACCGGGTCGCCGAACCGGAGCCGCACGGCGGAGCGGCCCCGCGCCGCCAGCCGCAGGTAGTGGGGCAGGAAGGTGGCGTCTCCCGTCCAGGCCAGGTCGGCCGGCAGGTAGCGGAGGGCCACCGGCACCACCGGGACCCCGAGCCGCTGGGCCAGGCCGAAGAGGCCGCGATGGAAGCGCAGCACCCCGGACCCGTCGGAGGTGGTCCCCTCGGGGAAGTTGAGCAGCGCCACCTGGTTGCGCAGCGCCTGCTCCGCCTCGCGCAGCACCTTCATGGCCGACCGCGAGCTGCCCCGGTCGTGGAAGATGACGCCGAGCCGCGCCGCCAACGCGCCGACCACCGGCCAGGCGCGGACGTCGAGCTTGGAGATGGGGGCGCACGGGGCGTAGGCCGCCACCACGAGCGGATCGAGCCAGCTGACGTGGTTGCAGGCCAGCAGCGCCGGGCCGACCGGCGGCAGTCCATCGAGCGCGACCACGACGCCGTGGTGCCCGAGCACGGCGCGGCAGCCGTCGCGCAGGGTGCTGGCGCGGTCCCGGGCCCTTCCCCCGGCGCGGCCGATGCTCCGCGCCCGGGCCGCCAGCACGGTGACGGTGGCCCCGGTCGAGGCGAGCCGGACGCCGGCCCGCAGCAGGCCGGCGCCGCCGGTGGCGAGGCTGGCGAGGGGGCTCATCAGGCCACCTCCATGAGCGGCTCGCGGTCGACCAGGCCGAGCCGCTCCATCCGGCCGCGCAGCGCCTCGAAGCCGGCCCGGTCGATGCGCGAGACCAGCCGCCGGTCGCCGGGGCCGTAGAAGTCGTCGCGGGTGCCGACCTCGGTGGCGCCGAGCGCCTGGTGGAGCGAGCGGGCCGCCAGGTTCTCCTCCTTGACCGTGAACCAGCAGGAGTCGACCCGGGTGGTGAGCGCGGCCACCAGCGCCCGCAGCAGCTGGACCGCCACCCGCGAGCCCTGCCGCCCCGGGGCCACCGCCAGCGTGGTGCAGTAGGCCTCCCGCCCCTTCACGAAGCAGAGGACGTAGCCGACGATGCGTCCCTCCTCGAGCGCCGCGAAGCAGGTCTCGCCGAAGAACTCGCAGCAGAGCCGGACGTAGTAAGCGCCCAGCACCCCCTCGCCGGCGGCGCCGAAGACCTCCTCCTCGAGCCGCATCAGCTCGGTGAAGTCGTCGCTGCGCAGTGCCCTGACCTCGCGTCTCGCCATGGGGTCCTCCCGGTGCCGGGTCCTGTCGGGACCTCGGTTCGGGAGGCAGCCTGCGCCGGCCCGGTGGCGCCCCGGTCACCGCCGCGCAACGGACCGGCAACGTCGCATCTCCTCACGCAAACGAGCGCTGCTGGTCGCGGATCCGTCACCGGGGCGGAGCTAGATACGCATCCAAGGAGCCACCGTGATCAAGACCCTCGCCCACCTCTCCGACCTGCACCTCGGCCGCAGCGACGCCGACGCCGAGGGGCTGCGCTGGGCGGTCGAGGCGCTGGTCAAGGCCCGGGTCGACCAGGTGGTGGTGAGCGGCGACCTGACCGACGGCGGGCTGCTCGACCAGCTGGCCACCTTCCGGAGGATCACCGCGCCGCTGGCCGACCGGCTCACGGTGGTGCCTGGGAACCACGACCGGCTCGGCGAGGACGCCGGCCGGCTGCTGATGCGCGGGCGGGTGGCCACCGAGCTGCGCGACGGCCTCTACCTGGTCCGGGTCGACTCGACGGCGCCGCACAACCGGCGCTGGCTCGACGCCCACGGACAGCTCACCGGCGAGGACCTCGTGGCCATCGAGGCCGCCATCGATCGTGCCCCGGCCCGCGTGCTCGTGGCGGTGCTCCTCCACCACCACGTGCACCGGCTCCCGGGGGACGATGTCTGGGAGCAGCTCTCGGCGCTGGTCGGGCTGCCCTTCACCGCCGAGCTGCAGCGCGGGCCGGCCCTGCTGCGCCACCTGCAGGGGCGCTGCGACCTGGTGCTCCACGGCCACCGCCACGTGCCGGCCGAGCTGGTGCTGGGGCGGGGGACGGCGCGGCCGCTGCGGGTGGTCAACGCCGGCAGCAGCAGCGGGCTGGGGCGGACCCGGCTCTTCGTCCACCAGGCCGGGCGGCTCACCGGCGAGGGCTGGCTCGACCACGGCGCCGGGAGCCGGGTCGAGGTGCGCGAAACCGACCTGGTGGCGGCGGCCTGAGGGCTACCGCCCCAGCTGCTCCACCAGCCGCGCCGCCACCCGCGCCGTCTGGCCGTCCGGGTCGAAGCGGGGGTTGAGCTCCGCCACCTCGCCGAGCGCCAGCTTGCCGCTCGCCACCACGGTGTCGACCAGCGCCTCGATCACCTCGAGCGCCACGCCGCGCGGCGCCGGCGCCGAGACCCCGGGGGCGACCGCCGCCGGCAGCACGTCGAGGTCGATGGTCAGGTGGACCCGGTCGACGGTGGCCAGGAAGGCGCCCAGCTCGGCGCTCGCCTCGTCGAGCCGCGCCGCCGTCATGGCCCGGTCGCGCCGCCAGCCGGCGCCGAGCCGGCGGGCGGTGTCGAAGAGCGCCTCGGTGTTGGACCCCTCGTCGACGCCGAGGCAGAGGTAGCGGAACGTCCAGCCGCGCCTCGCGCACTCCTCGGCGATCTGCCGGAACGGCGTGCCGGAGCTGGCCGGCCCGGCCCGCAGATCGAGGTGGGCGTCGAGGTTGACGACGCCGACGACCGGGGCCCGCACACCGCCCTTGCCGGCCAGGTGCCGCGCCAGGTGGTCGGCCAGGCCGGCGAAGCTGCCGGCCGCCACCTCGTGGCCGCCGCCCACCACCACCGGCCGGTGGCCGGCGTCGAGCAGCCGGGCCACCGCCGCCGCCAGCTCGCGCTGTCCCTCCTCGAGCCCGTCCCCCTCGACCAGCACGTCGCCGGCGTCCCAGGCCGGGGCGACGCGGCGCCAGGCCAGGTTGGAGAGGGCGCGGCGCAGCGCGGCCGGTCCACCGGCGGCGCCGGGCCGCCCGTGGTTGCGGGCCACGCCGGCGTCGCAGGCGAAGCCGAGCAGCGCCAGGCCGGGGGCGGCGCCGTCGAGCAGCGGCCGGACCGCCTGGTGCCAGCGGATCGCCCGCGGCCCCTCCTCGGCGTCGACGCGGCCGCTCCAGGCCGCGCTCCAGGCGGCGGGGTCAGCGGGTCGGTGCATGGTCGGGTCTCCCGGCGACGAAGCGGTTGGCGAGCGACGAGGGGCCGAGCCGGGCCGAGAGCTCGGCCGGGTGGTCGGCGTTCCAGAGCGCCACGTCGGCGCGCAGCCCGGCCGCCAGCTGGCCGCGATCGGTCAGCCCGAGCGCCCGGGCAGCGACGCGGGTGGCGCCGGCCAGCGCCTCGGCCGGGGTCAGGCCGAAGAGCGTGCAGGAGAGGTTCATGGCGGTGGTGAGCGAGGCGAGCGGCGAGGTGCCGGGGTTGCAGTCGGTGGCGACCGCCATGGGGACGCCGGCGGCCCGCAGCGCCGCCACCGGCGGCGGTCGCGTCTCGCGCAGGTGCAGGTAGGCGCCCGGCAGCAGCACCGCCACCGTCGGCGAGGCGGCCAGCGCGGCCACCCCGGCCGGGGAGAGGTGCTCGAGGTGGTCTGCCGACAGCGCCCGGTGGCGGGCCGCCAGCGCCGCGCCGCCCTGGTCGGAGCGCTGCTCGGCGTGGAGCTTGACCGGGAGTCCCAGCGCGGCGGCGGCGGTGAAGAGCCGCTCCACCTGCGCCGGCGTGAAGGCGATCGGCTCGCAGTAGGCGTCGACGGCGTCGGCCAGCCCGGCGGCGAGAGCGGCCGGCAGCAGCTCGGCGATGGCGAGGTCGAGCCAGGCGTCGGGGCGCCCCTCGAACTCGATCGGGACGGCGTGGGCCGCGAGCAGGGTGGCGCGGATGGTGACCGGCAGCAGCTCCCCGAGCCGGCGGGCCACGCGGAGCTGCGTGAGCTCGGTGGCGACTTCGAGCCCGTAGCCGCTCTTCACCTCCACGGTGGTGACGCCGTCGCGCAAGAGCGCCTCGAGCCGCGGCCGGCTCTGGCGGAGCAGCTCGGCCTCGCTGGCGGCCCGGGTGGCGGCCACGGTGGCGCGGATGCCGCCGCCGGCCCGGGCGAGCTGCTCGTAGCTCGCCCCGCCGAGCCGCTGCTCGAACTCGGCGGCCCGGTGGCCGGCGTGGACCAGGTGGGTGTGGCAGTCGACGAGGCCGGGGGTGAGCAGCCGCCCCTCGGCGTCGAGCTCGAGCGCCGCAACGGCACCGGCCGGCAGCGAGGTGTCGGGGCCGAGCCAGGCGATCCGGCCGTCGCGCACCGCCAGGGCGCCGCGGTCGAGCTCGCCGTATGGCGTGCCGGGGACCAGCGTGGCCAACCGGGCGTGGCGCAGCAGCAGGTCCCAGGCCGGGCCGCTCAAGCGGTCTCCGGGAGCATGGGCAGGTCGAGGCCGGCGCGGCGGGCCGTCTGAAGAGCCAGCGGGTAGCCGGCGTCGGCGTGGCGCATCACGCCGGTGGCCGGATCGTTCCAGAGCACGCGGGAGAGCCGCCGCGCCGCCTCGGGCGTGCCGTCGGCCACGATCACCAGGCCGGCGTGCTGCGAGAAGCCCATGCCGACGCCGCCGCCGTGGTGGAGCGAGACCCAGGTGGCGCCGCCGGCGGTGGCCAGCAGGGCGTTGAGCAGCGGCCAGTCGCTGACCGCGTCGGAGCCGTCGAGCATCGCCTCGGTCTCGCGGTTGGGCGAGGCGACCGAGCCGGTGTCGAGGTGGTCGCGGCCGATGACGATGGGGGCCTTGACCGCGCCGCTCGCCACCAGGTCGTTGAAGGCCAGCCCGAGCCGGGCCCGGTCCTCGACGCCGACCCAGCAGATGCGGGCCGGCAGCCCCTGGAAGGCGATCCGCGAACCGGCCAGGTCGAGCCAGCGGTGCAGGTGGGCGTCGCCGGGGAGCAGCCGCTTCACCGCCTCGTCGGTGACGCCGATGTCCTCGGGGTCGCCGGAGAGGGCCACCCAGCGGAACGGCCCCTTCCCCTCGCAGAAGAGCGGCCGGATGTAGGCCGGGACGAAGCCGGGGAAGTCGAAGGCGTCGGCCACCCCGGCCTCGCGGGCCTGCTGGCGCAGGTTGTTGCCGTAGTCGAAGGTGGCGGCGCCGCGCCGCTGCAGCTCGAGCATGGCCCGCACCTGGGCCGCCATCGAGCGGCGCGCCGGCTCGACGATCGAGGCCGGCGCCTCCTGCTGGGCGGTCCGCCAGCGCGCCAGCGACCAGCCCTGCGGCAGGTACCCGCGCACCGGGTCGTGGGCGCTGGTCTGGTCGGTCACCACGTCGGGGGTGATCCCGCGCGTCACCAGCTCGGCGAAGAGGTCGGCGGCGTTGCCGAGCAGGCCGACCGAGAGCGGCCGGCCGGTCCGCTTCGCCTCGTCGAGCAGCGCCAGCGCCTCGTCGAGGGTCTCGGCGCCGCGATCGAGGTAGCGGGTGGCGAGCCGCTTCCCGATGCGGGTCGGGTCGCACTCGACGGCGATCATCGAGAAGCCGGCCATGGTGGCGGCCAGCGGCTGGGCCCCGCCCATGCCGCCCAGCCCGCCGGTCAGGATCCAGCGGCCGGACGGCTCGCCGCCGAAGTGCCGGTCGGCCACGGCGCGGAAGGTCTCCCAGGTCCCCTGCACGATCCCCTGGCTGCCGATGTAGATCCAGGAGCCCGCCGTCATCTGGCCGTACATCATCAGCCCGGCCCGATCGAGCTGGTCGAAGTGCTCCCAGGTGGCCCAGCGCGGCACCAGGTTGGAGTTGGCCAGCAGCACCCGCGGTGCGTCGGCGGTGGTCTTGAAGACGCCGACCGGCTTGCCGCTCTGGATCAGCAGGGTCTCGTCGTCGCCGAGCCGCTTGAGCGTGGCCAGGATGGCGTCGAAGCAGGGCCAGTCGCGGGCGGCCCGGCCGATGCCGCCGTAGACCACCAGCGACTGCGGGTGCTCGGCCACCTCGGGGTCGAGGTTGTTCTGCAGCATCCGGTAGGCCGCCTCGGTGAGCCAGCTGCGGCAGCTGAGCGCGGCGCCGCGCGGGGCCCGGACCACGCGGGACGGGTCGTGCCGCCGGTCCATCAGACGTGCCCGGTGAGCCGGTAGCGGTTGCCCGGGTACCAGAGGTTGGCGGCCGAGGCGGCGGCGCCGCGAGAGAAGCTGCAGCGGTGGAGCAGCAGGCAGGGCTCGCCGGCCAGCAGGTCGAGCGCGGCGCGGGTCGCCTCGTCGGGCAGGCGGGCCTCGATCCGGTAGTCGACGCGCGCCAGCGGCGCCACCCGCATCAGGTACTCGCTCGGGGTGATGCGGACGAAGTCCTGGGCCAGGTAGTCGGGGGCGGCCGCCGGCACCACCCAGCGCTCCTCGAGCTGGACCGGGACGCCGTCGGCGTGGTGGAGCAGCACCGAGTGGAAGAGCAGGTCCCCCTCGGCCAACGCCAGCTCGGCCGCCAGCTGCTTCTCGGCGCGCACCTGCTCCTGCCGCCGCACCAGGCTGGAGTGGACGCCGCCGCCGCGCCGGATCTCGTCGGCGATGGTCCGGATCTCCACCAGCGTCGACTCGTGGCGCGGCGGGGCCACGAAGGTGCCGCTCCCCGGGGTGCGCACCAGCAGGTGGGCGGCGGCCAGCTCGCGGACGGCGCGGTTGACGGTCATGCGGGCCACCTTGAAGCGGCGGGCCAGCTCCGGCTCGGAGGGGATGCGGTCTCCCTCCTTCCACTCGCCGGCCTCGATGCGGGAGAGCAGCCAGGCCTTGATGCGCAGGTAGGCGGGAGGTTGCATCACGGTGACTCCAGCGAGGCGAGCGAGAGCGGGGCGTGGGCGGCGACGTCGGCGGAGCGGACCAGCGCCTGGATGGCGGCGATGTCCGGCGCGAAGTAGTGGTCGAGGTCGTAGTGCGCCACCCGGCCGCGCACCAGCCTCATCACCTCGCGCAGCCTCGGGCTGGTGGCGCTGGGGCCGCGCAGGTCGACCCCCTGGGCCGCCGCCAGCAGCTCGATGGCGAGGATGAAGGCGGTGTTCTCGGCCATCTCGCCCAGCTTGCGGGCGGCGAAGGTGGCCATGGAGACGTGGTCCTCCTGGTTGGCCGAGGTGGGGAGCGAGTCGACCGAGGCCGGGTGGGCCAGGGTCTTGTTCTCCGAGGCCAGCGCCGCCGCGGTGACGTGGGCGATCATGAAGCCGGAGTTGACGCCGCCGTCGCGGACCAGGAACGGCGGCAGGCCGGAGAGGGTGGTGTCGATGAGCAGGGCGATGCGCCGCTCCGAGAGCGCGCCGATCTCGGCCACCGCCAGCGCCAGGTTGTCGGCGGCGAAGGCGACCGGCTCGGCGTGGAAGTTGCCGCCGGAGAGCACCTCGAGGGTGTCGGGGAAGAGCAGCGGGTTGTCGGTGACGCCGTTGGCCTCGCGCAGCAGCACCGCGGCCGAGTGGCGGGCCTGGTCGAGGCAGGCCCCCATCACCTGGGGCTGGCAGCGGAGGCTGTAGGGGTCCTGCACCTTGCCGCAGTCGCGGTGGCTGACGTTGATCTCCGAGCCCTCCAGCAGCGCCCGGTAGGCGGCGGCCACCTCGATCTGCCCGAGCTGGCCGCGCAGGGCGTGGATGCGGGCGTCGAAGGGATGGACCGAGCCGGCCGCGGCGTCGACCGAGAGCGCACCCGAGACCAGGCCGGTGCGCAGCAGGTCTTCGATGTCGAAGAGGTGGAGCAGCGCCAGCGCCGTGGAGGCCTGGGTGCCGTTGAGCAGCGCCAGCCCCTCCTTGGCCGCCAGCGTGAGCGGCGCCAGGCCGGCCCGGCGCAGCCCCTCGGTGGCCGGGAGCCGCTCTTCACCCACGGTGACGTCGCCGATGCCGAGCAGCGTGGCGGCCAGGTGGGCCAGCGGCGCCAGGTCCCCGGAGGCGCCGACCGACCCCTTCTCCGGGATGACCGGCAGCACCCCGGCCTCGAGCAGCTTCAGCAGCGCCTCGACCACCACGCGCCGCACCCCGGAGTGGCCGCGCGCCAGGCTGGCCACCTTGAGCGCGATGATGAGCCTGACCACCGGGGCCGAGAAGGGCTTGCCGACGCCGACGGCGTGCGAGAGCACCAGGTTGCGCTGCAGCAGCTCGAGCTGGTCGTCGGCGATATGGGTCGAGGCGAGCCGCCCGAACCCGGTGTTGATCCCGTAGGCCGGGGCGCCGCGCTTGACGATCGCCTGCACCGCCGCCGCCCCCCGCTCGATGACCGGCCAGGCGGCAGGATCGAGCGTCAACGGCTGCGGGGCGCGGGCGAGGGCGCGCAGCTGCGCGAGGGTGAGCCGGCCGGGGACGAGGCGCATCGCAAAAGCCTAGATCCCCGGTGCTGTCTAGACAAGGGGGTGTCAGGCCCGCGCGCCGCCGCCGCCCACCATGAAGCCGCCAGGCTCGAGCCCGAGCCGGCGCACCGCCTGGTCCCACCGCACCTCGTGCGGCACCTCGAAGACCAGGTCCTCGTGGAGCGGGAGCGGGAGCCAGGCCCCCTCGTTGACCTCCTGCTCCACCTGCATGGGCGCCCAGCCGGCGTACCCGAGCATGAGCAGGAACGGCCCGCCGCCCGGGGTGCGCACCAGCGCCTCGAGCAGCTCGCGCGAGCCGCCCAGCGCCAGGTCGTGGCCGACGCGGGTGGCGTCCTCCTCGGCCGGGACCTCGCCGGGCCGGTAGAGGATCCAGAGCCGCTCCGGCTGCACCGGCCCACCGACCAGCACCTGCCCGCCGGCCCGCCCGTGGGCCACCGCCGCGGCCTCCAGCTCCGGGTCGAGCCCGCGCAGCACCTCGGCGACGGTGATGGGGCCGGGCCGGTTGACCACGAAGCCGAGCGCCCCCTCGGCGTGGTGCTCGGCCATCAGCACCAGCGAGCCGTCGAAGTTCGGATCGCCGAGGGTCGGCGAGGCGACCAGCAGTCCGGGTGCCAGGCCGTCGGCGGGTTGGGTGGGCTGCGCCATGTCCACAATCTTCCCGGGCGCGGCCGCCGCCGCAACCCTCGATGCGGGGGTCGTGCTACCAATTCAGGGTGGCTCACCATGAAGAGGGGTGGCGAGGTGCGCTCCTCGACTACCCGCCGCCCAGCGGCGCCGCGCTGCTGGCGCTGCTCTGCGGCCTGGCCCTGCTGCTCCGCTCGGAGCGGAGCCACGGCCTGCTGGCCGCCGCCGTCCACGGCTTCGATCTGGTGATCCACGAGGCCGGCCACCCGCTCTTCGGCCTCTTCGGCTGGCGCTTCCTCGCCATCCTCGGCGGCACGCTCCTGCAGCTCACCCCGCCCGTGGCGGCCGCGGTGGTCTTCTGGCGGCGCGGCCAGCCGGCCTCGGTGGCCACCATGGTGACCTGGCTCGGCGTCAACCTGGTCAACGTCGGTCAGTACGCCGCCGACGCAGAAGCCCGCGCGCTGCCGCTCGTCAACGCCGACGCCAGCGGCCACGACTGGGGCAACATGCTCGGCGCCCTCGGGCTGGTCGAGCAGGGGGAGGCGATCGGCGCCGCCATCGGCGCGCTCGGCTGGACGCTGCAGCTGCTCGGGCCGGCCTGGGCGGCGATGCTCTGGCTGCGCTGGCGGCTCGAGCAGGCTGAGGGGGCCGAGCCGGTCGAGCCGGTCGAAGGGGCCGAGCGGGTCGCGCGGGCCGAGGCGGCTCAGCGGCGGGCGCGGTAGGCGGTCGCCTCGATCACCTGCGTACCGGCGGCCGAGTCGCCCAGCCGGCGGCCACCGGCGGCCGAGAGCAGCACGATCGGCTCGATGAGCCAGCCGATGTAGGGGACCAGGTTGAGCAGGAACATCACCAGGTAGCGGAGCGCCGACTGGCCGCGGTTGCAGGGCTGGTTGGTCTCGAGGTGGACCACCATGAGCCCCATCATCTTCTTGCCGATGCTCTGGCCGCCGGGGCGGCCGTCCTTGGTGAAGGCGTAGATGAGGGCCCAGAGGCCGGCGGCGAAGGTGGCCAGGCCGAGCAGCACGGCCAGCGTGGTGGAGCCGCCGGCGGCGGCCAGCGCCAGGAAGGTGCCGAGGATCAAGGCCGGGAGCATCACCAGCGCGTCGACCAGCGCCGCCAGGAAGCGGCCGCCCAGCGGCGCCTTGGGGTAGAGGGCGCCGGCCCCGGCGCCGGTCAGCACGTCGGCGGCGTAGCTGTTGCCGGAGAAGGGCGGGGCGCCCGCGCCGGCCGCGCCGGGGGGCCGGCCCCAGCCCGAGCTGGGCGGCTCTGAGCCGGCAGGCTGGGTCGAGAGCGGGGGCGGCCCGGAAGCGATCGCCGCCATGGCGGCCAGCTCGGCCACCGTCTCCCAGGCGGCCCAGCCGGCCAGCCCGGGGCGCCAGACCCGCGTGGCCGGGGCGACGCGGCCCGACCTGATCAGCTCGGCCAGCTCCACCTGCCCCACCGGGCCGGCCTGCTGCCCGCCCTGATCGTAGTACCAGCCCACCTGGCTCATGGTCTCTCCTCGTCCCCGGGTTCAGTCCTGCAGCTGGGCCAGCACGCAGGTGATGTTGTCGACGCCGCCGGCGTCGTTGGCCGCGTCGACCAGCGCCTGCGCCGCCGCCTTCAGGTCGCGCTGGTGCTGGCGGACGATCTCGCCGATGCGCTCGTTCGGCACCATGCCGGAGAGCCCGTCGCAGCAGAGCAGGATGACGTCGCCGGCCAGCAGCGGCTCGCGCTGCAGGTCGACGTCGACCTGGTCCTTCATCCCCAGCGCCCGCACGATGACGTTCTTGTGGGGGAAGTGCTCGATCTCCTCGGGCGTGAGCTTGCGCGTCCGCAGGTAGTCGTTGAGCAGGGAGTGGTCCTCGGTGAGCTGGCGGACCGAGCCCTGGCGCAGCAGGTAGGCGCGGCTGTCACCGACGTGGCCGATGACCACCGTCTCGGCCGTCTCGTCGAAGCTGGCGCAGACCAGCGTGGTCCCCATGCCGCGCAGCCGCTCGTCGGTGGCGGAGCGCTCGAGGATGCGCAGGTTGGCGAGCCGCACGCCGGTGAGCAGCCGGTTCTCGTCGGGCCGCCGCCCCTGCTCGCCGGCGAAGGGCCAGGTGGCCTCCTCGTCGCGCCCGGTCAGGCGGAAGAACTCGGCCAGCTCCTCGACGGCGATGCGCGAGGCCACCTCGCCGGAGGCGTGGCCACCCATCCCGTCGGCGACGCAGTAGAGCTGCTCCTCGGGGAGGAGCAGGAAGGCGTCCTCGTTCTGGGCGCGCTTTCGTCCCACGTCGGTGATGCCGGCCACGGTGATGCGCATGCTCGAAAACCCCCGGAGCGAGGACACTAATCGCGGCTCTGGCCGTGGTCAAACCGCGCCCGGCCCCACCCGCCGGCCGCGCGGCGGGCTGCGCTACGGCGCGCGCGCGGCGACCGAGCGCGTGGACCCTGCGGCCTGGAGCGGGATCTACGCTGAGTTTCATTCGACCCGGAGGTAGGTTGAGGTAGGATGGAGCCGATGGGCCTCCTCGATCAGCCTGGAGATCTGGCGCGCACCCCCTTGGCCGCGCTCCTGCTCGAGCTCCTCAACCTGCGCGCCGACGGCGTGCTCGAGGTGGCGCACGGCGGCGGGACCTCGCGCCTCTGGTTCCGCGCCGGCCAGCCGGTCGGCGCCCAGGTGGCCACCGGGCTCAAGCCGCTCGGGCTGGTGCTGCTGCAGGCCGGCAAGATCGACGTCGACGCCCTCTCGCGCAGCCTCTCCGGGCTGGCCACCACGCGCCGGCCGCAGGGGGAGCTGCTGGTGGAGATGGGGGCGGTCTCTCGCGAGGACGTCGAGGCGGCGCTCGCCGAGCAGCAGGGTGACTACGTCACCTCGATCGCCGCGCTCGAGGCCGGGCGCTACGCCTTCGACGCCAGCCGCCCGGTGCCGGAGTGGACCCGCGGCATCCGGCTCTCGCCGCTGCGGACCATCATCGACGCGCTGGAGCGCCCCCAGGCCGCGCAGCTGGTGATCTCGGCGCTGCGGCCGGTGGCGCTGGGCGGTGTCCGGCTCGCCTCCGGCTACGCCGAGGTGGCGCCCGGCTTCGGCTGGGACGCCGCCGAGCTGCAGCTGGTGGGGCGGCTGGCCCAGCCCATCTCCATCGAGTTCTACTTCAGCGCCCGGCAGGCGCTGGCGCTGGAGCGGGCCCGCGCCATCCTCGCCGGCCTGCTCCTGCTCGGCCTGGCCATCTCGGTGGAGGAGTCGCCGCGCGCCACCGGCGACACCAGCCCGGGGCTGACCCTGGCCGGGGTGGCGGCCGCCTCGCTGCTGCGCGAGGAGCTGGGCGTCGAGCACCGGGCGATCGTCGAGCCGCCCCCGATCTCTCGTACGCCGGCGCCGGTCCGTGCCGCCGCTTCCGCCGCACCTGCAACCCCACCTGCAACCGCAACCGCAACCGACAGCGCAACCGACTCCGCCTCCGCCTCCGCCTCCGCCCCGGGCGACGGCCCGTCGCCGACCCCGGCGCCTTCCTGGACGCCGCTGCCGCTCCACACGCCGCCCCTGGGCGGCTCGCCCACGCCCGGCTCGCCGGCGGTCCCGATCAAGCGCAGCGATCCGGCCGAGGCCCGGGCCCGGCGCCAGCGGCTGCTGGCCAAGGCGATGCAGAACATGGGCGTCAACCCGACCTCGCGCCCACCCGGGGGGCCGAGCGCCACGCCGGTCCCCGGCACCGTCCGGGCCGTCTCGGCCGCCAGCGCCGTCAACCCGGCCGACGAGGCCCTGCGCAAGGCGCTGCTGCAGATCGCCCCGCGCGCCCGGGAGCGGAGCTACTTCGCGCGGCTCGGCCTGCCCGAGACGGCCGGCCGCGACGAGGTCAAGTCGGCCTTCCTGGCGCTGGCGCGCCAGTTCCACCCCGACCTCTTCGGCGGCGCCGCCATGGCCGACCTGCAGGACCAGGTGCGAGACTTCTTCTCGGCGGTCAACGAGGCCTACCAGTGGCTCTCCGACGACAAGCGGCGGGCCCAGCACCTGGAGGCGCTCCGCACCGGCGGCGCCACCGACCCGCGCCGGGCCGACGCGGCGCGCCTCGACTACCAGAAGGGCGAGGTCTGCCTGCGGACCCGCGACCACGTCCGCGCCCGCGGCTTCCTGGAGTCGGCGGTGCGGGCCGATCCGCGCCCCGAGTACCAGGCGGCGCTGGCCCAGAGCTACCTCGACCTCGCCGCCGGCAAGGACCTGGCCCGCGCCAAGGCCCTGGTCGAGGCGGCGCTGGCCAGCCCGGGGATGGGCGGCCCGGGCAGCGACCGGGTCCACTACGTGGCCGGGCTGCTGGCCAAGGAGAGCGGGAGCCAGGCCGAGGCCGAGCGCCAGTTCAAGGCGGCGGTGGCGGCCAACCCCAACCTGGCCGAGGCGGTGCGCGAGCTGCGGGCCATGGAGGGCTGGCGGACCCGGAGCCGGCGGTAGGCGGTTGGCGGTTGGCGGTGTCCAGCAGCCGGTGTCCAGCGGTGGCCCTCCCATCGGTTCCTTGACTCGAACGCTGTTGTGCGGCGTGATCGCGCGGTTTACCGCCCCTCTCCCCGGTCCTGAAAGGCAGCGCGCTTGGCCAAGCAGCACCTGCTCCTCGTTGACGGCGATTCCAAGTCGCTGCGGGTCATGGAGGTCAGCCTTCGCAAGGCCGGCTTCACCGTGACCACCGCGGTCCACGGCAAGGACGCGCTGGAGCGGTGCGAGGTCTCCCCGCCCGACCTGATCCTCTCCGACACCAAGATGCCGGAGATGGACGGGTTCGAGCTCTGCCGGCGGCTCAAGCAGGACGAGCGGTTCCGCGGCACGCCCTTCATCTTCCTGACCGGCCAGAAGTCGGTCGAGTACAAGGTCAAGGGGCTGGAGCTCGGGGTCGAGGACTACCTGACCAAGCCGATCTACATCAAGGAGATCGTCACCCGGGTCAAGATCCTGCTGGAGAAGAAGGAGCGGGAGCGGCTGGAGAAGAAGGACCTGCGCGCCAGCTTCAGCGGCAGCCTCGCCGACATGGGCGTGGTCGACCTGGTGCAGACCCTGGAGATGGGGAAGAAGTCGGGCGCGCTCCACATCACCAGCCTGGCCGGCACGGCGGTGGTCTACTTCCGCGACGGCCGGGTGCTCGACTGCGAGATGGGGAAGCTGACCGGCGAGGGGGCCTTCTACCGGCTGCTCAACTGGCAGGAGGGCGAGTTCGCCATCGAGTTCCGGCCCATCGAGCGGGAGGAGCGCATCCCCTTCTCGACCCAGGGGCTGCTGATGGAGGGGATGCGGCGCATCGACGAGTGGGGGCGGATCGTCGAGCAGCTGCCGGCCCTCGACAAGGTCTTCGAGCTCGACTACTGGCTGCTGGCCGACCGGCTCGCGGAGATCCCCGACGACGTCAACGCGCTGCTGCGGCTCTTCGACGGGCGGCGCAGCCTGGGACGGATCATCGAGGAGGCCGACTACGACGACCTGGCCGCGGCCGGCGTGCTCTCCAGGCTCTACTTCGAGAAGATCATCCGCGAGGTGGAGCTGCCGGGCCTGCCGCCCTCACCGCCGCCCGCGCTGACCCCCATCCCGGGCGGGCTGCCGGCCTTCAAGCCGCAGCCCATCCCCTCCCGCGACCCCTCGCAGATCGACTGGTTCGCGGGGCCGGCCGCCAGCTCGAGCGTCGAGCCGACCGGCGACGGCGCCGAGCCCTCCAGCTCCATGGAGCCGCCCCCTGCCGCCTGGACCAGCGCCGCGGCGGCGGTCGCCAGCGAGAAGCCGGAGGCCGAGCCGGCCTCGCCGGTGAGCGGGCGGCCCATTCCCTCCCCGTCGCCGCAGCAGCAGCCGCCGCCCCAACCGCCCCCGCCGCAGCAGCAGCCGCCGCAGCAGCAATCGTCGCCGCAACCGCCGCCGCGCCCGCAGAGCCAGTATTCGCTGCAGCTGCCGCCGCCCGGCTCGATTCCGCCGCCGCCCTCCTTCGGCGGACCGCCGACCGGCACCTTCCACGCCGTCGGCTTCGACCCGGGCAGCGCGCCGCAGAAGGCGGAGCCGCTCCCGCCGCCGCCCACCCCGCCCGCCCCGCCCGCGCCCCCTGAGGTCCGCGCGCCGCCCGAGACCACCGGGTCGATGGAGATCGAGGTGGAGGTGGCGGCCAGGCCCTCCAGATCCCGCCTGCCGCTGATCGGCCTGCTGGTGCTGGTCATCGCCGGCCTCATGGCGGGCGCCTGGGCCCTGCTCGGCGCGCGGCCAGCCGGCCAGGCGCCGCAGGCTGCCGAGCCGGCGCCCCTCCCGGCCCGGGCCCAGGCGCCAGCGCCGGCCGAGCCGAAGCCGGCGGTCGAGCCTCCGCCGGTCGAGCCGCAACCGGTCGCCGCCGAGCCGAAGCCGGAGGTGGCGGCGCCGGCCGCGGTGGCGCCAGCCCCGCCGGCGCCGGTGGTCCCGACCCCCGCGCCAGGGCCGCCACGCCAGCCCGACCGGGCGCCGCCGCCCGATCCCGCGGTGCAGGCCGAGCGGGCGCAGCGGCTCGTCGCCTCCGCCGAGAAGAAGTACGAGAAGGGCGACTTCGCCGGCGCGGTGGCCGAGTACCGCCGCTCGCTCGGCGTCAAGGCGACCCCGCCAGGCTTCGTCGGGCTGGGGCGCGCGCTCTACGACTCGAACCAGACGGCCGAGGCCGTCAGGGCGCTCGAGGCGGCGCAGAGGCTCGACCCGGGCTACGCCCCGAGCTGGCTGCTGCTCGGCGAGATCCACCAGGGGGAGGGGCGGGTGGCGCCGGCCCGCGCCGCCTACCAGCGCTTCCTGCAGCTGCAGCCGAACGGCGAGCAGGCCCGCGCCGTGCGCGAGATCCTCGCCAGGCAGCTCAACTGAGCGGCGCGTGAGGGTCCTCGGCATCGAGACCAGCTG
Organism: Anaeromyxobacter sp.; assembly: GCA_031388695.1. GTDB lineage: Bacteria > Myxococcota > Myxococcia > Myxococcales > Anaeromyxobacteraceae > JADKCZ01. The sequence goes on along the minus strand of JANMRY010000011.1, from coordinate 10,158 downwards.
CGACGAGACCGCCGCCGCGGTGGTGGAGGACGGCCGCCGCGCCCTCTCCGACGTGATCTCGACGCAGATCGAGATCCACCGGCGCTTCGGCGGGGTGGTGCCCGAGCTGGCCAGCCGCAACCACATCGTGCAGGTGATGCCGGTCATCGACCAGGCGGTCGCCGAGGCGGGCGGCGCCGGGGCCATCGACGCGGTGGCCGTCACCAGCGGCCCGGGGCTGGTGGGGGCGCTGCTGGTCGGCGTGCAGGTGGCCAAGGGGCTGGCGGCGGCCTGGGAGAAGCCGCTCATCGGCGTCAACCACCTGGAGGGCCACCTGCTGGCCGCCTTCCTCGGCGAGACCCCGCCGGCCTTCCCCTACCTCGGCCTGGTGGTCTCGGGCGGCCACACCTCGCTCTACGCGGCCCGCGGCTTCGGCGACTACCTGCTCCACGGCGCCACCCGCGACGACGCCGCCGGCGAGGCCTTCGACAAGGGGGCCAAGCTGCTCGGCCTGCCCTACCCGGGCGGCGTGGCCATCGACCGCCTGGCCCGCGGCGGCGATCCCCGGGCCGTGAAGTTCCCGCGCGCCGTCGTCAAGGGCTCCGACCTCGACTTCAGCTTCAGCGGGCTCAAGACGGCGCTGCTCCACCACGTCAGGCAGCACGGCGTGCCGCAGGGCCAGGCGCTCTCCGACCTCTGCGCCAGCTACCAGGAGGCGATCGTCGGGGCGCTGCTGCAGAAGGCCTTCCGCGCCGCGCGCCGCTACCAGCTCCCCCGCCTGGTGCTGGCCGGTGGCGTGGCCGCCAACAGCCGGCTGCGGGCGGCGGCGCTGGAGCAGGCCGACGAGCACGGGGTGGCGGTGATCGTCCCGCCGGTGCGGCTCTGCACCGACAACGCCGCCATGATCGCCGTGGCCGGCACCGAGGCGCTGCGCCGCGGGCTGCGCTCCGGCCCCACGCTCAACGCCGATCCGGGCTGGAGGCTGCGGTGACGGGCGCCTACCCCTCGCCGCGGGCGCTCCTCGACAAGTACGAGCTGCGCGCCAAGAAGAGCTGGGGCCAGAACTTCCTCGGCGACGAGGCGGTGCTCGACGACATCGCCAGGCTGGCGGCGCCGTCGGCCGGGGCCCGGGTGGTCGAGCTGGGGGCCGGGCTGGGTCACCTGACGGCGCGGCTGCTGGCCCGCGGCGCCGCGGTCACCGCCGTGGAGCGCGACCGCGACATGGCCCGGGTGCTGCGCGGCGAGCTGGGCGACCGCATCACGCTGCTGGAGGCCGACGCCGCGCGCTTCGACTACGCCGGCGTGGCCGGCCCCGGCGAGAAGCTCTCGGTGGTGGGCAACCTGCCCTACCACCTCACCTCGCCCATCCTCTTCTCGCTCCTCGACCAGCTCGGGCAGGTGGCCCGCGCCACCTTCCTGGTGCAGCGCGAGGTGGCGGAGCGGCTGGCGGCCGAGCCGGGGGAGAAGGACTGGGGCATCCTCTCGGTCTTCCTGCAGCGCGAGGCCGACGTCTCGATCGAGCGGATCGTCCCGCCCGGCGCCTTCTTCCCCCCGCCCAAGATCCACTCGGCGGTGATCCTGGCGGTCTTCCGGCGGCCCGCCCCGGGCTGCGAGGTGCTCGACCCGGCCCGCTTCCGCAAGCTGGTGAAGGGCGGCTTCGCCCAGCGGCGCAAGACCCTGCGCAACTCGCTGGAGGGGGCGCGGGTGGCGCCCGACGGGCTCATGGCGGCGGCGCTGGCGCAGGCCGGCATCGACGGCGGCCGGCGCGGCGAGACGCTCACCGTCGCCGAGTGGGCGGCGCTGGAGCGGGCCCTCGGCGGTACTGACTCGAAGTGAAAAGGGCCACGGACGCCCGCCCCAACCGTGCTGCCCGCCCCGCCCCGACCAACCCCAACCCTCGGACGGGCGTCCGTGAAAATCGTGACCTGCTAGAGCCCGCCGCCGCGCGCGGTGGCGAGCAGCAGCCCCATGTTTCGGGCGCCGTTCTCGCCGAGGTAGCGGCGGAAGGCGGTGGCGTCGAGCCGCATCGCCTTGATGGTGGAGGCCACCACCTGGTCGTAGCTGAGGGCCGTCGGCTTCTTGAGCTCGAGGGCGACCTTGAGGATGGCGCGGTGGAAGGCCGGGTCGACCTCGGCGGCCGTGACCGCCCGGGCCCGTGGCGCGGAGCGCGCCGACTCGACCGCCTTCACACGCGAGGCCGCGACCTTGACCGACGACTTCCGAGCCGCACCCGTACGAACCGCCATCCGATCCGCCATCCGATCCGCCTCCCGAGCTGAAGCTCCAGCCAATGAGGCAGGACGATACGTTCGCGGATCCCCGGAGTCAAGCGGCGCCGATATCGTCATAAAACATCAGCAAGAAAGGACGGATACGCTCAGGGTCGGGATCACAGCCCTGATCCTTGGATCAGGGAGGCACGATCCTGATGTCAGGGTTGCGCGCAAACCTCCGGTTCCGGCTCCAATCCCTCCACCGGTGCCGGCCTCCTTTGATACTCTCTCCGCCATCGCCCTCATGACGCAGACCGAACGGCCCCGATACCTCGCCATCGAAGGCCCGATCGGCGTCGGCAAGACCACGCTCGCCCAGATCCTCGCCGAGCGGCTCGGCGCCAAGCTGGTGCTCGAGCCGGTGGAGGAGAACCCCTTCCTCCCGCAGTTCTACGACGACGCCCGCAAGTTCGCCTTCCAGACCCAGCTCTTCTTCCTGCTCTCGCGCTTCCAGCAGCAGCAGGCGCTCCAGCAGGGCGAGCTCTTCACGCAGAGCACCGTCTCCGACTACCTCTTCGCCAAGGACCGGATCTTCGCGGCGCTCACGCTCGACCAGAACGAGCTGGCGCTCTACGACCGGCTCTACGGCGCGCTCGGGCCGCGGGTCGTGAAGCCCGACCTGGTGATCTACCTGCAGGCCCGCACCGAGGTGCTGCTGCAGCGGATCAAGCGGCGCGGCCGGAGCTACGAGCGGCAGATCGATCCGACCTACGTCGAGACCCTGGCCACCGCCTACAGCGACTTCTTCTTCCACTACGAGGAGACGCCGCTGCTGGTGGTCAACACCAGCGACATCGACATCGTCGAGTCGGCGGAGGACGTCGAGGCGCTGGCCACGGTGATCCGCCGGCACCGGAAGGGGACCCAGCACTACCTGCCGGGGTCGAGGAAGGGCTGAGCGGAGGCTCATGCGGCGGCGGCCGGTTCCCCCGCCTGCCCGCGGCAGGATGACGCATCGCGTTGGTGACTTTTCGGTGCCAGCGGATCTAGATTCGACCCTTCCTCCCTTCCAACGGGCGGGACCCCGCGAGGGGCCTGCACCAGAGGTCGGCATGTCCACACAGAGCGGCCCACCGCCGCGCCGGATCACCGTCAACGAGCTGCAGCGCATGAAGGACCGTGGCGAGAAGATCGCCATGGTCACGGCCTATGACGCCACCGCCGCCAGGCTGGTGAGCGCGGCCGGCGTCGACGTGGTGCTGGTCGGCGACTCGCTCGGCATGGTGGTCCAGGGGCACGACTCGACGCTCCCGGTCACGCTCGACCAGATGGTCTACCACTCGTCGATGGTCCGCCGCGGCCTGGCCCGCGCCGGCGGCCAGGCCCACCTGGTGGGCGACCTCCCCTTCGGCAGCTACCAGGCCAGCGCCGACGAGGCGGTCAAGGCGGCCATGCGGATGGTGGCCGAGGGCGGCGTCGAGTCGGTCAAGCTCGAGGGGGGCAGCGACTACGCCGAGGTGGTGCGCCGCGTGGTCCGCGCCGGCGTGCCGGTCATGGGCCACGTCGGGCTCACCCCGCAGTCGGTCCACAAGCTGGGCGGCTACGTGGTGCAGGGCAAGGACGCCGAGCGGGCCCAGCAGCTGCTCCACGACGCCCGCACCCTCGAGGCGGCCGGCTGCTACGCCATCGTCCTCGAGTGCATCCCGACCGAGCTGGCGCGGGTCATCAGCGGCCAGGTCCGCATCCCGACCATCGGCATCGGCGCCGGCCCGACCTGCGACGGGCAGGTGCTGGTGCTCAACGACCTGCTCGGCATGGACGCCAGCTTCACGCCGAAGTTCGTGAAGCGCTTCGCCGAGCTCGGCGCCGGGGTGACCGAGGCGGTCGGCCAGTACGTCGCCGAGGTCAAGGCGCGCGCCTTCCCGGCCGACGAGCAGAGCTTCCACTCCTCGGCGGTCCGGCTGGTGCCGGTGGCCGAGGAGCCGCCCGAAGAGATGCCCGGCGTCATGGGCGCGCCGGTGTAGACTCCGCCCCCGTGTCTCCCCCCCAGCTCTTCACCGATCCGGCCGCCTGGCAGGCGCGCTGCGGCCAGGCCCGCGAGGCTGGCCAGCGGCTGGTGCTGGTGCCGACCATGGGCTACCTGCACGACGGCCACCGCTCGCTGCTGGTCGAGGCGCGGCGGCGCGCCGACCAGGGCGGGAGGCGCGGCCTGGCGCTGGCCACCATCTTCGTCAACCCGACCCAGTTCGGCCCCACCGAGGACCTCTCCCGCTACCCGCGCGACCTGGCCGGCGATCTCGCCAGCTGCGAGGCGGCCGGCATCGACGCGGTGCTGGCCCCGGCCGACCCGGCGCAGGTCTTCGCGCCCGGCCACCAGACCTGGGTCGACGTCGAGCGGGTCAGCCAGGGGCTCTGCGGCGCCAGCCGGCCCGGCCACTTCCGCGGCGTGGCCACGGTGGTCCTGAAGCTCTTCAACCTGACCCGCCCCCACGCCGCCCTCTTCGGCGAGAAGGACTGGCAGCAGCTGGCGGTGATCCGCGCCATGACGGCCGACCTGGCCTGCGGCGTCGAGATCGTCGGCATGCCGATCGTGCGCGAGCCGGACGGCCTGGCCCGGTCCTCGCGCAACGCCTACCTCGCCCCGGAGCAGCGGCCGACCGCGCTCTCGCTCTCCCGGGCCCTGCGCGAGGCCGGCGAGGCGGCGGCGGCCGGGCGGCGCGGGGCGGCGGCGCTCAGGGCGGCGGCGCGGGTCCGGCTCGAGGCGGCCGGGGCCCGGGTCGACTACGTCGAGATCGTCCACCCCCTGACGCTGCAGCCGCTGGCCGAGGCGGCCCCGGGCAGCGTCATGCTGCTGGCCGCCTTCGTCGGCACCACGCGGCTCATCGACAACCAGGTGCTGCGGTGACCCTACGGGTGCCGCCGTGACCTCGCCGGAGCGGGCGTGAGCAAGAAGGCCGGCGGCGCCAAGAAGGGCGAGAAGCGCTCGGTCGAGGCCGACGTCCAGGTGGTGGCCCGCAACCGCAAGGCCGGCTTCGACTTCGACCTCGAGGAGCGGGTCGAGGCCGGGCTGGTGCTGCAGGGGAGCGAGGTCAAGTCGCTGCGGGCCGGCAACGCCAACCTGGCCGACGCCTACGGCCAGCTGCGCGGCCACGAGCTCTTCCTCGTCAACTGCCGCATCGGCGAGTACGACAAGGCCGGCCCCTTCGGCCACGCCCCGGTGCGCGACCGCAAGCTGCTGCTGGCGCGCTCGCAGATCGACAAGCTGGGCGGCAAGGTGGAGCGCTCCGGCTACACGCTCATCCCCACCCAGCTCTACTTCCGCGGCGGCTGGGCCAAGGTGGAGCTGGCGCTGGCCAAGGGGCGGACCCACGGCGACCGCCGCGGGGCCATCGCCGAGCGCGAGTCGAAGCGGGAGATGGACCGCGAGATGGCGCGCGGCCGCCGCCGCGAGCGCTAGCCAGGCGCCGGCGAGGCGCCGGCCGCCAGGTCGAAGACCGCCCGCAGCGTCGCCCAGGTGTAGAGGCCGGTGGCGTGGCCGTCCGACCACTCGATCTGGATGGCGTAGTTCCCCACCGCGCTGATGGCGAGCGGGCGGATGTCGGCCGGGATGCTGGAGGGGTCGAGCAGCTTCCTGCCGGTGAACTCCTCGATGCAGCTGGCGCAGGGGCAGCCGTCGCGCAGGGCGCGGGCCGGGATGCTCACCGGCGGGCTGCCCGGCCAGGTGACCACCAGGGCGTGGTCGGGGGCGACGTCGATCGCCTCGGGCGGCGAGGCGACGTGCTTCTGCAGGTTGATGCGGTCGAGGAGTCCCATGGCGACCCACCCCATGACGCGGCCCGGGGCCGCAGTCAAGCCGATCGCGCCGGGCTGGCCAGCTCGGCCAGCAGCGCCGAGCGGTCCTCGAGCGGGAAGGTGCAGGGCGGGCCGTCGGCGGCGTAGAGCTCGGCGTGGCGCAGCTCGGCCGGCAGCCGCAGGATGGTCGAGGAGCGGGTGCCGTAGTGCGGCTCGGCGTGGTGGCAGGTCGGGGCCGGGTGCGGGGGGGCGTGGAGCGAGAGCAGCTCGCGCAGGCGCGCCGGGGAGAGGTCGACCGGCCAGCGGCTCCGGACCAGCTCGCCGCGCAGCCCCTGCCCGTGCGGCGAGGTCTCGGTGACCAGGTGAAGCCCGGGGCCGAGCGGCTCCACGCCCGCGCGCTCGCCGTCGTACCACCAGAGGAAGGCCGAGGCGGCGTCGGCCACCGCCAGGTGGAAGGGGTTCCAGCCGGCCGGGTCGAGGCCGGCCACCCGCGCCTTCGCCGCCGCGGCGGTCGGCGCCTCGAGCGCCCACGGCACCAGCTCACCGCGCGAGCGGCGCCGCCGGTCCGGGTACCAGTCGAAGGGGGCGTGGAAGTTGGTGAGCCCGGCGAAGAGGCCGCGGGCCGAGAGGCCGATCCAGGTGCCGCCGGCCTCGGCGTCGCGCGGGCCGGCCCAGCGGACCCCGCCCGGCGTGGTGCGCAGCCCCCAGCCCTCGGCAGGGCGCCCCAGCCGCTCGTCGCGGTTGGCGGCCACCACCACCGGCCAGCGCCGGTCGGCGCCGAGGGCCAGGGCGAGCGTGCACACGGCTCGCTGCTCGCTACTTGACGGCGCGCGCCGCCTTGACCCGCTCCAGCAGCAGGTCGCGCTGCAGGGTGATGGGGCGGGGCAGCGTCTTGCCGAGCTTCTCGAACCACTCGGCCTGCGACTCGAGCTCCTCCTGCCACTCGCCGAGGTCGATGCGGGTGGCGGCGGCCACCTGCTCCGCCGTGGCGGCCACGCCGGTCAGGTCGAGGTCACCGGCCCTGGGGGTGTTGCCGAGCAGCGTCTCCTGGGCGCCGACCCGGCCGGCGGCCCGGTCGAGGATCCACTTGAGGACGCGCATGTTGTCGCCGTAGCCCGGCCAGAGGAACTTGCCGTCGGCGCTCTTGCGGAACCAGTTGACCAGGTAGACCTTGGGCGGGTTGGGGATGCGCTGCTGCATGTCGAGCCAGTGCTGCAGGTAGCTCCCGGCGTCGTAGCCGATGAAGGGGAGCATGGCCATGGGGTCACGGCGCACGCCCTCCTTGAGGCCGACGGCGGCGGCGGTGGTCTCCGAGCCCATGGTGGCGCCCATGTAGACGCCGTGCGTCCAGTTGAAGGCCTCCATCACCAGCGGCACGGTGGTGGAGCGGCGGCCGCCGAAGATGAGCGCCGAGATCGGCACGCCCTTGGGGTCGTCGACCGACGGCGAGAGGGCCGGGTTGTTGATGGCCGGCGCCGTGAAGCGGCTGTTGGGGTGGGCCGCCTTGTCCTTGGAGCCCTTCTTCCAGGCGTCGCCCTTCCAGTCGATCAGCTCGTCGGGGGCCTCGGTGTCCCAGCCCTCCCACCAGATGTCCCCGTCCTTGGTGCGGGCCACGTTGGTGAAGAGCGAGTCCTTGCGGACCGAGTCCATGGCGTTGGGGTTGGTCTTGCGGTTGGTGCCGGGGGCCACGCCGAAGTAGCCGTTCTCCGGGTTGATGGCCCAGAGCCGGCCGTCGGCGCCGACCCGCATCCAGGCGATGTCGTCGCCCACGGTGCGGATCTTCCAGCCGGCGAAGGTGGTGGGCGGGATCATCATGGCGAAGTTGGTCTTGCCGCAGGCCGACGGGAAGGCGGCGGCCACGTACTGCTTCTCGCCCTTGGGGCTCTCGGCCTCGAGGATGAGCATGTGCTCGGCGAGCCAGCCCTCCTTCTTGGCCAGGTAGCTGCCGATGCGAAGGGCCAGGCACTTCTTGCCGAGCAGGGCGTTGCCGCCGTAGCCGGAGCCGACCGACCAGATGGTGTTGTCCTGGGGGAAGTGGCAGATCCAGCGGCGGTCGGGGCTGCAGTCGGCCACCGAGTGGAGCCCCTTGTTGAACTCGCCGTCCTTGCCGACCCGATCGAGGGCCACCTTCCCCATGCGCGTCATCACGCCCATGTTGAGGGCCACGTAGACCGAGTCGGTCACCTCGATCCCGACCTTGGAGAAGGGCGAGGTGGCGGGCCCCATGATGTAGGGCACCACGTACATGGTGCGCCCCTTCATGCTGCCGTCGAAGATGGCGGTGAGCTTGGCGTAGGCCTCGGCGGGGGCCATCCAGTTGTTGGTGGGGCCGGCCTCCTCCTTGGTCGGCGTGCAGATCAGCGTGAGGTTCTCGACCCGCGCCACGTCGTTCGGGTTGGAGTGGTGGTAGTAGCAGCCCGGCCACTTCTTCTGGTCGAGGGGGATGAGGACCTTGGCCGCCACCGCAGCGGCGGTGAACTTCTGCTTTTCGGCCTCGCTCCCGTCGCACCAGACGACCGAGTCCGGCTTGGTGAGCTTGGCGGTCTCCTCGACCCACTTGAGGAGGGCGGCGTGCTGCGTCGGAGCGGTCTGGGCCATCGGGCGGGATCCTCGTCGGGCGTCGGAGGGGGCAACAGGCCGTGGGCGATCTGCCACGCGGGATCCGGAGGCTAACGCACCCATCGTCCCCGTCCAAGCGGGAATGGGGGGGGGCGTGCGACCGGCCGTGCCACGACGCGGCGCGACGGGGTGGGGCTGCTCGAGCCTACTTCTGCTCCAGCTTGCGCTTGAGCAGGTCACCCAGCGTCCCGAAGCCCTTGCCGCCACCGACCGGCTTCGAGGCCTCCATGTAGGCCCGGGCGTCGGCCCGCTCGGCGGCGTCGACCGCCCCCGACTTGGAGAGCCGGAAGCGCCCCTGCTCGTCGATCTGCAGGACCAGCGCCTGGAAGGCGTCGCCGACCTTGAAGGCTCGCCGCAGGTCGGTGCCGTGCGGCGTGCCGCTCTCGGAGGCCGGGACCAGGCCGCGGCCGCCGGCGAACTTCACGAAGAGGCCGAAGGACTCGATCTTGTCGACCGCCGCCTCGACCACGTCGCCGGCCCGGGGCGGGGGCGGCGGGGCCGGGCGGGCCGGGCGGTCGGGGCGCGGCTCGGCCGCCTTCGGCTCGGGGCGGGGGATGAGGGCCTTGACCGAGAGCGAGATCCGCTCGCCCTTCTTCTGGTCCTCGTCGATGCGCAGCACCGTGACGGTCACCTGGTCGCCGCTCTTGAGCAGGTCCTGCGGCTTGGAGACCCGGTCCCAGGCCAGCTCGGAGACGTGGACCAGCCCCTCGATGCCGCCGAGGTCGACGAAGGCGCCGTAGTCCTGGACGCTGGTGACGGTCCCCTCGAAGACGGCCCCGGCCGCCAGCCGCTGGCGGGTGGCCGCCGCCTTCTCGGCCCGCTCGGCCTCGAGCAGCACGCGGCGCGAGAGCACCACGTCGCGGTCGTCGGCCTTCTGCACGCGGAAGGTGAGCTTCTGGCCCACCAGCGTGGTGGCGTCGCCCACGAAGCGCACGTCGATCTGCGACATGGGGCAGAAGGCCCGCACGCCGTTGACCTCGACCTCGATGCCGCCCTTGTTGACCGCCTTGACGACGCCCTCGACCGGCAGCCCGGTCTCGACGGCGGCGATGAGCGCCTCGCGGGCGTGGTCGCGGGTGACCGACTTGGCGCGGCCGATCGAGACCTGCACGCCCCGGTCGCCGCCCTTGACCACCACGGCGTCGAGGATGTCGCCGACGCGGGCGGTGACCTTCCCCTCGGCGTCGTGCAGCTCGACGGTCTCGATGAGCCCGTCGGCCAGGCCGCTGCCGAGGTCGAGGAAGGTCACCTCGTCGCCGACCTGGATGATCTTGCCGGCCACCTTCTCGCCCGGCTGGAAGCGGCGCCGCTTGGGGGACGTCCCGCCGGCGTCCTTCAGCATGTCGGCGAAGGAGCCCTCGTCCATCACCTCGGCCTCGGGGACCGGAGGAGGCTCGCCGGCGGGGAGCTGCGGGCCGGTGGCCGCGCCCTGCCCGGGCTCCTTGTCGAAGCGGGGGAAGCGGGGCTTGTCGCGGTCGCCCCTCGGCCCGCGGCGCTCGCCGCCGCGGCCGCCGCCGCCGCGCCCGTGCGTGCCGCTCCGCTCGCCGCCCGGGCC
>JANMRY010000196.1:0-3351 GCA_031388695.1 Anaeromyxobacter sp. | reverse complement strand
GCGTAGGCGAAGTTGGCGACGGCGTTGAAGGTCCAGAAGGCCGAGTCCCAGGTGAAGCGGGTGAAGTCGCCGGTGCCGACCGCGAAGGGGTGGGGCGGGGTCCGCAGGCCGGCGTAGAGCGGCACGTAGACGGTGCTGGCGGTGTCGTCGACGCCGAACCAGAGCACCCCGCCGACGGGGCCGGGCAGCCAGGCGCGCGACTGGGCCACGAAGGAGAAGGCGGTCTGCTGCGTCGAGATGGCCCGCTCGTTCAGGTACTCCTTGCCGTCGACCTTGAAGGTGAGCGGGCGCCAGCGGTAGGGGAGGGCGTACGGGCCGGCCCCGAGGTCGCGCGTCATGTCGAGCGAGGTCCCCTGGAAGTGGTCGCGCATCAGCGCCATGACGTCCTGGACGGCCAGCTTCTTGTCGACCTTGACCCAGAGCGGCAGCGGCGGCGCCTTGGGATCGCCGAGGATCATCGCCTCGGGCAGGGCGGCCGACGGGGCGGCGCGGCGGAAGGCGCTCCAGACGCGGGAGTCGCAGAAGCGCCGCTTGCCGAAGTCGTCGGGGTTGTAGGTGTCGGCGAAGCTGAAGTCGGCGTCGGCCCCCTTGAACCAGCCGCGCTCGCGGGCATAGGTGATGACGTCCGGGGCGTAGAGCGTCCCCGGATCCTTCAGCGGGAAGGTTCGGATGCGGGCGGCGTTGGCGTGGGCGGTGATGAAGCCGTCCGGCACGCGGCGGGCTACCCAGACCGCCCCCTTCTTCCCCTCGCCCTTGCCGACGATCTCGAGCAGCCAGCCCTCGGTCGGGTCGGAGATGGAGATCGACTCGCCGGTCGAGGCGTAGCCGTGCTCGGCCACCAGCGTGGTGATGACCGTGACCGCCTCTCGGGCGGTGCGGGCCCGCTCCAGCGCGATGTACATGAGCGAGCCGTAGTCGAGCAGGCCGCTCGGGCCGTGGACCTCCTTGCGGCCGGTGAAGGTCGACTCGCCGATGGCCACCTGGTGCTCGTTGATGTTGCCGACGCGCGTGTAGGTGACCGGCGCCTCGGGGATGGCGCCGAGCCGCTTGCCGCTGTCCCACTCGATGATCTCGCGCATGGTGCCAGGGGCGTGCAGGCCGGCGGCGCGGAAGTAGAGCTCGCCGTAGAGGGTGTGGGCATCGGCCAGGTAGGTGAGGAAGGTCGAGCCGTCGGTGGTGGCGCCGCGCGAGACGATGGCGCTGGTGCAGGGGACGGCGGCGGCGGGGAGGACCGCGAGCAGGGCGGCGGCGAGGCGGGGGGCGAAGGGGTGCATGGGGGAGGAGGATAACCCAATCGCGGCGGGGCAAGTCGCGGGTGTCGCAAGACTCGAGAAGGGCCTCGGGATCATGGCAAGCGTTCGCTTGCTGCGTTCTGGGCGGGCGGGCGGCGCCGGTCGCCGAGACCACCTTCGCCTCCGCCCTTCGACCGAGAGGCGTAGCGAGAGGTCCGCGGGAGCGGTCGGTACCGCGAAGCTGCGGGCCATCTCGGGGTGGCGGTGGCGGTGGCGGTGGCGGTGGCGTTGGCGTTGGCGGTGGCGGAGGCGGAGGTGGAGGCGGAGCCCGAGGTCGGACCTCACGAAAGGCCGGTCCCTCTTGGGTCCCATGCGTGTCGGTGGGCCCGGAAATGTCAGACCCCTGTGAGACGCTGCGTGAATGATCAACCACGCGCAACCGATCCTGCCCTCGGCCGCGGCGCACGCCCCGGCCAGCCGTCCTCTCGAGCTCCTGGAAGCACGGCAGCGGCGCGACACCCTCAAGACGCTGCTCCGCGCCGAGCAGTCGGCGATGGCCGACTTCCTCGTCGCCCTGGCAGAGTTCGACCGTCGCCGCGGCTGGGAGCCGCTCGGGCACGCCAACCTCTTCTCGTTCCTCAACGTGGGGCTGGGGCTCTCCAAGGGGGCCGCCTACGTCCGCTCCTCGGCCGGGCGGCTCGTCCAGGCCCACCCCGAGGCGCTGGTTCCCCTGCGAGACGGCCGGCTCTGCCTCTCCAGCGTCGGCGAGCTCAGCCGCGTCGCCACGGCGGGGAACTTCCACGAGGTGATGCCGCGCTTCTTCGGCTGCTCTTCGCGGGAGGCCCGCGAGGTCGCGGCCGCCATCGCGCCGCGCGAGGCGCCGCCGCTGCGAGTCCAGGTCACCCGAGTCGTCCCGCCCGACCAGACGGCTCACCAGCTCCAACGCCCGCTCGCGGCAGCTGCGCCCGCCCTGGAGCTGAAGCTCCCGCCCAGTCGGTCCGCGGTCGCTGCGGCGCTCTCGCTCACGTTGCCGGTTGATTCTGAATCGGTTCGTGCGCACGAACTCGATTTGACCCACCCCGCACGGGGCGTCACAACGCGCGCTGAGGTTGAACCACTCACCGCCGACCTGCGCCGGCTCCACATCACCGTCTCGCGGCAGCTCCTGAAGAAGCTCGAAGCAGCGCAGTCGGGGCTCGGCCACGCCATCCCCGCCGCGACGCTGGAGCAGGTGATCGACGCGGCGCTCGACCTGCTGCTGGAGAAGCAGGCCAGGGCGCGTGGGCAGGTGAAGAGGCCGCGGGCTGTCTCGCCGACGGCGACCTCGACTCCGCCTGCCGGCGGCGCCGCCGGCGAAGGCCGGAGAGGCGCTGACGGGACGGCCCCAGCTGCGCGGCCTGAAGGCCGCGCGATTCGCCGTAACGGCCCACGCGCAGCCATCTCGGCCGCAGTTCGCCGCGCCGTCTGGGCGCGCGACGCCGGCCGCTGCTGCTGGCCGCTCGACGGCGGAGGCTGCTGCGGCTCGAAGCACCGGCTCGAGCTCGACCACATCGTCCCCTGGGCCGACTGGGGCGGCGAGACGGAGACCAACCTCAGGCTCGTCTGCGCCGCGCATAACCGGCTCGCGGCGCGGCAGGCCTTCGGCGAGCGGGTGATGGGGAGGTACAGAGGTGCGCGGGAGCCGGTGGCGGTCTATGCGGCTAACGGCCTTCAAGATGTGCCGCACCGCTTGAGCGCAGCGCAGTAGCCACGCTCCACGCCAACAGACATCCAGCTGAAGCCGAGGTCGACGTTGAGCCCCGAGCGTCCGCCGCGGATGCCCCAGTTGGCGAGCGGGGGCTCGTGCGGCTGGAAGTACTGGACAAGGCCTGGGCGGCCTGAAGGCCGCCCGACCTAGCCACACCGCCAGTACGCGGTGGCCACCAGGGTGCGGCGCTCCTTCGGCTCGGCCTTGCGCTTCAGCTCGGCCACGGAGCGGTCGCGCTCGGCGTAGCGCTGCGCCTCGGTGGCCCGCAGCTCGTCGAGCTTGCGCCGGAACTCCCGCTCGGCCCGCTCCAGCATGCCGCGCCGGTCCCGCAGCGGCAGGTCGCCCTTGTCGTGGAGCGCCCCGCGGGCCCGC
>JANMRY010000135.1:0-2232 GCA_031388695.1 Anaeromyxobacter sp. | reverse complement strand
CGTAGCGCCCCGCCCCGGGCCGGTCGTCGCCGCTGGAGGTGAGGAAGGTGGCGAAGAGGCCATCGTCGGAGAAGCGGCCATCGCGCGTGAAGTGGATGACCGGGCGCCTCCCCACCGGGAGCGCCTCGAGCTGCGGGTCGGCCGGGTTGGAGTAGGAGGTCCAGGCGCCGTCGAGGCGACGTCCATCGACGCTGGCGCAGCGGTGGTAGACGTCGTCGTCGATGAGCAGCTGGCCGGCCTTCTGGACGCGGAGCCTCCAGGGAAATTTGGTGCCCGGGCGCCGGGACTCACCGCTCGAGCCGGCGAAGCTGTAGGTGTGCCAGTAGTCCTCCCGCGCCGGGTGGGAGGCGCGGTACGCGGCCCGCTCGAAGCCGGCCAGCCCCTCTTCGGGCAGGTCGGCGAACATCACGCCGTCGTCGAAGAAGACCTTCCAGCGGTTCACCGGTGGTGAGAGGTAGTCGGTGCTGGAGGACCTCACCAGCCCCATCCAGACGCCGCTGATCCCGGCCCCCTTCCAGCCGGCCGCCCCGGCGGCGGTGGGGCCAGACCCGGTCACCTGCCCGGGTGGTGGCGCCGCCTGCGGCGGGGGCGGCTTTGGCGCCGCTGCGCCACCCGCGACCGGCGCGCCGCTGGCCGCCGAGCCGCCCGGGAGCCGCATCCCGTGGAAGAGGTCGGCCGCCGGCTGCCAGAGCTGCTGGTAGGCCTGCAGCCCGGTGGCGAGGAAGAGCACCGTGCCGACCGCAGGGCCGTCGGCGCGCGCCATGACGATCAGGTAGCGCTCCCCCTGGTCGCTCGAGTAGCGCGCGGCGTGGAGTCGCCCTTCGATGCCGGCCGTCGTATCGCGCTGCTGCGAGGCCTCGCGCATGTCGCGCAGCCCCACCCCGGCCGCGGCGCTGGCCCGCAGCGAGGTGAACTGGCCGTCGAAGTCGGGCTGGCGCGGGGCCGAGGGCAGGATCACCAGCAGGCCCCCGCTGGCCGCCCCGCCGGGCGGCAGGAGCAGGCTGGTGCCGGCCTGGTCGGTCCGGGTCCAGCCGGCCGGCACGTCGAACTGGTAGCTGGGCGGCGGCGCCTTGGCCGGCGACGGGCTCGGGGCTGCCAGCAGGGCGGCCGTGAGGGCGCAGCGGACGAGGAGGTCGTGGGCCATCGGGCCAGCCTAGCGCGACGGGAGCGGCTTCGGCAGCGTCGCGCCGCCCGCCCCTACGGTGCCGCCGCGGGCCCCTTGGACGGTACCTCTGCCGCGGGCCCTTCTGGCGGTGCCTCTGCCGCAGGCTCCGCGGGCGGCGTCGCCTGGCAGGACGACGCCACGCACTGCTGCCCGCCTCCGCAGTCGGCGTCGCGGACGCAGAGGATCGGCGCCGCCAGGGGCTGCCCCCGCTGGTGAGCGGGATCGACCAGCAGGCAGGCCGCCTCGTCACCGGCGCGGCAGGCGGCGACGGTCGCCTTGAGCTCGGAGCAGGAATCACGGCTGGAGAGGCCGTAGATCGCCGACAGGATGAAGCTGACGTCGAGCACCCCGAAGATGGCCACACGGGAGGCGACGTCGGCGTCCTTGCTCGTGGCCGAGTAGACCGTGAGCGCCGTCAGCGCCGTGGCGACGAGTACGTCCACCAGAGGGGGCCCCGGCGGGGCGATGCAAGTGGTCGGTCGCCTGTTCGGGTCGTAGGGCCGAGGCGGGGGCTTCAACGTGATCGCCGAGCAGCCACCGGTGAAGAGCAGGACCGCGATCAGTGGGACGAGGATGAGTCCACGCCGGGCGGGAACGAGGAGAGGCTCCTGGCGGCTCATGGGCGCCCCATGTTCGAGTAGAGGGAGCGGACGAAAGCCTCCAACAGGAGCGCGAGAAGAGCAGACCCGGCGGCGGCCGCGCCGGTGTAGATGCCCGCGGTGATGAGGGTGCCGCGGACCGGGCTGTATACCTCGACCTGCTCGACCGATCTCAGATCGAGCCGCCGCAACGTCGGCGGGACGGCCTCGTATTCGGCCTCGGCCTCCTCTCCCTCGGGCGGCTCGTCGACCAGGGCCGCCTCGGCCCAGGCCAGCCCCTCCACGAACGGCAGGTCGACCTGCTCGACGTCGAGGCGCCAGACCCTCGGGTCGCCCGGCAGGTTGAAGCGCAGCACCACGCGCTTCACCTCCTCATCGCCCCCGGTCACCGAGGTGGCCGGGACCGTCCGCCAGAAGCCGCAGCCGGTCGGCAGGGTGAGGAGGAGCGCCAGCAGGGCGCAGGCGCGG
>JANMRY010000073.1:0-23653 GCA_031388695.1 Anaeromyxobacter sp. | reverse complement strand
CTTGTACTTCCGCAGGAGTGCGAGGAAGTGCTCGCGGGCCTCGTCGGAGTCGAGGACGAGGGCGTGCCCGTGGCTGCGCCACGTGCAGTGGTTGGTCGAGCCTTCCTCGACGAGGTGGCTGCGGGGGAGTCGGGCCATTCGCGCGCTGCTCAGAGCAAGCGGCGGGCCAAGGTGCCCCTGGGGATGTCCGGCACCCCGGGCGCTCGCGGTCGGCACCTTGCGGTTCGCTCGGGGTCCCTGCGACCGGGTTCCCCAGAGGACTTCCACCTCCAAGTCACGCCCATGCTGGGCACACAACAGAGAGGGCCGCCCTCTTCGGACGGCCCTCCAGGACTTCAACGCGGCGTGAAGGCTACTTCGAAGCCGGGACCTTCCCCTCGACGCCCTTCACGTAGAAGTTGACGCCGCTGAGCCACTTGTCGTCGGCGGCCACGTCCTTCTTGAGCCGCTCCTTGCCGGTGCTGTCGACGATCGGCCCCTTGAAGATGTCGAGCGTACCGGCCTTCAGGCCGGCCTTGACCTCCTCGACCCTCTTCCTCGCGTCGGCCGGGACGAAGTCGGGGACCTTGATGAAGTCGGTCATCCCCTCCTTGTAGCCCCACTTGGTCTCGCCGGTCTTCCAGCTCTTGCCGAGCACGTCGTTGAACGCCTTCTCGTAGTAGACGCCCCAGAGCAGCATGCAGGAGCCGAGGTGCGCCTTGGGGGCGAACGCGCTCATGTCGCTGTCCCAGCCGAAGGCATACTTGCCGGCCCGCTCGGCCTCCTGCAGCACGGCGGTCGAGTCGGTGTTCTGCAGCAGCACGTCGGCCTTGCCGTTGATCAGCGTCTTGGCCGCCTCGGTCTCCTTGGGCGGATCGAACCAGGACCCGACCCAGACCACCTTGGTCTTGACCTTGGGGTTGACCGACTGCGCGCCGAGCGTGAAGGCGTTGATGTTCCGCAGCACCTCGGGGATGGGGAAGGAGCCGACGAAGCCGAGGGTGTTGGTCTTGGTCATCCTGCCGGCCACGATGCCGGCCAGGTAGGCCCCCTCGTGGATGCGGGGCTCGTAGACGCGCATGTTCTCGCTCGTCTTGAAGCCGGTGGCGTGCTCGAAGTAGACGTCCGGGAAGTCCTTGGCCACCTTGGCCATCGAGTCCCCGAACCCGAACGAGGTGGCGAAGATCACCTTGTTGCCGGAGGTGGCCAGCTCGCGGATGACGCGCTCCGAGTCGGGCCCTTCCTTGACGCTCTCCACGAAGGTGGTGACGACCTTGTCACCCAGCTTGGACACGGCCTCCTTGCGGCCGAGGTCGTGGGCGTAGGTGTAGCCGGCGTCGCCGACCGGGCCGACGTAGACGAAGGCCGCCTTGAGCGGGGCCGGCTTGGCAGGGGCGGCCGGGGCGGCCACCGGGGCGGGAGCAGGGGCCGGCTTCTGGCCGCAGGCGGTGAGCCCGGCGGCGGCGAGGATCGCGGCCAGCGCGAGGAACTTCGGGGAGGAACGATTCGTCATGGCTGCGGTGCTCCTTCTGTTGAAGGTGGAAACGGCAGTGGCGAGGTCTCTACCGCAAATCGTCAGCTTCCGGGGAAGAAGGTCTTGCCGAGGGAGGCCGGCATGTTGAGGCGTATCCAGAGGGGGTTGCGCGAGATGAGGACCAGGACCACCACGGTGGCCAGGTAGGGGAGCATGCTCATGAATTCGGGCGGGACCTGGACGCCGGCCGCCTGCAGGTAGAGCTGCAGCATGGTCACACCCCCGAAGAGGTAGGCCCCGAAGAGCATCCGCGCCGGCCGCCAGGTGGCGAAGGTGGTGAGGGCCAGGGCGATCCAGCCTCGTCCGGCCACCATCCCTTCGACCCAGAGCGGGGTGTAGATGACCGAGAGGTAGGCCCCGGCCAGGCCGCAGAGCGCCCCACCCGTGACCACCGCCGCCAGCCGGATGCGCCGGACCGGGTAGCCGAGGGCATGTCCGGCACCGGGGGATTCGCCGATGGCGCGCAGGATCAGCCCCCCGCGGGTCCTGTAGAGGAACCAGGCGACGCCGCCCGTCACCGCCATGGCCAGGTAGACGACCCAGTGCTGGCGGAAGAGGGCCACCCCGAGCACCGGCAGGTCGCGCAGCAGCGGCACGCCCGTCACCGGGCTCTCCTCCAGCTTCTTGCCGACGAAGCCGATGCCGACGAAGGCCGAGAAGCCGGAGCCGAAGAGGCTGACCGCCAGCCCGGTCGCGTACTGGTTGGTGTTGAGCCAGATCACCAGCCAGCCGTAGAGGGCCGCCCCCACCGCCCCGGCCGCCGCCCCGGCCAGCAGCGCCATGAGCTCGCTCCCGGTCGTGAAGCCGGTGGCGAAGCCGGCCACCGCGGCGACCAGCATCAGCCCCTCGGCCCCCAGGTTGAGCACGCCGGACCGCTCGTTGACGAGCAGCCCCATGCCGGCCAGCGCCAGCGGCGTCCCCGCGGCCAGGGTGGCGGCCACCAGCAGCGCCAGATCGCTCATCGGGCTCGGCTCCAGCGCGGCCGGTAGTGGATCAGCGTGTCGCAGGCCAGCAGCGAGAGCAGCAGCACCCCCTGGAAGACGCCGGAGAGCGCCGAGGGGAGCCCGACGCGCGACTGGGCCAGCTCGCCGCCGATGAGGAACATCGAGAGCACGCCGCTTCCGAGGATGCAGCCGAGCGGGTGGAGCCTTCCGACGAAGGCGACGATGATGGCGGTGAAGCCGTAGCCGGTCGAGACGTGCGGGGTGAGCTGCCCCATGGGGCCGGCCACCTCGAAGGCCCCGGCCACGCCGGCCAGCCCTCCGGAGGTGAGCAACGTGGTCCAGATGGCGGCCCGAGAGGAGAAGCCGGCGTAGCGGGCCGCCGCCGGGGCCGGGCCGCCCACCTGCAGCTGGATCCCGGCGAAGGTGCGGAAGAGGAAGAGCCACATCCCCCCGGCCGCCAGCAGCGCCACCGCCGAGCCCCAGTGGAGCCGCATGCCGCGGACGACCCGCGGGAGCTCGGTCTGGCTGGCGAAGCTGACGGTCTGCGGGAAGTTGAAGCCGTCCGGATCCTTCCAGGGGCCGAAGACCAGCCAGGAGAGGAAGAGGTTGGCCACGTAGACCAGCATCAGGCTGACCAGGATCTCGTTGGCGTTGAACCGGTCGCGCAGCAGCGCCACCACCCCGGCCCAGGCGGCGCCGGCCAGCGCCCCGGCCAGGATCACCAGCGGGAAGAAGGCCCACGGGCTCATGGGGATCGCCTGGGTGGTCACCCAGAGCGCCAGCCCGCCCCCGCCGATCGCCCCCATGAGGAACTGCCCCTCGGCGCCGATGTTCCAGACGTTGGAGCGGTAGCAGAGCGCCAGTCCGAGCGCGATCAGCACCAGCGGCGTCGACTTGAGCGCCAGCTCGGTGAGGGCGCGGGTGCCGTGGAAGGGCTCGAGGAAGAAGACCTGCAGCGCCGAGAGCGGGTCCTTGCCGAGCGCGGCGAAGAGCGCGGCGCCGACCACCGCGGTGAGCGCCACCGCGATCACCGGCGAGAGGACGCTCATCGCCGTGGAGGGCGTGACGCGCGGCTCGAGCCGGATCACGGGAACTCCCCGATCGAGGCGCCCGGCCCGTCCTCGTTGCCGGTCGGCCAGAGCCCGCTCATCCACTCGCCGATCAGCTCGACGGTGGCGGCGCTGGTGCCGATGGAGGGGGAGAGCCGGCCCCGCGCCATCACGTGGAGCCGGTCGGTCATCTCGAAGAGCTCCTCCAGCTCCTCCGAGACCACCAGCAGCGCGGTCCCGGCGTCGCGCAGCGCCAGCAGCTCGGCCCGGATCTGCGCGGCGGCCCCCACGTCGACGCCCCAGGTCGGCTGCGCCACCACCAGCACCTTCGGCACCGCGTCGATCTCCCGCCCCACGATGTACTTCTGCAGGTTGCCGCCGGAGAGGCTGCGCGCCACCGCGCCCGGGCCTCCCGACTTGACCTTGAAGCGCTCGATGATCGCGGCGGTCTGGTGCTTGAGCGCCTGCCGGTCGATCCAGCCGAGGAAGCGGAGCGACTCGTTGCGCGTCAGCAGCATGTTCTGGGCCAGGGAGAGGGTCGGCACCGCGCCGCGGCCGAGCCGCTCCTCGGGGATGAAGTGGAGCCCGAGCCTGCGCCTCGCCCCGGCCCGCAGCCGCCCGATCGGCTGGCCGAAGAGCTGGACGGCGGCGGCGGGGGCGCGCGGGTCCTCGCCGGAGATGGCCGCCAGCAGCTGCTGCTGCCCGTTGCCCGAGACCCCGGCGATGCCGACCACCTCGCCCTCGCGCAGCTCCAGCGAGACCTCGTGCAGGTCGGTGCCGAAGCGGTCGAGCTTCTCCAGCGAGAGCGCGTCGACCTTGAGCGCCAGCGCCCCCGGGGTGGCCTCGCGGCGCACCAGCCGCGGCGGCTCGGCGCCGATCATCAGCCGCGAGAGGCTGGCGTTGCTCTCCACGGTCGGGTCGCAGCTGCCGGTGACCCGGCCGCCGCGCAGCACCGTGCACTGGTGGCAGAGGGCGCGGATCTCGTCGAGCTTGTGGCTGATGTAGAGGATCGAGCAGCCGGTCGAGGCGAGCTGGCGCAGGGTGACGAAGAGCTTCTCCACCGCCTGCGGCGTCAGCACCGAGGTCGGCTCGTCGAGGATGAGCAGGCGCGGCTCGGCCAGCAGGGCCCGCACGATCTCGACCCGCTGCCGCTCGCCCACCGAGAGGGTGTGGACCACCCGCTCCGGCTCGAGCTCCAGCCCGTACTCGGCGGTCTTGGCGCGGATGCCGTCCTTGACCTGCTGCAGCGAGACCTTGCCGCTCATCCCCAGCCAGACGTTCTCGGCCACGCTGAGCGTGTCGAAGAGCGAGAAGTGCTGGAAGACCATGGCGATGCCGAGCGCGCGGGCCTCCTGCGGGCTGCGGATCTGCACCGGCTCGCCGTTCCAGAGCAGGCGGCCGGCGTCGGGGCGGAGCGCCCCGTAGATGATCTTCACCAGCGTCGACTTGCCGGCGCCGTTCTCCCCGAGAATCGAGTGGATCTCCCCGGGCTGCACGGCCAGCGAGACCTGGTCGTTGGCGACCACGGCGGCGAAGCGCTTGCTGATCTGCTCGAGCTGGAGCCTGGGTGCGGTCACGCGCTGCCGGTCCTCGGGCGCTGCTTCAGGGCTGGCCGCGCTGCTGGCGGATGGGCGAGACGAAGGTGTAGTCGATGTCCCAGGGGAAGTAGATCCACTTCTCCTGCCGGAACTCCTTGACGAAGGTGTCGACCAGCGGGCGCCCGGCCGGCTTGGCGTAGAGGGTGGCGAAGTGGGCCTTGGGGAGCCGCTCGCGCACCGCCCTGGCGGTGCGGCCGGTGTCGACGAGATCGTCGATGAGCAGCCAGCCGTCGCCGTCCCCCTCGACCCCCTTCAGCCAGCGCAGCTCACCCTGCGACTTGTCGGCGCTCCCCTCCCCGCCCGCCTGGTAGCTGACCACGCAGACGGTGTCGATGAGCCGGAGCTCCAGCTCGCGCGCCACCAGCGCCGCCGGCACCAGCCCCCCGCGGGTGATGGCGATGATCCCCTTCCAGTCGCCCAGCTGGTGGAGCACGCGGGAGAGGTAGCGGGCGTCGCGGTGCAGCTCGGGCCAGGAGATGATGATCTCGTCGCGGTAGGGCGTGTCCGCCATGGGCCGGTAGACTAGTGCCCGGAACGAGAGCGGCGCCACCGGAATCGTCTCCGGTGACGCCGCTGTCGTTGCAGGGTGCAGGCGGCTCGGGCCGCCTCGACACTAGGCCTTGCGCTTCTCGGCCACTTCCTTCTCCAGCTTCTCGATCTCGGGGGAGACGGCCTCGTTCTTCTTCTCCGCCTCGCGGCCGCCCAGGTAGGCGGCGCCGGTGGCCTGCGGGGGGGCCACGGTGGCGGCCAGCGCGCCGGCGCCCTCGTGGAGCCGCCCGGTGATGCCCTTGGCCAGGGCCACGCCGAGCAGCGCGAAGCCGATGAAGGGGAGGAACATCAGGAAGGCCAGGCCGACCACCGGGAGGATGAGGAAGAGCAGCGGGAAGGGGACGCTGTAGTACCTGGTGGAGGCGCCGCCGGGCAGCCTGCCGCCCTCCTCGCCGATCACCTCGACCGCCAGCGTGCTGGTCGAGAAGTAGTAGCCGCTCTTCACCTGGGTGTTGCCGTTGAAGGTCTTCATGGTGTTCTCCCTGTCGTGGTTGGTGTTGGGCCGGGCGCGATGGACCGGCCGGGTGGGTGTGCTTTTAGGACTTGTTCCGCTTGTCGGAGACTTCCTGCTCCAGCTTCTCGAGCTCGGGCCCGACCTTCTCGTTCTTCTTCTCCGCCTCGCGGCCGCCCAGGTAGGCGGCGCCGGTGGCCTGCGGCGGGGCGACGGTGGCGGCGAAGGCGGTGGCCTCCTTGGCGACGTGGCCGGTGACGCGCTGGACCAGGGCGTAGCCGATGAGCCCGAAGCCGATGAGCGGGAGGAAGATGAGGAAGGCGAGGCCGACCACCGGGATGATGAGGAAGAGCGCCGGGAACGGGACGCTCACGTACCGGGTGGTGGCGGCGCCGGGCAGCCGGCCGCCTTCCTCGCCGATCACCTCGACCGAGAGGGTGTTGGTCGAGAAGTAGTAGCCGCTCTGCACCTGCTGGTTGCCGTTGAAGGTCGTCATGTGGTGTTCCCCTTTCCTGAACCAGACATTGCTCCTCCGCGCCGCCCTTCACCATTGGGCGTGTGCCGGTGTAGGCCTCCTTTGAATCCGGTGTTGGTGGTCGGGCAAGCGCCCGAGGCCGATCGGGCGATCACCCGACCCCGTCCGGGTCACGATTCCCTTGACCGGGGGGCAGCGACCGCGTCCACTGTCCGGGACCGGGGCGCAAGGTGGCGGAGGCTCTATGGATTCGGCGTTCGACTACGACTACCTGGTGATCGGCTCCGGCTTCGGCGGGGCGGTCTCGGCGCTGCGGTTGAGCGAGAAGGGCTACCGGGTCGGGGTCCTGGAGATGGGCCGGCGCTGGCGCCCCGAGGACTACGCCACCACCAACTGGAACATCCGCAAGTACCTCTGGATGCCGAAGCTGGCGCTCTACGGCATCCAGCAGATCACGCTGCTGCGCGACGTGCTGATCTTCCACGGCGCCGGCGTCGGCGGCGGCAGCCTCGTCTACGCCAACACGCTGCTGGCCCCGCCGGATCGCGTCTTCGAGGACCCGCGCTGGCCGGCCGGCACCGACTGGAAGACCACGCTGGCCCCGCACTTCCGGACCGCCCGCTTCATGCTCGGGGTCATCGAGGCCCCGAAGATCTTCCCGGCCGACGAGCTGCTGCGCCAGGTGGTGGAGGAGACCACCGGCCGCGGCAGCACCTTCGGAAAGTACACGGTCGGTGTCTACTTCGGCCAGCCCAACCAGACCGCCAGCGACCCGTACTTCGGCGGCGAGGGGCCGGACCGCACCGGCTGCCACCACTGCGGCGAGTGCATGACCGGCTGCCGCCACGGCGCCAAGAACACGCTCGACAAGAACTACCTCTGGCTGGCGGAGCGGCGCGGCGCCGTCATCCACCCCGAGACCCTGGTCGAGGACCTGCGCCCGCGCCCGGGCGGCGGCTACGAGGTGCGCACCGTCCGCTCCACCGACCGGCTCCTCAAGCGGCGCCGCACCTTCACGGCCCGCAACGTGGTGGTGGCCGCCAGCGTGCTCGGCACCGTCAAGCTGCTGCTCGACTGCCAGCGGCGCGGCAGCCTGCCCGCCCTCTCCGCGCAGCTCGGCAACTACGTGCGCACCAACAGCGAGGCGCTGCTCGGGGTCAAGGCCCGCGGCACCGAGGTCGACTACAGTCAGGGGATCGCCATCACCTCTGGCATCCACCCCGACGACGACACCCACGTCGAGATGGTCCGCTACGGCGCCGGGCAGGACTTCATGTCGCTGCTCACCACCGTGCTGGTCGGGGGTGGGCCGCCCTGGCCGCGCTGGCTGCGCTGGCTGGGGGGCATGCTGCGCCATCCCATCCGGGCGCTGCGGGCCCACTCCCCGCTCGACTGGGCGAAGCGGACCTCGATCCTGCTGGTGATGCAGCCGGTCGACAACTTCATGCGGTTGACGCTGGCGCGCCGCCCCTGGGGCTGGCGGCTCGCGAGCCAGGTGCAGGGGAAGAGCAGCCCACCCACCTACATGCCCATGGCCAACCTGCTGGCGGAGCGGATGGCCGAGAAGATCGGCGGCACGCCCGGCAGCATCCTGCCCGAGGTGATCCTCAACACCTCCACCACCGCCCACATCCTCGGCGGCGCCACCATGGGGCGCACCGCGGAGGAGGGGGTCTGCGACCCGCAGGGGCGCGTCTTCGGCTACCCCGGGCTCTACATCGCCGACGGCAGCCTGGTCCCGGCCAACCTCGGCGTGAACCCCTCGCTCACCATCACCACGCTGGCCGAGCACGTCATGGCCGGCATCCCGGCCAACCCGGCCGGGGCCGGGCTCCCTGCGCCTCGCCCGCCGCCGGGCTGAGCCGGGATCGCTCGCGGGGGAGATCGCACGCGGGACAGGCCGCGCGCGGGGGAGGCCGCATGCGGGAGTTGTCAGGCCCGGGGCGGGGCACTAGGTTGGGACCAGATGCCGCGCCTCCGCCACGCCCCGCCGCCGCTGCTGGCCCTGCCGCCGCTGGCCCCGGCCCTGCTGCTCGCCCTGGCGCTGCTGCCCGGCCTGGCGGCCTGCAAGTCGTCGGCGCCTCACACCATGTCGGCCGTCGCCATCAACGCCGCGTTGGCGGCCGCCGTCACCGGGGTCTCGGTGGCCAAGGGCGGCTGCGTCGCCACCTGCACCCAGGGCTGGACCTGCAACCCGAAGACCGGGCTCTGCGAGGCACCGGTCGAGTTCAAGTGCGTGGGAGGCGATCTCAGCAGCGGCCTCTGCTCCAACCGGCCCGAGGACCTCTCGGCGGCGCGCGCCGCGCAGCCGCCCAGCTACGCCCTCCCCGGCAACCTCGGCATCTCGCCGGCCACCGGCACCACGCCGCCTCCGCCGGCCGAGGCCTCACCCCGGCCGGCCATCACCTCGCCGTAGGCCGTCGAGCCGACCCGGCCCCGACCACCCCGAAAGGATCGCATGGGACGCATCTTCGAGACCCGCAAGGCCACCATGTTCGCGCGCTGGAACAAGATGGCGAAGGCCTTCACGCGCGTCGCCAAGGACATCGCCATCGCCGTGAAGACCGGCGGCACCGATCCCCACACCAACGCGGCGCTGCGCCGGGCCATCCAGAACGCCCGCGGCCTCAACATGCCGAAGGACAAGGTCGATGGTGCCATCAAGCGCGCCGCCGGCCAGGACCAGAAGGCCTACGAGGTGGTGCTCTACGAGGGGTACGCGCCCCATGGCGTGGCGGTGGTGGTCGAGACGGCCACCGACAACCTGGTCCGGACCGTGGCCAACGTTCGGGTCGGCTTCAAGAACCACGGCGGCAACATGGGCGCCGGCGGCAGCGTCGCCTTCCAGTTCAAGAAGATGGGGGTCTTCCGGCTCTCCCCCGAGGGCGTCGACCAGGACGCGCTCGAGCTCGAGCTGATCGACCACGGGCTCGAGGAGATGGGCGAGGGGACCGGCGAGAAGGGGGAGAAGCAGCTCTTGATCCGCTGCGCCTTCGAGAGCTTCGGGACGCTGCAGGCGGCGCTCGAGGAGCGCAAGCTGCCGGTCATCTCGGCCGAGCTGGAGTACGTGCCCCAGACCCCGGTCGAGCTCCCCGAGGAGAAGGCCAAGGAGGTCCTCGAGCTGGTCGACGCCCTCGAGCAGGACGAGGACGTCCAGCGGGTCTTCCACAACCTGGCCTGAGCGGAGCGCCGGCGCCCCGTCGCGACACGCCCCGCCTCCGCCCGCCTCAGCGCAGGGCGGCTGCCACCAGGTCGTAGGAGCCGGTCTGGAGCGGCTCGTCGGACTCCTCAGCCCGGGCCTCGCGCTCCGCCACCGCCTCGATGAGGGCCCGCAGGTCGGGGTGGTGGCGCAGCACCTCGAGCAGCTGCTGCTCCTTGCGCTCGCGGAAGAGCCGCGCGCTGCACTGCTCGATGACGGCGCGCAGCGCCTGCCGGTCGATCGGCTTCTGCAGGAAGCTGTGGACCCGGGCCCTGTTGATCGCCTCGATGGCCACCTCGATGCCGGCGTGGGCGGTCATGAGGATGCGCGCGGTGTCGGGGTAGCGCGCCGACACCTCCTCGAGGAACTGGATGCCGTCGGTGACCGGCATGACGTAGTCGGAGATGACCACGTCGATCCGCTCCTGCTCGAGCGCCTGCAGCCCGGGCGCGGCCCCCTTGGCGAAGCGCAGCTGGAGCCCGAGGCCGGAAAGGGCGTGCCCCAGGCCAAAGAGGCTGCTCTCCGAGTCGTCGACCAGCAAGACGGTGGTGCGTTCCATGAACAACCCCCAGTCCGTGGGTGCATGCAGCCGTCGTGCCGGGACCAGGTCGTTGAATCACGGGAGGTTGTCCCGGTAGGTTCCGCCCCGTGGGTGGACGCCCGACCCGCGCCGAGCGGGGGACGACGCCCCGTCAGGGGGCCGGGTGCTCATCCCCATTCCATGGTCACAGGTCGAAGCACTCGGCGTAGATGACCTCGTCGCGGCGCGCCCGGATCCGCTCCAGCAGCGCCGCCGGAGGCCGCTCGCCGAGCTGGATGGCGCAGCAGGCGGCCGCCGCCCCGTCGAAGACGGTGTTCTGCACCTCCTCGACGTTGATGCCGGCCTCGCGGATGGCGGCCAGCACGTTGGCCAGCACCCCGACCTTGTCGTGGTGGCGCACCATCAGCCTGGCGCGGGCCGGCGACTTGCGGGCCACGTTGACGCAGTTGGTGATGACCCCCTCGCGCACGAAGCGGGTGAGGATGCGGACGGTCTCGGCGGCGATGGCCTCCTGGGCCTGGGCGGTGGAGGCGCCCACGTGGTGGGTGCCGTAGACGTTGGGCAGCCGCGCCAGCTCGCTCGCGAAGGCGGCCTGCCCCTGCTCCGGCTCGTCGGCGAAGACGTCGGTGGCGACGCGGAGCCGCCCGGCGCGCGCCAGCTCCAGCAGCGCCGCCTGGTCGACCAGCTCGGCGCGGGCGGGGTTGACGAGCATGGCGCCGGGCCGGAGCGCCTCCAGCACCCGGCGGTCCACCAGCCCGCGGGTCTCCGGCGTGAGCGGCAGGTGGAGGGAGAGGATGTCGACCTGCGCGGCCAGCTCCTCGAGCGACCCGGCCCGCTTCACGCCCAGCGCCGCGGACCGTGGCCCGTCGAGCGAGCGCGACCAGGCGTGGAGCTCCAGGCCGAAGGCGCGGGCCCGCCGCAGCACCTCCTGGCCGATGGGGCCGGCGCCGGCCACGCCGAGCCGCCGCCCGAAGAGGCCATCGGCCTCGGAGAAGCCCTTCTTGTCCCAGCGCCCGGCCCGCAGGCTGGCGACGGCGTCGGGGATGCGCCGGTCGAGCGAGATCATCAGCCCCATGGCCAGCTCGGCCACGGCGATGGCGTTCTGCCCTGGACAGTTGGCCACGTAGACGCCGACCCGCGAGGCGGCCGCCACGTCGATGGTGTTGGTCCCGGCGCCGGCGCGGATCACCAGCGAGAGGGCGTCCGCTCGCTCGAAGACCTCGGCGCTCACCTGCTTGCCGCGCACCACCAGGGCGCCGACGCCGGCCATGGCGCCGGGCAGCTCCTTCGGGGTCAGGCCGGGGCGGTGCTCGACGGCGAGGCCGAGCGCCTCGAGCTCCGCCAGCCGCTCCCTGGGAAACGCATCGGCGACCAGTACCTTCATGGCGACCTCCACGGTGGGCCTGGCTGGAGTCTCATCCCTTCCGGCGGGACCGGCAATCAAAGTTCCCGGTCTTTTGGTACCCTCTCGCCATGACCTCCCCCCGCCCCTTCCGCATCCTGCCTGCCGCCGCGCTGCTCGGCCTGCTGGCGCTCTCGCTCACCGGCTGCTCCAACCCCTCCACCCCGGCCGGCTACGTCGGCTACCTGACCCGCGGCGCGGTGATCGGCAAGGTCAGCTACGTCGGCCTGCAGACCGGCCCGACCAGCTATGGGCTCGGCTGGATGATGCGCGTCTACAACGTCTCGGTGACACCCTTCACCTACACCGAGGACTTCACCGGCGAGAGCTCGGTGCTGACCAAGGACAAGCTCACCGTCTCCTTCCGCGCCCACAGCATCTTCCGGGTCCGCCCCGAGCGCGTGAAGGAGTTCATGGAGCAGTACACCACGCTGGGCGACGGCAAGGACCAGGTGCAGTTCGCCTTCGCCAACTTCGTCAAGGAGCCGCTGCGCACCGAGATCCGCGTGGCGGTCGCCGGCTACGACGCCTTCACGCTCAACGAGAACATCGGCAAGATCAACCAGGAGATCACCAACTGGGCGCAGGCCCGCACCAAGGAGACGCCCTTCGAGGTGCTCAACGTGGTGGTCGGCAACATGCAGTTCCCGCCGGTGGTGACGCAGGCGGTGACCGCCAAGCTGGCCGCGGCGCAGGAGCTGGAGACCCGCTCCACCCAGGTGGCCATCGCCCGCAAGGACGCCGAGAAGCGGATCGTCGAGGCCGAGGGCATCGCCAGGGCGACCCAGATCATCCAGCAGCGGCTCACCCCCCTCTACATCCAGCACGAGGCGATCGAGGCGCAGAAGCTGATGATCAACAGCCAGAACCACACCGTCATCTACATCCCGGTCGGGCCGATGGGCGTCCCCATCGTCAACACCATCGGCCCCGCCGGCGGCGGCGGTGGCGGCGGTGGTGGCGGTGGCGGCGGCGGTGGCGGCGAGCCGAAGCCCTGAGCGGCTAGAGCCGGAGCCGTCCGGTCCCCAGCTCGACCACCTGGCCAGCGACGAAGATGGCACCGGCGTCGTCGACGGCCAGGGTGAGCCGCGACGGCCGCCCCACCGCCTCCCCTTGCGAGACGGTGAGCGTGAGCGGCGTCGGCGCGCCGACCGCCAGGTGCCAGCCGCCCAGGTTGGCGCAGGCCGAGCCGGTGGCCGGGTCCTCCACCAGCGCGCCGAGCTCCACCGAGAAGAAGCGGGCCAGCGCCCGCCCCGGCCCGTCCGGCGCCCAGGCCAGCGCCATCACCTCGCCGCCGCCAGGCTGCCGGGCGTGGCGCAGCAGCAGCGCAGGATCGGGTCGGACCGCCCTCACCTGGTCGGCCGCGCCGAGCGGCAGCACCAGCTGGGCCACGCCGGTGTCGACCCAGAGTGGCCGCCGCACGCTCCCGGCCGGCAGCCCGAGCATGGCCGACAGCTGGTCCGGCCCGGCCTCCGGGGCTCCCGTCAGCGGAGCCCGCGCCGCCCGCAGCGTCCAGCGATCGGCCTGCGCCGTCACCTCCACCAGCCCGGCCGTCAGCTCCAGCACCACCCGGTCGCCACCGCCGCGCAGCGCCCGCAGCACCTCGGCCGTCCCGAGCGTGGGGTGGCCGGCGAAGGGCATCTCGAAGGCCGGCGTGAAGATGCGGACCCTGGCGGTGGCCCCGGGGGCGGCCGCCGGGAGGATGAAGCTGGTCTCGGCAAGGTTGAGCTGGCGCGCCAGCGCCTGCATGGTGGCGTCGTCGAGCCCGCGGGCGTCCTCGAAGACGCAGAGCGGGTTGCCCGAGAGCCGCAGCCCGTCGACGGTGAAGACGTTGAGGATCCGGTAGGCCAGTTCCATGGTGACGACACCGAGGTTACATTGGGCCGAGGAGGCGGCGTGAGCGGAACCGAGGTCGGGACAGAGATCGGGACAGAGATCGGGACAGAGCTCGGGGCGGGGAGCGAGGCCGGGAGCGGCGCGGAGAGCGCCCACCCGACCATCCTGACCGGCCCCCCGGTCCGGTCGCCGCGCCAGGCCTGGCGGGCGCTCGGCTTCTACGCCTCCGAGCCGGCCGCCGCCGCTCGCCCCGGCCGGCTCGATCGGCTGCTCTGGGGGCTGGGCGCCTCGAGCCACGCCGCCGGCCTGCTCTGGCGCGACCGGGAGCTGCTGCGGGCCGCCGCCCTGCCGACGCTGCTCAGCCTGCTCGGCGCCGCCGCCGTGGCCGGGCTGGCGGCCTGGAGCGGCGGCCTGCAGACCTTCCTGGTCCTCTTCGTCGCCATCGCCTCGATGCCCCCCACCATCCTGCAGCCGCAGTGGCTGCGAGTGGCGCACCAGGCCCGACGCGCGCTCGGCCTGCCACCCGGCGAGGATCCCTTCCCCGGCGAGGGCTACCTGGCCATGCTCTGGCGCGAGGGGCGCAAGACCGTCCGCCAGGCGCTGGTGGTCTCGGTGGGGCTGCTGCCGCTCGTGATCTTCATCAGGCTGCTCCCCTTCGGAGACGCCGAGGCGGCCCTGCTCGGCGCCGCCTGGACCTTCTACTGGGTGGTGGTCGACGCCTTCGAGCTGCCCGTCGAGGTGCTGGTCGGCCCGCGCCACGAGACGCCCGACCCCTGGTACAGCCGCGCCCTCGGCTGGCTGGGGCGCCGCTACCGGCTGCTGCGGCTCTTCGGCTGGGCCGGCCGCACGCTCCGGAAGCTGACCCGCCCCTGGGGCGAGGAGGTCCGCTTCACCGAGCGTCATCGCTGGGAGACGGCCGGCTTCGCCGCCGGCATCGGCCTGGTGCTGGCCATCCCGCTGGCCGGGCTCTTCTTCCGCGCCGTGGCCATCACCGCGGCCACGGCCATGGTGGGGCGGCTCGGCTCGCCCGTCGAGCCGGAGCCGGAGCCGGACGACCTCAGCTCGGCGAAGGCGCCGCCACCAGGTCCATCGCCTCCCTGACCTTTCGCCCGAGCGTCTCCTGCGTGAAGGGCTTCTCCAGGAAGAGCGCGCCCGGCGAGAGCACGCCGTGCTGGGAGATGGCGTCATCGGTGTAGCCCGACATGAAGACCAGGCCCATCGACGGGCGCCGCGCGCCGAGGGCCTTGGCCACCTCGACGCCGTTGCCCCCCGGCATGATGACGTCGGTGAGGAGCACCGTGAAGCGCAGCCCGTCATCGACGAGCCTCACCGCCTCCTCGAGGCCATGGGCCGAGGTGACGAGGTAGCCGAGCGCTTCCAGGCATCGGACCGCGGTGCGGCGCACCTGGTCGTCGTCCTCGACCACCAGCAGGCTCTCCCCGGGTCGGGCCCGCAGCTTGCCGGGCCTGGAGCCGGTGGGCGTCACCTCGCCGGCATCGGGAGCCCGCGGAAGGTAGACCTTGAAGGTGGTCCCCTGCCCCGGCTCGCTGTAGACCCAGATGCTCCCCCCGCTCTGCTTGACGATGCCGTAGACGGTCGAGAGCCCGAGCCCGGTCCCCTTCCCCTTCGGCTTGGTGGTGAAGAAGGGCTCGAAGATCCGGGCGGTGGTCTCGACGTCCATGCCGGTGCCGGTGTCGGAGATGGCCAGCAGCACCTGTGGCCCGGTGGTCGCCCCGACATGGCGCGCCGCGTAGGTCTCGTCGAGGACCACGTTGGCCGTCTCGACGCTCAGGGTCCCGCCCATCGGCATGGCGTCGCGAGCGTTGACCGCCAGGTTGAGGATCACCTGCTCGAGCTGGCTCGGATCGATGACCACGCGCTGGAGGTCGGGCGCCAGGCGCGACCTCACCTCGATCTCCTCGCCGAGGAGGCGGGCCAGCAGCTGCTCCAGGTCGCGGACCCGGGCGTTGAGATCGACGACCTGGGGCTGGAGCACCTGCCGCCGGCTGAAGGCGAGCAGCTGCCGGGTCAAGGCCTGGGCCCGGAGCCCGGCGGCGCGGATCTCCTCGAGCTCCACGCGCACTCCCTGGTCCCCGCCGCTCACCAACAGGCCGAGATCGGCGGAGGAGAGGATGACCGTGAGCATGTTGTTGAAGTCATGGGCGACGCCGCCGGCCAGCCGTCCGATCGCCTCCATCTTCTGGGACTGCCGGAGCCGGTCCTCGGTCTCGCGGAGCGCCTGCTCGCCCAGCCGGCGCTCAGTGACGTCCCGGGCCAGCTGGGTCTGCTCCAGCTCGGTGATGGCCGGCTTCGGCTCCAGGACCAGGATGCCGTGGCGGGGGCCGGCCCCGGGGGCCAACCGCGCGCTCACCCGGAGCTCGAGCTCGCGGGGCGTGCCGAGACCGCGCCGCAGCACCATGCGGATCGGCTGCTGGTGGACCTCTCTGCCCTCGATCGCCAGCAGGGCCGAGCGGCGGACGCCGCAGAAGTGGCAGGCCTCTTGCGCCCCACAGCCACCTGGCCGGACCGCCTCCACGCAGCCGACCAGCTCTCCCGGAAGAAGGCCTGCCGGCGTCGCGGCGCCGTCGGCGACCTCGAAGAGCCGGCGCAGCGCCGGGCTGGCGTAGGCGACCCGGATCCCCTCGTCGACCACCAGCGTGGCCTCCCTGGAGCCCTCGAGGGCCCCGAGCCAGGCGGCAGGCTGCTGCTGGTGAGCCACGTGGTCCCCTCCCCGGCTTCGACCGGGGAGCATGGCGACGGGCGTGGCGACAATGCAAGGGACGACCCAAACCGGGTGTGGCTAGAGCCACGCCATCGAATCGACCTCGGCCGCCGGATCGAGCCGGCTCGCCCCACGGCCATCCCAGGCTCCGTGGTCGAAGGCCCAGCCGCACGAGAGGCCGAGCAGCAGCGCCACCAGCGCCGCCTTGCGCAGCAGGTGGCGGCGATACGCGGCGCAGTCCCAGCAGCGGCAGGTCAGCACCTTCTCCAGCCCGGTCCGCTCCTCGCCCCACCTCGTCGCCCCTGGCTGGTTCATCGCGTCCCCCTCGGTCTGCCTGCCTGCAGGCGAGACAGGGGGCGGGGGCGGTTGTGACCAGCGGTCGAAGAGACCCCCGCGAGGGTCTGGTCAGACCTCGGTATAGGCGGGCAGCTCCATACGGAACGTCGATCCCCGGCCGGGCACGCTGGTGACCATCGCCAGGGTTCCGGCGTGGGCGGCGACGATCGATTGGCTGATGGCGAGCCCCAGCCCCATCTGCTTCCCCTCGCCGTTCTTGCGGGCAAATGGGCGGAAGATGGCAGCGACCGCGGAAGGGGGGATGCCGATCCCGCGGTCGATCACGTCGACGCGCGCCATCCCGGGAGCGCCCGGCCCGATCTGCACGGTGACCTCCCCACGCTCTCCGGGTGGCGTTGCCTTGGCCGCGTTGGTGACCAGGTTCACGACCACCTGCTCGATCTGCCCGGCGGAGACCGAGACCTCCTGCTCACCGAGGTTCTCGACCTTGATGCTGGCCGCCTCGGTGACGGCGCTGGGCAGCCAGTGGATCGCCTGGTTGACCACGTCGTAGAGCCGAACCCCGATCCGTCCAGGGACGGCCACGGCGTACTCGGAGAGCTGCTTCGCGACGCGCGAGAGGCCAGGCCTGTCTGCCTGTGCCGCCTCCAGCGCCCCGATCATCTCCTCGAGGAACTGGAGCGTCATCTCCCGGTCGAACGGACCGCCCGCGAGGAGCCGCTCCCGGGCCCGGCGCGCCAGCTCGAGGGCGCCGCCCTGGGACTGGATGCCGCCGGAGAGGGGCCGGTCGATCGGGCTCGCCGCGCCCGGGTCGAGCGCGCCCAGGAACGCGGAGCGCGACGCCAGGGCGAGCTGCAACCGGACGAACTGCTTCTCGGTGATGTCGACGATGGCGCCGACGTGGCCGCGCACCGCGCCATCCGGGCCGCGAACGGCGGTGACGTGCCCCTGGACAAGGATGACCCTCCCGGTGGGCGAGCGGAGGCGATACTCGCTCTCGAGCAGGCCGCCCGTGGCCAGGGCAAGTGCCCACTCCCGCCGGACCCGCGCGCGATCCTCCAGGTGGACCGACTCCAGCCACTCGTCCCCTGGCCGTGCTCCCAGCAGGGCGCCGGCCACGGCGTTGAAGTAGCCGTACCGTCCCGTCGCGTCGGCCTCGAAGACACCGACCGGGGCTTCGCTCGCCAGGGCGCGAAAGCGGGCCTCGCTCCTCCGGAGCTGCTCCTCCCTGTTCGCACGCTCGGTGATGTCGAAGGAGACCCCGATGACGGCGCAGAGCGTCCCTTGATCGTCATGGAACGGCGTGTCGGTCACCGCCGCCAGGAAGCGCGTGCCGTCGCGACGCTGCACCGTGATGTTGCCCGACCAGCTCTTGCCCGTGCGCAGCGACGCCATGATCTCTTCGGCCTGCGTCCTGGAGACGTCAGGGACATTGACGTCCATGATGTTTCTGCCAACCGCCTCAACCGACTTCCAGCCGTAGAGCCGTTCGGCGAAGGGGTTCATGTAGATGACCAGGCCCGCGAGGTCGGTGATGATGACCGACTGCTCGACGACGTCGAGGACCTTGGCACGGATCCCCCCGGCGTCGAGGGCGCCGAGGGTGGGTAGCGCAGGCGAGCTGGGTGCGGTCATCGGCCGGCCTCGCCGGAGTCAGGCTCTTCGCTGTTTGCATCGGTGACGCGGCCTGGTTGTGCCAAGGCATGCCCCCCTGGTGGCGGGCCGAGACGTGCCGTCTCTTCTCGCGCCTGTCAGCCCCATCATAACGACTCCCGCACCCGATTTTGGCCACCGACGCGCATGACCCCGAAAGGATCGAGTTCGACAGCCACTGCGCGCTCGCTGGGAGCTCAAGTGATGCGGTTGTCACGCGGGCAGGGGACGGACACACAGGGAGTCGGGGGGGGGTGCGGTCTCCACCACCGCCACGCTGCTCTCCAGAGGCCTCCTGATCCCGACCGCTCCAGTCCAGCTTGGGGTCGAAGCATGGCGGGTCAGTGGTGCAACTGCCCCTCGAGAGAGCCGGCGGGCAACTCCATCCGGAACGTGGAGCCCTGGCCGGGCGCGCTCTTGACCGTCAGGGTCCCGCCGTGGGCCGCGACGATCGCGTGGCTGATGGCCAGCCCCAGCCCCATCCGCTTCCCGGCGGCGGTCCTGCGAGCGAAGGGGCGGAAGACGGACCCGATCGCGGACGGGGCGATGCCGACCCCACGGTCGATCACCTCGACGCGCGCCATCCCGGGAGCGCCCGGCCCGATCCGGACGGTGACCTTGCCAAGTTCTCCAGGAGGCGTTGCCCGGGCCGCGTTGGTGACCAGGTTGACGACCACCTGCTCGATCTGCCCGGCGGACGCCGAGACCTCCTGCTCACCGAGGTTTTCGATCTTGATCCTGGCCGTCTCGGTGACGGCGGGGGGCAGCCAGTGGATGGCCTGGCTCACCACGTCGAAGAGCCGCACCACGATCCGTCCAGGGGCAGACTCCGCGCCGTCGGCCAGTTGCGCCGCCAGGCGCGTGGGCCCCGGACCGTCTGCCTTTGAAGCATCCAGGTCGAGGGCGGCGCCCCGAGCCGGGCTGCTGACGGCGAGCGGTGGGTCGATCCGTTGCCCGGCGCCGGCGTCTGGCGCGCCAGTGACGGTGGAGCGCGACGCCAGGGCGTACTGCATCCGGAGGAACTGCCTCTCGGTGATGTCCACGATCGAGCCGATGTGACCGAGGACTGTACCATCCGGATCGCGAACCGCGGCGACGTGCCCCTGGACCAGGATGACCCTCCCCCGGGGCGAATCGAGGCAATACTCGCTCTCGAGCACGCCGCCCACGGCGAGGGCGTGGGACCACCCCCGCTGGACGCGCCCCCGATCCTCGTCGTGGACCGAGTCCTGCCACGCGTCCCCTGGCTGGGCTCCCAGCAGCTCGCCGGCCACCGCGTTGAAGTAGGTGTATCGTCCCGTCGCGTCTGCCTCGAAGATGCCTACCGGAGCTTGGCTGGCCAGGGCGCGAAAGCGGGCTTCGCTCCTCAGGAGGGCCCGCTTGAACTCGATGTTGTCGAGCGCGATGGCCGCCTGGTCGGCGAAGGCCGAGAGGACCTCCTCGTCGTCCGAGCCCTCCACCCCCTGGGACCCCTCCCGGTAGATGGCGAGGATTCCCCGGAGCCCGGCCTCGCCGATCACCGGGGCCCCCACGAACCCGTCCCCCTCCTTCAGGTCGAGCCGCGCGCGGAGTTGGGCGTCGAGCTTCTCCGAGAGCGGAAAGGCGAGATTCTCGGGCCGGACCGGAAAGACACCCGTCGACTGGACCACCCGGATGAGCCCGTCCTTCCCCGCGAGGAGGAGCAGGCACGCGGTGGCGCCGGTGAGGCCTGCCGCGCGCTCCACCACCAGGCGCATGATCTCGCCCTGGTCCACCGCGTTGGCGATGGCGCGGTTGACGGCGAGTATCGCCAGGTGGCGATCGCGCTCCATCAAGCCACCTCGACCCCGTCCTCGGCGATCTTCAAGACGTGGCGACGGCCGTCGTGCCGGCTCCCGCGGCTCTTGATGATCCGGATGGTCCGGGTCAGGTCGTCCGCGAGCAGCATCTCCAAGAGCAGGATGTTGTCGCTCATGTAGGAGATCTCGTAGCCGGTGACCCCCTGCGACGGGAGCAGCCCCGCCGTCTCGACCAGCAACATGGACGTGACGCCCCGGATCGCCAGCGCCTGGGTGAGCGAGTAGAGGAAGTCGCGGTAGCGGACCGCGTCGCGCGCCGAATGCTCCAGGTCGTTCACCGCGTCGATGACCACCCTGCGGATGCCGCCCCGCTCGACCCGCTGCATGATCTCGTGCCCCACGGCGTCGATCTGGAGCTCGACCGGGGAGGTGTAGAAGTGGTCGATCGCACCCGCCCGGAGCACCTTCTCGGGCTCCCAGCTGAGGGAGGTCATCATGCGCGCCAGCTGGGTAGGGTTCTCCTGGAAGCTGGCGAGGAGCCCCGGCTCACCGTCGTCCACCCCGGCCTTGAGGAAGTGCAGGCCGATCGAGGTCTTGCCCGCGCCGGAGGGTCCGGCGACCAGCGTGGTCGTCCCGCGCAGCCAACCCGTCGCCACCATCTCGTCGAGGTGGGCGATGCCGCTGCGGAGCCGCTCGAGCTTGGGCCTGTAGTCGGCGGAGACCTCGGGCGTGACGAAGCGCCGGTAGGCCAGGAGTCCACCCCTGCCGAGGTGGAAGGGGTGGTCACCGGTGAGCGACGCGCTTCCCCGCAGCTTCAGCACCCGCAGGAACCGCTCGTCGCGGGTGCCACGCTGCGTCTGCCTCAGGTCGACGATGCCGTCGGCCACCGCGAACTCGGGCAGCACGCTCAGCATCTCCGACGAGTACTCCCCCACCCAGAAGGTCGTGGTGTCGTAGGCCGAGAGCATCCCGCCGATGGCGTCGAGGGTCCTTCGCCAGGCGCTCCTGTCCGGCATGAGATCGGCGAGCGCCTTGAACGAGTCGACCACCACGATCTTCGGCCGGTACTGGGTGAGGAGCTCCTGGAACCGCTCCGGCAGGCGCTCCGGCTCGGCGAGCACGTTCTCGCCGATGTACTCGTAGACGATCTCGGTCCCGAGTTTCTCTGGCACCGTGAAGCCGAACTTCTCGAGGAAGCCGACCAGCTTCTGCATCGGCTCCGAGAAGGTGGCCACGTAGAGGATGGGGCGCCCCGGAGAGGCGTTGGCGAAGCAGAGCTGCTCCGCCAGGATGGTCTTGCCGGCGCCCGGCGAGCCCATGAGGATGTGGATCCCATTCGCGGGGAAGCCGCCGCCGAGGATGGCGTCCAACTCGATGTTGCCTGTCTTGAGCCGTATCACGATCGGGCCTCGTTCCCTCTGCTCAGCAGTTCGTTCACGGTCTCGACCAGCCGGGCGTCGTCGAGCGGCTTCTTGAGAAAGGCGTCGGCCCCGGCCTCGAGGGCGCGTTGCTCGGCGGAGAGGATGCTGAACACCAGCAGCATGGTCCTCTTCATGGCGGGATCGGACCGGACCGCCCGGCAGACGCTCAGGCCGTCGAGCCCCGGCAGCAGGATCTCGGTGACCAGGATGCGGGGCTTGAGTGCGCTGGCGCGCTCCAAGCCCTCCACCCCGCCGTCGGCGAACTCGACCTTGAAGCCGGCCTGCTCCAGGAAGAAGCGCTCCAGCTTCCGGATGTGCGGATCCCGCTCGACGACCAGGATCAGCACGCTGTCGGTGACGCTTGGTGGTGCCAAGGCAGGCCCCCAGCTGGCGGGCCGAGACGAGGTGTCCCTCCTCGCTTTAGTGTGTACTGTTCATAGTTACCCCCTGGTGCCGCTGGCCGGGTATCTGGCGAACGACCCGCAAGGGGGTGGGTGCCCGGGCAGGAGGTGCACCCCTTTGGCGTCCAGCTCCTACGGACCCAGAGTCACTTCTGACGTCAGAAGAAGAATAGACCCACCCCGTCCGGGGCCGGGCTGGTGCAACCACCTCACCCCAAACTGATAGCCGTTGCCGCGTTGGAGATCCGGTTCCCGCGGAAGGAGTTACCTCCGATATGGAGCCCCTCCGCGTCATCAACACGTTCATCCCCAGCGGTCGGAGATCGAGTCTCAAGAGGACTCGGTCCGGTCCCTCGCCGATCGCGACCAACATGGGGAAGCCGCGAATGACCACGCTCACCGACGTCGACCTTGCGACCGAGCTGGTCCTCGAGGAAGAGCTTCGCGCCGCATGGGCACGAATATACGGGGTCAGCCCACCCTCGGCCATCTGTGGCACTTCAGGGCGCGATGAGAGTCAGCCGCGGGAAGTAGGTCCGGTACCGAGCAGCGTCTCTTGTTAACAGTTGGTGCCCCGCCACCGCCGCGTGCGCGCCGATGTAGAAGTCCGGTAGCGGCACCGGCCGCCGCCCACCCCGCCTCCGATAGGCCAGGAAGCTCTTCCCCGCCAGGAAGGCGGCTTCATACGGGAGCGGGTCCCGCCGATAGATCTCCGGGGGCAGCGCCTCCTCGAGGTCCTCGACGCGGTCGAAGCCGACCGAGACCTCGGCGAAGACAATCGGGTTGATGACGAGGACCGACTGGTCGGCAGCGCGGGCCAGCGCCCGAGCTGACCACTCACCCCATGTCGGGTCCTCCGTTGCCACGTCGAGGATGACGTTGCTGTCGACGAAGACGGCCATCAGCCCCGCCGGGTCAGCGCCATGATCTCGTCCGTGGTCATGCGGACCGTCGCCTGGCCGCGCAGCCGTCCCACCGCGGCGGCGCCCCGTCCCGAGGCGCGCGTCGCCTTGGCCCGCCGAAGGTGCACCCCCTTGGCGTCCATCTCGAACTCCACCTCGGTGTGGGGCAAGAGACCGGCCTTCTCCCGGATCTCCACGGGGATGGTCACCTGGCCCTTGGTCGTCACGCGCATTCGTGCCTCCTTCATCTCTTACTTGTAGGAGTAATACTACCGGAGATCGAAGCAGATGGGGAGCACGCGCTGCCCCTGCCCTGCCTCGCGATCCACCGAACATGCTCTCGCTCGGAGGCCCTGAGGTGGACGAGTCGGAGTCTGAATGGACGCCGGGACGGTCGCGATTTGGGCCTGGTTTGGGTGGGCTTTCTGCCCGAAGGGCGGTCCGAACGACCGGGTTGAGGGCCGGCCGCTGCCTTGCCAAGCGAGGCCGGCTATACTCAGCCAGAGGCCCGCCATGGACGAGAAGCTCCTGCTCGACCGGATCACCTACAACCCGAAGATCTTCGGCGGCAAGCCGATCATCCGCGGGCACCGGCTCGCCGTGGAGCACGTCCTCGGTATGCTCGCGGCCGGCGACACCACCGAGATCATCGTCTCCGGCTACCCCTGGATGGATCGGGAGGACGTCCTCGCCTGCCTGGCCTACGCGAGGCGTGTGGTTGGCCGCGAGCGCGTCGAGCCCCTCCTCGTTCCGACCGGGACGTGAAGCTCCTCCTCGACTCCTGCGTGTGGGGTGGTGCCTCCGCCCGGCTCCGCGCCGAGGGCCATCACGTGATCTGGTCCGGCGACTGGCCGGTCGACCCTGGTGACGAGGAGATCCTGGCCCGCGCGCTTGCCGAGGGCCGCGTCCGAACTCGGACGGC
>JANMRY010000034.1:0-14259 GCA_031388695.1 Anaeromyxobacter sp. | reverse complement strand
CGTCGGTCCGCTGCTCAGCGTAGCGCTGCTACGCTTCCGCTGCTCCCTCCTCGGGCGCCAGCCTCGCTTCGGTCTCGGCTCTCTCGTCACGTCATCTTGCCTGGGTCGCGGCACTAGCCGCTAGAGCAGCCCGGCCTTCTTCAGGTTCTGCTCGATGCGGGCCTGCACGTCGCCGCCGTCGGAGACGAAGGTCTCGCCGGTCAGCAGTTCGAAGACCTCGATGTACTTCCTGGCCAGCATGACCCGGACGTCGTCGGTGAGCGCCGGGGGCTTGCCGTGGCCGGAGAAGCCGTGCTCCTTGATGAGCCACTGGCGGATGTTCTCCTTGTCGAGCATCTGCTGCTCCTGGCCGGCCATGAAGCGCTGCAGGTACTCCCTGGCCAGCCAGTAGCGCGAGCTGTCGGGGGTGTGGATCTCGTCGATCACCACCAGCTTGCCGTCGGCCATCCCCATCTCGTACTTGGTGTCGACGAGGATCAGACCGCGCGAGGCGGCCCACTCCTGGCCGCGGGCGAAGAGCCGCTGGGCGATGCCGCAGGCCTCCCGCCAGCGCTCCGGCGTCACCAGCTGCTGCTTGAGGATCTCGGCCTCGCTGATCGGCTCGTCGTGCTTGCCGTACTCGGCCTTGGTCGAGGGGGTGATGATGGGCCGGTCGAAGCGCTGGTCCTTCTTCAAGCCGGCCGGCCAGTCGATGCCGTAGGCCCCGGCCTTGCCGGCCTGGTAGTCGCGCCAGAGCGAGCCGGTGATGTAGCCGCGGATGACGATCTCGACCGGGAAGGCGACGGCCCGCTTCACCACCATGACGCTCGGGTCGGGCACCGAGAGGATGTGGGTGGGGGCGATGTCCTTGACCTTGTCGAACCAGAAGGTGGTGAGCCGCGACAGCACCTCGCCCTTGAAGGGGATGGTGCCGAGCACGTGGTCGAAGGCGCTGATCCGATCGCTGGTGCACATGACGATCTGGTCGCCGCGCGAGTAGTTGTCCCGGACCTTGCCCCGGTAGAGGCTGCCGAGGGTCGGCAGGTCGAGCTGGCGGAGGGTGTGGGGGAGCTGGGCGCGGAGCTGGGCGTCGGTGAGCATGGCGGGATGTTATACGTGCCGGCGGCCATGTCCTTCGGAAAAGTGCGCATCGTCCTCCACCGCCCCGCCTCCGCCGAGAACCTCGGCGCCGCGGCCCGGGCCATGATGAACTTCGGACTCTCCAGGCTGGCGGTGGTCACCCCCCCGGCCTGGGCGGGGACCCCCCGGGGAGGGGGGGAGGGGACGGTCCAGCAGGACGTCCTGAAGCGGGCCGCCCGGCTGGCCCGCCACGCCACGCCGCTGCTGGAGCGGGCCGAGTACCACCCCGACCTGGCCGCCGCCCTGGGGCCGGCCACCTGGGTCTGCGGCACCAGCTCGCGCGCGCTGCCCGGCCGCCCGGCGCTCTCCCCTCGCCAGCTCGGCGAGGAGGTGGCCCGGCGGGCCCCGGGGGGCGACCTGGCCCTGGTCTTCGGCGAGGAGCAGCGGGGGCTCTCCGACGCCGAACTGGAGCTCTGCCACGCCGTCTGCACCATCCCGACCTCGCCGGACTACGACTCGATGAACCTGGCCCAGTCGGTGGCGGTGCTCTGCTACGAGCTGGCCTGCGGAGACGGGGCCGAGGCCCGGGTCGAGGACGGACGGAGCCGCGCGGCCGTCGAACCACCGGCCGACCCGGCCCGCCACGCCACCGTCGAGGCGCTCTGGGTGCGGCTGCAGGCGCTGCTGGCGGCGGTCGGCTACCTCAACCCGCAGAACCCGGAGCAGATCCTGGCCGAGTGGCGCCGGCTGCTGGGGCGCGCCGAGCCGAGCCAGCGCGAGGTGGAGCTGCTGCTCTCGGCGGTCAAGTCGCTGGAGCGGAAGCTGGCGGCCGGGCCCGGGGCGCGCTGAGCAGCCCATGAACGCGCAGCGCCCGCCGCGGGGTGACCGGGCGGGCGCGTCGCTGCTTGAGCTGAGCGCCGCGGCGCTGGGCGTGGCGGCGCTGGGCGTGGTGGCTAGGCGGCCGGCGCGGCCGCCTCGGTCTTGCCCTGGTTCTTCTTGCGGCTCTTGGTCCAGGCGGTGAAGTGCTCCTGGCAGAGGCCGTGGCCGACCACCTTCTTCTTGCAGTCGGGCTTCGAGCAGGTCTTGTACCGGGCCGGGCGCCCCTCGATCTCGCCGGCGCGCCACTTGGCGTGGTGGAAGAAGCAGAACCCCTTGGCGCGGTAGGCGCGCTTGCAGCCGGCGACGCCGCAGGTCTTCTTGCCGTTGCTCTTCGCCTGGGGCGGCTTCCTGGTGTTCTTCTTCTTGGTCTCGGCCATGTCGTCGTCCTTCTGGAGGTGAGGAACGGAAAGTCGCTGCGCGGCGCGCACCGGCGCTGCGCGAAGGGGCACTCCATACCGTGAGGCCGCCTCGGATGGCAACCCCGGCGAGCCCCTGGCCGTGCTCTCGGTGGGCTCCCGGCGGGCCTCGGGGATCAGCGCTTGGGCGGGGGGTCGGCCAGGTGCTTGTCGAGCAGCTTGTCGAGCGCCTTGCGCTCGGCGTCGGTGGTGGTCTCGAGCGGCTGGTCGGTGGGGGGTGGCTCGCGCGTCTCGTTCGCCCCGGCTGCTCCGGCGGGGCCGGTGGCGCCGCCCGGTCCCTGCCCCTTGCCGGGCCGGCCCTTCCGCGGTCCAGCCGGGGCGCCGGGCGAGGCTGGCGGTGGCACGCCGCGCATCTCGGCCCAGGTCCGGGCGGCGAAGTCGGCGGTGTCGCGCGAGCCCCTCCAGCGGTCGAAGAGGGTCCTCCCACCGAAGGGGAGCAGGAAGAGGAAGCCGGCGGTGAGGCCGAGCAGCACCGCCAGCTTGAGCAGCTTCAGCATGGGGGCACCGTATTTCGGGCCGGCCGGGCGGGCCAGTTTCCGGCCCGCGCCGCCGCCGCCCTTGCCGCCCTTGCCAGGCGTGCCGCGCCTGCCGGCGCCGCCGCGCTTCACGCCAGCCATGGCGCCAGCCCGGCCACGGTGTCGACGACGTGGCGCGCCCCGGCGGCGCGCAGCTCGGCCTCCGGCCTGAACCCCCAGGTGACACCGACCAGCGTCACCCCGGCGGCGCGCGCCGTCCGCACGTCGGTCGGGCTGTCACCGATGAAGACGGTGTCGCAGGCCCTGGCGCCGAGCCGCCTCATGATGGCGAGCGTGCCGGCCGGGTTCGGCTTGCGGGGGGCGTCGTCACCGCCGGTGACGATGGCGAAGCGGTCGAGCAGCCCGAGGCCGGAGAGGAGCTGCCGCGCCAGCGCGCCCGGCTTGTTGGTGTGGACGGCGAGGCGGCGATCCGAGCGGGTCAGCAGCTCGGGCAGGCCGGTGAAGGGGCGGGTCCGGTCGAGGCCGTGATCGCGGTAGTGCGACCACCAGGCGGCCAGCGCCGGCTCTTCCAGCTCTGCGTGGGGTGCCACGGCGCGGGAGACCAGGGTGCGGGCCCCCTCGCCGACGAACCGCTCGATCTCGGCCCGCGAGCGCGGCGGCAGGCCGACCGCGACCAGCGCGGCGTTGACCGAGGCGGCCAGGTCGTCGAGCGTGTCGAGCAGCGTCCCGTCGAGATCGAGGATGGCGAGGCGGGTCACGCGGTCACCGGCTTCAGTGGAGCCGCCCGAGCCGGCCCAGCGCCCGGAGGGTGGCGTCGTGGACGTCTGGATCGAACTGGGCGCCGCGCCCGTTGGCGAGGATGCGAACGGCCTCTCGCGGCGAGGCGGCCTTGTGGTACGGCCGCTCCGAGGTGCAGGCGTCCCAGGTGTCGGCGGCGTTGACGATGCGGGCGATGAGCGGGATCTTGTCGCCGCGCAGCCCGTCGGGATAGCCGCCGCCGTCCCAGCGCTCGTGGTGGTGGCGGATGGCCGGCTCGGCGCTCTTGAGGAACTCGACGCCTTCGACGATCTCGGCCCCGATGGCGGCGTGGGCGCGGACCTGCAAGAACTCCTCCGGCGTGAGCCGCGCCGGCTTCCCGAGCACCTGCTCGGGGATGCCGATCTTGCCGACGTCGTGGAGGATGCCGCCGAACTCGAGCACCCGGAGCGTGGCGTCGTCGAGGCCGAGCTCGCGCCCGATCTCGACGGCCAGCTTGGCCACCCGCTCGGAGTGGCCGCGGGTGTAGGGATCCTTGGCGTCGATGGCCGAGGCCAGCGCCCGGATGGTCTCCAGGTAGCCCTGCTCGAGGGCGGCGTAGAGCCGGGCGTTCTCCCTGTTGTACTGGTCGAGCTGCGTCGACATGAAGTTGAAGGTGTAGGCCAGGTCGGAGAGCTCGGTCCGGCCGGAGTGGGCCACCTGCCGGCCGAAACGGCCGCGGGCGATGTCGAGGGCGCCGGCCACCAGCTCGTCGAGCGGGGTGGTGACCCGCCGGGCCACCACCAGCGAGATGACCAGGGAGAGCAGCACCGCCGCCCCGGCGGCGGCCGCGGCGGGCTGGGTGACCTGGACGCCGTTGAAGTGGAGCACGCCCACCAGCAGCGCCAGGGGAACGATGGCGGCCAGCAGCACGAGGAGGAAGAGGACGCGGAAGAGCCTCATCGGGCCGGCAGGGCCTTCCCGATGGCGCGCTCCACCGACTTGCGGGTGAAGGGCTTCTCCAGCGTCCCCTGCACCAGGTCGACCCCGTCGATCCCGCGCAGGCTGCCCTGGTTGATGGCGGTGAGGAGCAGCGCCGGGATGGCGTGGCGCCGCCGGAT
This sequence comes from Anaeromyxobacter sp., assembly GCA_031388695.1. GTDB lineage: Bacteria > Myxococcota > Myxococcia > Myxococcales > Anaeromyxobacteraceae > JADKCZ01. The sequence continues at coordinate 9,573 of JANMRY010000034.1, read as the reverse complement.
GTCGCGCAGGGCGTCGAGCCCGGAGAGGCGCGGCATGAGGAAGTCGAGGATGAGCAGATCCGGGGGAGCCCGTTCGCAGAGCGCCACCGCCTCGGCGCCGTCGCCGGCCGCCACGACCTGGTGGCCCAGCTCGGCAAGCAGGTCGCCGAGCATGGCCAGGACCAGCCGGTCGTCATCGGCGATGAGCACCTTCACCGGTCGTCCTCCCCCCAGGAGCGAAGAGGATACCTCGACCCAGAGATCATCGCGAGTCCGGGGATCATGGTCCCATGCCGACCCACTCGGCGCCGTCCAGGTAGACCTCCCGCTTCCAGATGGGTGCCTCGCGCTTGAGCCGCTCCAGCACCTCCTCGCAGCCCAGGAAGGCCGGCGCCCGGTGCGGAGCGGCGCAGGCGATCACCACCGCCGCCTCACCCGGCGAGAGCACCCCGATCCGGTGGATCACCGCGACCCGGCACCCGTGGAGGGCGCCGACCTCCTCCCCGATGCGGGCCAGCACCCGCTCGGCCATGGTCACGTAGGCCTCGTACTCGAGCCGCAGCACGGCCCGGCCGCGGGTCTGCTCGCGGACCAGGCCGGTGAAGGTGACCAGCCCGCCGCAGCCGGTGGAGGCGACCGCGTCGACCACCTCGTCGAGCTTCAGGGGGCGGTCGACCACCGCGAAGGCCGGGGCCCCGCCGGCCACCGGGGGGATGATCGCCACCTCGGCGCCGTCCGGCACCGGGGCCGCGTCATCGGTGAACTGGCCGTCGACGGCGATGCGGCTCCGCTCCAGCACGGCGCCCAGCCCGGGGCGCAGCGCCAGCAGCCGGCGCCGCAGCAGGCCGACGGTGGCGGGGGGCGGATCGAGCGTCTCCCGGGCGGCCCCGGCGGCGTCCCGGGCGGCGGCGAAGTAGAGGACGGTGACGGGCATGGGGGGAATCCTAACGGGAGCGCCCCCCCGCCGCCCAGCATCGCCGCCGCGAGATCGACCTCGGCACCGCCAGGGCGCGGCTACTTCCCCAGCATGCGGGCCAGGTCGCCGAAGATGGTGACCCAGACCAGCATGAGCAGCAGGGCGGCGAAGCCGAGAGCGTGGACGACCCCCTCGATCCGCTCGCTGACCCGCCGCCGGCTCACCACCTCGATGCCGATGAAGACCAGCCGCCCGCCGTCGAGGGCCGGCAGCGGCAGCAGGTTGAGGAGCGCCAGCGCGATGGAGACGTTCCAGACGATGGTGAGGAAGCGATCGAGTCCGAGCCGGGCCCCGCGCACCAACTCCTGGCCGATGCCGAGCGGGCCGGCCAGCTCGGCCTTCTGCTCGCGCTTCACCACCTGTGCAAGCCCGACCAGGTTGGCCCAGGCGCGGCTGTTGGTGGCATGGAACCCCTCGACCACTGCTTCGAGCGGGCCGAGCCGACGGCTCACCGCGAAGGGGCGGAAGCCGACGCGGCCGACGCCGCCGTCGTCCTTGGGGGTGAGCCGGAGCACCTGGCGCTGGGCCGGCGTGCCGCGCTCGACGTCGAGCACGATCTCCTGGCCGGGGTGGCGCTGCAGCTCGGCCACCAGCCCGTTCCAGTCGGTCACCGGCTTGCCGGCCACGGTGACGATCAGGTCGCCCGGCTGCAGCCCGGCCAGGGCCCCCGGCATCCCCGGGGTCAGGTCGCCGACCCGTGACGAGCCGTCGGCGGCCGGCAGCCCGACGCTGGCCAGCAGGCCGACGGCCAGCAGCAGCGCCACCAGGTAGTTGGCCCCGGGGCCTGCCGCCAGCACCAGCACCCGCCGCCAGGCCGGCTGGTTGCAGTAGGCGGTGGCGTCGTCGGGCGAGACCTCCTCGGAGGCGCCCATCCCGGCGATCTTGACGTAGCCGCCCAGCGGCAGCGCCGAGACGGCGTACTCGGTGCCGCCCCGGGTGGTCGACCAGAGGACCGGGCCGAAGCCGACGCTGAAGCGCTCGACGCGCATGCCGAGCCAGCGTGCGGCCCACATGTGGCCGGCCTCGTGGAGGACGATCAGGCCGGAGACGGCCAGGATGGCCGCGATGATGGACAGGAAGGTGATCACTCGCTGAACTCCTCGACCTCGAAGACCTCGACCCGGGTGCCGGGCTCGAGGTGGGCGCGGGCCGGCAGGCCGGCCGCGAGGCAAGCGTGCTTGAGGAACACCTCGGGCGGCCATTCCTTCCCGGCCGCGGCCGAGGGGAGCAGCAGGCCGCGGTGCCAGCCCCGGGTCACGGCGGCGCCGTCGAGCCCGGGCCGCGGCGGCCCCGCGTCGAGCGTGCGCAAGGGGCCGAGCAGGGCGAGCCGGATGGAGAGCGTGGGCAGGTCGGTGGCGGTGAGCGCAGGCTGCCGCGGGTCGTCGACGGCGGCCCGGGCGGCGAGGCGCGCCACCGTGGCCGCCAGCGCCCCCTGCGGCGAGAGCTCCCCCAGCGTGGCCCGGGGCTCACCGGCGACCGCGAGCGTGACGAAGGCGGCGCGCGGGGCCTGCAGCGCCGGCGCGGCGGGGAGGGCGGGGGCCGGGCCGGCGACCAGCCGGTGGGCCACGGCGGCCCGGGCCAGGGCGAGGAGCGCGGCGCGCTCGGCGGTGGGGAGCGGGGCGGTCATGGGCGGCGGCGCGTCCCGGTGAGCAGGAAGCGGCGGGCGTCGGCGAGGATCTCGGCGTGGTCGAAGCAGAGCGGGCCGGGCAGCTCGTCCCAGCCGAAGGCGCGGGCCTCGGCGGCGTCGTCGCCGCCACGCGGGAGTCCGTCGGCGCGCCCCATGAAGACGGTGCTCATGGTCTGCTTGCGGGCGTCGCGCCGGGGATCGGAGTAGACCCAGAGCAGGTCGGTGAGCGTCACCTCGAGGCCGGTCTCCTCGAGCGCCTCGCGCACCGCCGCCGCCTCGACCGTCTCGCCGACGTCGACGAAGCCGCCGGGGAGCGCCCAGCCGAGCGGCTCGAAGCGGCGAGCCACCAGCACCACCCGGTCGCCGGGCAGGCAGATGACCACGTCGACGGTCGGCGCCGGGTTGCGGTGCTCGGTCATGCGCCGCCGCCGCCCACCTTGAAGGCCTTCTCGATGAGCCGGGCGGCGAAGGGGAGTTGGCGCGGCGCCACGCCGGCGGCCAGGGCCCGCGAAGCGGCGGTCGCCTGGGCTGCGCTCTCTCCCTGGCCGTCGCCCAGCAGGGTGGCGGCCAGGTCGAGGAGCCTCGTCGAGAGCCGGGCACGCCGCTCCGGCGTGAAGTACCCGTCGGTTGCCTCGTCGAGGATCGCCCGGAGCCGCTCCTGCTTCTGCTCCGGCGGGAGCGCGACCGGAGACTTCTCCACCTCGTCGAGCCTGGCGGCCACGGCGCGCAGCCAGGGCTCCTCGGCGAGCCAGCTGCGCAGGAGCGGGAGATCGTGGAGCGCGGCCGAGGCGGCCAGCGCCGCCCGCTCGGTCTCGGCGTCGAGGTCCGGCAGGGACGCAGACGGATCTGCGAGGGGCGGCGGGGCCCCGAGCCGGCCGAGCCACTGGTCGGTCCCCTCCGGCACCCGCTGGCCGGAGCGCTCGTTGAGGGCGCGGGCCGCCGCCAGCCGGGCGTGGGCCTCGCCCCAGGGCAGCTCGGCGACGCCCATCGAGGCGCCGCGCTCCAGCAGCCCCTTCACGAAGGCGCGCCACTCCTTGCGGCCGACCAGGCCGAGGTGCAGCTCGACCAGGCCGCGGGTGTCGGAGCAGACCCCTTGCGCCACCTCGAGGCCACGCCCCGGGACGTTGAGGGGCAGCCAGACGGCCCGCTCGCCGTTGCCGTCGTAGACCGAGCCGTAGGCCTGGGGCGGCGGCTCGGGTGGCGGGGTCAAGGCGGGGGCGGGGGCCGGCGCCTCCGGGACGGCGACGCCGCGCAGCTTGAGCCGGTGGAGGTGGCGCTTGGCCTCCTTGGCCAGCTCCTTCTCCTCGCGGGCGGCCAGCCCGGCCACCAGGTCGACGCGGCCGGACGCGGCGGCGGCGTGGAGCACGGCGGCGGCCAGCGGGCCGGGGAGGGTGGCGATCTCCTCCACCTTGGCGCGGGAGAGGGTGAGGAGCAGGCGGGCCGCCCGTCCCGCCTCTTCGCGGGGGACGCCGGCCGCCTCGGCGATCTGGGCGCTCTCCACGTTCGGATCGCGCAGCAGGGCGAGCAGCTCGGAGGGGTCGAGAGGGTTCATCGGGCGCGCACTCTAACCGCTCGATCTGCAACGCACAAACGGCAACGGGGCGGAGGTGGAAGGGCGCCAGGCCGCGGGGCAGCTCGAGGGGGCCATGCCGCGTTGACAGCCATCAATCCGGGCGCCTATTCTTCCCTCTTCCACGCCCTACCCGGGCCGCTCGAGTGGCCCCTTCGAAGGAGCAACACCATGCAGAAGTTCCTCTACGGCGCCGCCGCCGCGCTCTTCCTCCTCGCCGCCCCCGCCCCCGCCCCCGCCTGCGACGACTGCAAGAGCTGCGATCACAAGAAGCCGGTGACCGCCCAGGCCGAGAAGAAGGACGACAAGGGCTGCCACTGCGCCAAGGACGGCGGCGCGTGCAAGTGCGGCGAGAAGTGCACCTGCGCTCACTGCAAGGAGCACAAGGGCGAGAAGAAGGACGACACCAAGAAGTCCTAGGTCGCTCTTCGACCGGACTGCTGGCTCGGGCGGCGCTCCCTCGCGGAGTGGCCGCCCGACCGCGTTCAAGGAGCGACGCGCGTTGGCCTCCCGCCGCGCCCGGTCCTATGCTCGGGCGGCGATGACCCGGCGCCACCATGGATAGGAACGAGCGCCCTCTCGCCAGCCGCCGCGCCCTGGTGGCGGCCGGCCGGCCGGTCGTCGACCCGGTGGCCGAGGCGCAGGCCGAGGTGGCGGCGCTGCTGGCCGGGGTCGGCGCGCTCGACGCCGAGGTGGAGGCGCTCTCGTCGGCGCTGGCCGGCTTCGCCGTAGAGGTGGAGCGGCGGCTCGGGCCGGCCGACGCCGCGCTGGCGCGGGCCGCCGGGCTGGTGCGCCGGCTGCGGACGCTGACCGAGGGGCTGGAGCAGGAGCGGGCCGCGGTGGCGGCGCGGCGGGGGGGCGGACGGAAGGCGCCACCGGCGCGGCCTGCGGCGGCGGGGGCTCCGACGGGGCGGGGCGTTGGCGGGAAGGCGCGGCGGGCCGCGGACCGGGTGGCCGCGGACCGGATGGCGGCAGACCGGGTGGCCGGCGCCGACTGGGAGGGCACCGCCGAGGAGGCTGGCGAGGCAGGCGCCGCGGAGGGGGGCGCGGAGGGCGAGCCGCCGGTCGAGGTGCCGACGGCCGAGCGGCTGGCGGCCGAGCTGAAGCAGCTCTACCGCCGGCTGGCGCGGCTGCTCCACCCCGACCTGGCCCAGACCGACGAGGAGCGGCGCCGGCTCGGGGATCTCATGGCCCGCGTCAACGCCGCCTGGGCGGCGCAGGATCGGACGGCGCTCGAGCTGATGGCCGAGAAGGTCGGGGCCGGCGAACCGCCCGGCGAGCTGACGGTCGAGGAGCGGCAGGCCCACCTGGCGCGGCGGCGCGAGCAGCTGGCGCGGGTCGCCTCGTCGCTGACGCGGGAGCGGGACCGGCTGGCGCGCAGCGAGACGGCGCGGCTCTGGCGAGAGGCGTCGGCGCGGCGGGCCGAGGGGCGCGAGCTGCTCACCGAGGAGGCGGCGGCGCTGCAGGCCGAGGCCGAGGCGGCCGGGCACGACGCGCTGGCGCGGCTCGACGCGCTGGCGGCGGCGGCGGCGAGGCTGGGAAGGGAGCGGCGAGGAGCCATGAGCGAGCTGACCAGGAAGCAGGGCGGTGCGGTGGCGCGGCGGGCCTTCGACCCGCTGGCGGAGAGCGCGCTGGTGCGGCGGAGCGCGGCGCGGCTCGACCTCTCGCGGGCCGGGGCCCCGGCGCGGGCGCTGGCCCGCTGGCTGGAGGAGGCGGTCACGCGGGCGCCATGGGAGGCCGGGCTGACGGTGCTCGCCTTCCTGCTCGAGGCGACCGGGGATCGGCCCCCGCCGGCGGTGGCCAGGTCGGCCGGGCTGGCGGAGCGCTGGGCGCTGCTGCAGGGCGCCTGGGCCGGGGCGCCGCCGCTCCCCGAGGCGCTGGCCCGGGCGCCGCGCCACCTGGTGATGGGGGCGCGGCTTGGGCAGGAGGAGGTGCTGGCCGGGCCGCAGCTCGCGGAGGCCGGGCTGGCGGCCGGGGTGCGGCTGGCGCTGGAGCATGGCGCGGTGGCGGCGCTGGCCCGCGAGGTGCTGGCCGCGCTCGGGCCCGAGGAGCGCTGCGGTGGCTGCCGCAAGCCGGTGCTCGGCCTCCACCTGCTCCGGACGCGCGGCCTCGACGAGCGCCACGGCATCGCCTGCCCGCGCTGCGGCAAGGTGCTGCGCAGCTACTGGCGCTACGGCGAGGCCGAGGGGCTGGAGGCGCTGGCCCCGGTCTCGCTGGCGCTCGGGCTGGTGGTGGAGCAGCCGCTCACGCTGGGCGGCGCGTCGCTCGGCTTCCAGCTGCTGCCGGCGGAGCGGGAGGCGCTGACGGCGCGCGACCTGCTGAAGCGCTTCGCCGAGCTCTACCTCGAGCCCTACGAGGCGCCGGTGAAGCTGGCGGTGCTGCGGCTGGTGCAGGGGGCGGGGGCGAAGGCGAAGCCGCTCGGGCCGGCGGCCCGGGTGGGTGGCCTGCGCGGGCTCTCGCTGCGGCTCCTGCCCGAGGCCGGGCTGGCCGAGGTCGGGCTGCTGGAGCTGCTGCGGACGCGCATCGAGCGGCGCTTCCGGCCGGGCGGGTGAGGCGGGCGGCGGCGGGGCGGGTGAGGCGGGCGTCGGCGCAGGCCCCTCGGCGCGACGAGCGGCCGCGCATCGAGCGGCCGCGCTTCCCTCGTGACGGCAGGCGGGGCAAGCTCCCGCCATGAACGTCCTCGTCACCGGCGCGACCGGGCTGGTCGGTTCCGGCGTGGTCGGCGAGCTGCTGTCGCGCGGCCACCGGGTCCGGGCGCTGGCGCGCCCCACCTCCGACCTCTCCAACCTCGACCTGACGAGGGTCGAGGTGGCGCTGGGCGACGTGCTCGATCGCGGCAGCGTCGAGGCGGCGCTGGCCGGCTGCGACGCCGTGGTCCACGTGGCCGGGGTGGCCGATCTCGGGGGAGAGAGGAAGCGGCTCTACGCCATCAACGCCGGCGGCGTCGAGGTGGTGCTGGGGGCGGCGCTGGCGGCCGGCGTGAAGCGGGCGGTGCTCACCTCGTCGACCGCGGTGCTGGGCGGGGCGGCCAAGCCGCGGGTCATGGACGAGGAGACCACCTCGAGCGCCGAGACCATCGGGCTCGACTACTTCCTCTCCAAGAAGATGGGGGAGGAGACCGCCCTCGACCTGGCGTCGCGGGGGCTGCCGCTGGTGGTGGTGCGGCCGTCCTTCGTGCTCGGGCCGGGCGACCTCAACCTCTCCTCGGCCTCGATCGTCATGTCGCTGGCGAAGCAGCGGCTGCCGGTCTACGTGCAGGGGGGCGCCAGCTTCGCCGACGTGCGCGACGTGGCGCGCGGCCACGCGGTGGCGCTGGAGCGGGGGCGGGTGGGGGAGACCTACATCCTCGGCGGCCACAACCTGACCATGGACGTGATGGTGGGGCGGACCTGCCGGATGGCGGGCGTCAAGGCGCCGGTGAGGGTGCCCTACCGGCTCGCCTCGGCAGCCATCCGGGCCATGGGGCTGCTGAGCGGCTTCGGCGGGCCGCCGCCGGCCATCCACCCCGACCTGCTGCGGGCCAGCGCCCTCTACACCTTCGTCACCAGCGCCAAGGCGCAGCGCGAGCTCGGCTACACCATCCGGCCGTTCGACGAGTCGGTGCGCGACACGCTCCGCTGGTTCCTGGAGTCGGGGATGTTGCGCGCCAGCACGCCGGAACTGCAGGCGCTCGTCGCGCAGCCGCCAGGCGGCGCAGGACTCTAGCCAGGGCGATCGCTTCCGTCTCCAGCGCACCGGCCCGGTGGTTGCTGCAGCCGTCGCGCATCGGTCGCCCCGCGCTACTCGATGGCCTCCAGCTCGACCTGCCCGGCGCTCAGCTTCTTGAGCGGGTAGGCGCAGTGGTCGAACCGGCCGGTCCAGGCCACGTTGGTTGGGCAAGCCAGGATGGGCGCCGGCGGCACCAGGTTGAAGATGGCGGTGAAGGCCCAGACCGAGGTGCGGGCCTTTCCGGCCCAGGCGGCCGGTTCACTCTCGTCGACGGCGTGGCGGGTGGCGGCGAGGGCGAGCCGGTCGATGGCGCCGTTGCCGCAGGGCTGGCGCAGCCGGATGTCGGAGACCGAGCCGTCGTCGCGATGCGCCACCTCGACCAGCGTCACCCAAGTGCGCTGGAAAGGGTTCTCGAACCGCTCGGGGGGCGGGCCGAGTCCGGTGCTCGACTGGCCACCGGCGGCGGCCATCCGATCGGTCACCTTGCCGGCCTCGCTGGTCCGCTCGCCCATGACGCCGTCGGCGTCGCTGAGACGCTCCGACCTGGCGAACCGCTCCGCCATCTTCAAGTAGCCGGGGAGCATCCGGGCCAGTCCGGTCGAGGCGATGCCGGTCGGCTGGGGGCCGGTCTCGAGCAGCGACCAGTCGGGCTGGAAGTGAGAGCGGAGCCTCTCCGAAAGTGGCGACCAGGCCGGGTCGTGGCCGGTGCGGACCCGGGCGCGACCGGAGGCCTGGCGAAGCAGCGTGCCGACGCGGGAGGCGGCGCCAGTCGGGATGCCGCCTGCCGCGCTGGCGCCCGGGCCTGCGGCGTCGCCAGCGCCAGCGCCAGCACCACCGCCACCGCTGGGCGACGGCATGCTCCTCACGGCAAGGTCGGCCGTGCCGTTCGAGCGGGGCGCAGGCGCGGCGCCGAGCCCGTTGGCCTCGAACAAGCTGCGCGGCGTTGCGGAGGCCACTTCGGGCGTGGGCTGCGTCGAGAGCTCCGGCGGCAGTGAAGGCAAGGGCCGTGGAGACGGCAGCGAGGGCGGTGGCAGCGCTGGCGCCAGGGCCGACGCGCCTGGTCCGGTCGACAAAGTGGATGCGGCCGAGGCAAGAGGGGCCAAGTTGATCGGCCCGACCAGCTCGATGATGAGCGGCCTCTCGGCGGGTGGATCGACTGGAGGCGGCGCGAACGCCAGGTAGAGCAGGAGCGCCGCCGCGTGGAGGAGCAGCGAGAGGGCGACGCCGAGCCGGGTCGCATGGCGCTGCCACTGGCCCTGCCTTGAACGCATGGTGTCAGAGGACTACACCCGGCCAGAGCGTTGAATTCCCGGGCCCGCTCCCGGGCCCGCTCCCGGCCGCACTCAGCGCTGCCGCTCAGCGGTCCCGAACAGCAGTCCCGATCAGCAGTCCCGCTCAGCGATCCCGATCAGCAGTCCCGATCAGCCGGTGCCGCGGTACCGCCCTACCACCCGCGCCCCGAAGACCTGCCGCGCCGCCAGGTGGTTATGCCGACCGAAGACGACGCGAAGGTTCTCGACCGTGGAGGGTCCCCACTCGGCCCAAGGGATGATGTGGTCGAGTTCCAGCCGGTGCGTGGAGCCGCAGCAGCCGCCACCGTCGAGCGGCCAGGTGCAGTGCTGGCCATCGCGCTCCCAGACGGCGCGGCGGACGGCGGCGGGGATGGCTGGGCGGGGTCCCTCACGCCGCGGCGGACGCGGCTCCGTCGCGGTC
>JANMRY010000030.1:0-27565 GCA_031388695.1 Anaeromyxobacter sp. | reverse complement strand
CGTGCCCGGTGTCGAGAGCGTGACCGTCAACCACGCCGCGAAGAGCGCCACCGTGCGCTACGACGAGACTCGACTCGACGTCGCAGACATCAAGTCGGCCGTGCGCCAACAGGCGTATCTGTCTGAAGGCGCACCACACGCCAACCATCCGGGCGAGCACGCGCCTGCGGCTAACGCGGGCGACGAAGGGCAAGACAAGGATGCGTCGAAACCTTCCAGCAGCGCCACTCCTGTCACCTCAAGGACCCCCGCCGCCGGCATCCACGAGGGCCACCAGGGTCACGCTGCGCCCGGCGCACCGCCTCCGGCGCCGACGGCCGAGCCCGGGGGACCTGCGGGCCAGGGCGGGCGCCCAGCCAAGGCGACGTCGGCCTCGGCCCCGGCAGCGCCGGTAGTCGTGGCGCCGGCTCCTGCCCCGGCTTCGTCCGAGACCACACCCCCTGCGCCAATCCCCCCTGCGCCGAAACCCGCGCCGGGCGCCGTCGACCCCGCACCTCCCGCCGGCAAGGGCCACGAGGGCCACCAGGATCACGCTGCGCCCGGCGCGCAGCCTGTCATGTCGGCGGACATGGCGCACGAGATGGGCCATGGCGGCAAGGACCTGCCCGCGATGGTCCGGGACATGCGCAACCGCTTCTTGATCTGCCTGGCCTTCACCGTGCCGATCTTCGTCTACGCCCCCATGGGAGGCTTCTTCGAGCCGCCTGCTCCACCGTTCGGGATCGAGCTCAACCTTTGGCTCTTCTTCTTTGCCAGCGCCGCGATCCTCTACCCGAGCTGGCCGTTCTTCGTCTCCGCGTGGAGACAGCTCAAGAAGGGCACCCTGGGCATGGCGGCGCTGATCGTGCTGAGCGTCGGCACCGGCTATCTCTTCAGCGTCGCCACCACCTTCTTCTTCAAGGAGGGCGGACAGTTCTTCGAAGCCGCCGCCGTCCTGCTGGTCTTCATACTCCTTGGCCACTGGCTGGAGATGCGTGCCAGGGCGGGTGCCTCATCGGCCATCCAGGCGCTGATGAAGCTCGCCCCGGCCAAGGCCTCCGTGATCCGCAACGGCACAGAGATCGAGATTCCGACGACCGAGGTCGCGGCCGGCGAGATCGTGGTGATCCGGCCAGGCGGCAAGATCCCGGTCGATGGCACGGTGGAGTCTGGTGAGTCGCTGGTCGACGAATCCATGCTCACCGGTGAGTCGATGCCGGTGCCGAAGAAGCCGGGGGCCACCGTCATCGGCGCGACCATCAACAAGAGCGGCAGCTTCCGCTACAAGGCGACCAAGGTCGGGGCCGACTCGGCGCTGGCCCAGATCGTCAAGCTGGTGCAGGAGGCCCAGAACTCGAAGGCTCCGGCGCAGCTCCTGGCCGACAAGGCCGCCCAGTGGCTGGTGATCGTCGCCATCCTGGTCGGTCTCGCGACCTTTGGAGTCTGGTTCTGGGTGATTGGGCAGCCGCTGCTCTTCGCGGTCACCATGACCATCACGGTCTTCGTGATCGCCTGCCCGGACGCGCTGGGACTCGCGACGCCCATGGCGGTCATGGTGAGCACCGACCTGGGCGCGACCAACGGCATCCTCTTCAAGAACGCCTCGGCGCTAGAGGAGGCGACCAGGCTCGACGTCATCGTCTTCGACAAGACCGGAACGCTCACCGTGGGCCAGCCCGAGGTGGTGGAGCTGATGACGGCCGACGGGGTCACCGAGGAGGTGCTTCTGGCCGCCGCCGCCGCCGTGGAGCAGGGTTCCCAGCATCCGCTGGCCCAGGCCATCCTCCGCCGGGCCGAGAACCTCACCGTTCCGGCCCCCACTGGGTTCCAGAGCATCGACGGCATGGGCGCCCGCGCCGAGACCGAGGGCGGAACGGTGTTCCTTGGCAATCGGGCGCTCATGGACGCGCAGAAGCTCGATCTCGGACGGCTCGGGGTCGAGGCCGAGCGGCTCCAGGGAGATGGCCGCACCGTCGTCCACGTGGCCCAGGCCGCCCGCGTCATCGGGCTCATCGCCATCGCCGACGCCATCCGTCCCACGTCCAAGGCGGCGGTCTCCAGGCTGCGCGAGCGCAACATCCAGGTGGTGATGCTGACCGGCGACAACGCGGCCACGGCCCGGCGGATCGCCGCGGATCTCGGCATCGACAGCGTCCTGGCCGAAGTGCTCCCGGCCCAGAAGGCCGAGAAGGTGAAGGAGCTCCAGGCCTCCGGGAAGAAGGTCGGCATGGTGGGAGATGGCGTGAACGACGCGCCGGCGCTGACCCAGGCAGACGTTGGCTTCGCTATCGGCGCCGGGACCGACGTCGCCATGGAGAGCGCCGACGTGGTCTTGATGAAGAGCGATCCCTTCGACATCGTCGCCGCCATCGAGCTGTCGCGCGCCACCTTGAGGAAGATGCACCAGAACCTCTGGTGGGCGGTGGGCTACAACGTGGTCGCCTTCCCGCTCGCCGCGGGGGTCCTCTTCCCCTTCGTGCTCAGCCCCGAGGTGGCGGCGCTGTCCATGTCCGGCAGCACGCTGGTGGTGGCGATCAACGCGCTGCTGCTGAAGCGCACCAGGCTGGAGGGCATCCGCCAGCCTGGGAAGGGCGCCGAGCCCACGGCGCCTGATGGGCCCGTGACCCCGGACCACGCCAAGGCCGCTGCGTGACATGAGGTGCGGAGCAGGCCCGCAGCGGGCCAGGATCATCCGACTTGAGGTTCGGACGCAGTCCGGCTCCCTGGAAAGTCGGAACCGCACCGCTTGAACCACGCGTCAGGTTCCTGTCGGCGCCTCCGAGTGACCGACCTCATCACAGTGTCAGGGCGGAGACAGATTCCACGACTCGGGCTCGAGGCGGTGCGCAGTCGAATCCATGAGTTGCAAGCCTGGGCGCATGGCACGTCGCATGCTCTGGAGTTGGTTCGTAAGTTCAATCAAACCAAGGGAGCCCGCCATGACAATCCGAATGTCCTTGATCGCTGCATTCCTCCTCCTCTCAGCCACCGCCGCACAAGCCAAGGGGAGCGAACAGAAGGCCACTTCATCGTGTCCCCAGGTCTGCTCCTGCGGGCATGACAAGCATGCCGCTCCGGCGGCGATTGGCTCGGCGACACACAGCCCTCCTGGGATGACGCCCGGTAACCTGGAGTACCTGTGGAACAGCCCCTAGGGGACCGCCTCTGACTCGCCGGTTTTTCTACAGTCCTGGGTCCTGGCGAGCCGCCGGGACCCAGGCGACTCGACCGCTACAGGCGAGCGCTCCGATCCTTTCGGGCGCGGCCGAACCACTTCACGCCATCGCCTCGCCGACGTCATTGAGCCCCGGTGCGTGCGTCACTTCCGTGCTGGCCGTGACGGGTTCACCCTCTCTCGCCAATGCGCACCCAACCAGGGCGCGACGGCGCGACATGGCCGGATCCGTCGCCACTGCAGACGGACTCAGTCACGAGGTCGAAGCGTCACCCGATGCAGGTTCCTGCGAGCCCGAGGGAAGCTGGAATGGTGTGGCTGGAACCATCACGACGTAACAAGCACGTGCGAGCGGGTCCTCAAGTGCGAGCGCCAACCAGCCGAGATTGCTCGTCCTGGCTGCCTGCGATTCCGGCACGGTCGATGCTCTGCTGAGAGTCGGGAGGCAACAAGGTCTCCCGCCAACCAGGAGAGATTTCATGTCCACGATTCAAGTTGCACTGAGAGTATTCACGGTCACCGGCGCACTGTTGGCTGCCGGCGCGACCCAGGCCAGCGACGTCACCGCGGATCGGCACCAGGCCTCCTTGCAGGAGACCAGTCGGGGTGTCGAGCAGGGGCCCAGCGCGAAGGGCCAGGAGAGCTCCGGTCCCCTGGCGGACGCCACCCGTCCTTGCACCTGCAGCCGGGCCGGGACCAGGAAGGGGTCCCCCTCCGCCGACGAGGAAGCCGATTTGGATCGGCTGCGGTCGCAGGGGGGCTGACCCAGACGCCCTGGCTCGGCCAGCTCCAAGGATTGGCCGCGTTGGGGAGGTCATCATGAATGACATGGACGCATTCGAGGAACTCCGGGCCAGCGCGAAGACCCACCACGTCCACTTCGAGGTGCGGCCCGCATTGCAGGCCGATGGCGACCTCTGGATGAAGGTCGGGTTCGAAGTGCGCGTGTGGACGGTCCATGACAAGGGCGCCCATGCCTTGCCCGGCTGCATGAAGTGCCACGACCTGCTGGCTCAGCTCGATCGCATCGTCCAGTGGGCCCTTCCGGCGGAGGAGCGGCCCACTCGGGTCGAGGTCGAGCCATCAGGCCCGATCCTCTACGACTCACGGGAAGTGCCGGGAAGCGACGAGGTGGCCATCACGATCAGGATCATGCATCGGGATGCGTATGCCACGCCGGTCGATTCCTGCGAGGAACGCTGCCTTCGACAGATCAGGGAGCGGCTGGGGTTGCTCGGTATTCCAGAGCGCTGAGCCAGCACGCGCATGACCGGGGCTTGGTGCCAGCCGGGCCGCTCACTCACTTGGAGAAGCGGAGCGACCACATGCACAGCGACGAACTGAAGCTGCGGCTCTCCTTCGAAGGCGATTTCGGTGTCGATGATGCGAGACGGGCCGCCGGCCTGCTCGAGGGCGCCGTCCAGGGCGCGCAGGTCAGCCTGGACTTCACCCATTGCGCCCAGGTGGACGCCAGCGGCCTGGCGCACCTCGCCGAGACCATCAAGCAATTCGGCGGAGCCACCGAGTTGCACGGTCTTTCGCGGCATGACTTGAGAATCCTGCACTACCTGATGGGGCCCGAAGGCGACACACACGCGGCATCAGCAGACGTCGACTGAACTCGCGAAGGGGTTGGCCACAGGGCCTGTCGGAGGAACAGCAGGATGGGCTGGTCGCCCCGGCCATGAGCGAGGAGGATCCATGGCGATGCCCCGGATCGCGCTGGTGCTTTGCGGTGGCGGCGCCCGCGGGCTGGCGCACATCGGCCTGCTCGAGGTGCTGGAGAAGGAAGGGCTCCGCCCTTCCTTCCTGGTCGGAACGAGCATGGGAGGGGTCGTCGCGGCGCTCTCCGCCGCCGGTCAGCCTGCAGACAGGATCCTGGAGCTCGCCCGCGGCTTTCGCTTCCCGCGCTGGTTCATCCCGGGCGGCCCTGTCACCTGGGATCGGATCTTCGCGCCAGCGGCCCGCGCGCTCATGGGCCTCAGCTTTGACCAGCTGGCGCTCCCCGTGGCGGTCGTCGCCGTCGACCTGGAGGCCGGCCGCCAGGCAATGCTCCACGAGGGGCCGCTGCTCCCGGCGCTGCGTAGGGCCCTCCGAGACGTGAAGACCGGCGCGGCCAGGTCGGAGCGGCTGACCCTCCAGATCGACCCCGTATGCGAAACGGTGGTCAGCCCCCGCCGGCAGCCGCAAGCGTGGTGCAGGAAGGGCTGGCCTACTATTTCTGCTCCGCGACCTGCCGCGACACGTTCCTTCGTCGCGGAGGGGGCCGACCCGCTTCGGGGCAGGTCGGCCAGGCCAGGTGAGACGGTGCGAACCTGCTCATCCGCTGGAGCGGACGCTTTTCTGTTATCCGTTTGACAAGACATACCTCCGTGATGCAGGATGCCTCTCGTGCTCCTCGCCGCCTCGACCTCGCGCCCCAGTCACCTCGGCCCGCACCATGGCCGCCCTGGGACCTGCTGTTGTCGTAGGCCGGCGTCGCCAGCGCACGCACGCGGCTGATCCGCCGGCAGCCTCACCCCCACCGATGAGTCGAGCGCTGGCCCGCCGGGTTGCCGGGCAGCGCTCCTTTCGCGCAGCCCATTGGAGTCGCGATGAGTGAACAGATCCAGCAGGCCATCCAGACGTTGACCCGGGTCGTGGGCGAGAAGCCCGCGGCCGCCAAGGTCGTGTTCCGCGCCTCGACCATCTCCACGGCCGACGCCTTCACGACGGACACGACCATCCGATCCTTTGACGTCCGCCACGACGAACCGGCGGAGCTGGGCGGCACCGACACCGGGCCGAACCCGGTGGAGGCGGTCCTGGCCGCGCTGGGCAGCTGCCAGGCCATCGTCTACCGCGCCTACGCCAACGCGCTCGGCCTCCATCTCGATCGGGTCGAGGTCGAGACCCGCGGCTACCTCGACCTGAGAGGCTTCCTGGGCGACGCCGTGGTTCCGGCCGGCTTCGAGCGGGTCACCTTCACGACCCGCCTGACCTCACCCGAGCCCGAGGAGAAGATCGCGGCGCTGGCGAGGGCGGTCGAGCAGCACTGCCCGGTCCTCGACATCCTCCGCAGGCCCATCGAGGTCTCCGGCGCCTTCCTGCACGTCACGGCCGGCGCTTCCCGCGACGCAGCCTGAGGACGTCATGGCCACCTCATCAGCCGCCGCCCTCCTCCCCTGGCACCGCCGCGAGGACACCTGGGCCGTCTTCATCGCGCTCGGGCTCGTGCTCGGCGTCACCCTCGCCTTCTTTCTTGGAGGCGGCCGCGCCGTGTCGGCGACCGCAATCGCGATCCCGACCTGGTCGGAGGGTCACAAGCTGGCGAGCGCCCTGTCGGCGAACCCGTTCGCGCCGCTGGCGCTGTTCGGCCTCTTCCTGGCCGCCTTCTCCGGCGCCGCAATGGTCCTCGGCTGGAGCGCCGGCAGGTACGCGGCCGGATTCAGCCTCCTCTTCGCCTTCTCGATCGTGGTGACGGCGCTCGGCTCGAACGCCTTCCTCAAGGAGTGGCAGCTCGAGACACCGCTGCTGGCCCTGGCCGTCGGCATCGTGCTCGGCAACGCCGTGAGGCTGCCCGGCTGGTTCCAGTCGGCGCTCCGCACCGAGTTCTACGTGAAGGTCGGGATCGTCCTGATGGGCGCCACCCTGCCCTTCTCGATCATCCTGCAGGCCGGACCGCTGGCCATCGCCCAGGCCACCATCGTCGCGGTCACCACCTTCGCGGCCATCTACTTCGCGGCGACGCGACTCTTCGGGCTCGACCCCCGCTTCGGCGCCACCCTCGGCGCCGGCGGCTCCATCTGCGGGGTGTCGGCGGCCATCGCCATCGGCGGCGCCTGCCGGGCCGAGAAGAGCCACGTCTCCGTCGCCATCTCGATGGTCATCCTCTGGGCGGTGGCGATGATCTTCGCCCTGCCCTACGCCTCGCGCCTGCTCGGCCTGGCACCCGGCGTGGCTGGCGCCTGGATCGGGACCTCCGAGTTCGCCGACGCCGCCGGCTTCGCGGCCGCGGGCACCATCGGCGACGAGCGCGCCATCAAGACCTTCACCCTCATGAAGGTGGTAGGGCGCGACATGTTCGTCGGCGTCTGGGCCGTGGTGGTGGCCTACCTCTCGGTCACGCGATGGGACCGTGGGAACGCGGGCGCTGCCGAGAAGGTCGGGCTCGGCGAGATCTGGCGCCGCTTCCCCCGCTTCATCCTCGGGTTCCTCGCCGCCTCCCTCTTCGTCACCGTGGTCCTCGCCTCCATCGACTCGACCAGCGGCACCCAGTACGCCAAGGAGGCGATCGGGCCGCTCAAGACGCTCCGCGGCTGGGCCTTCACCTGGACCTTCCTCTCGATCGGCTTCACCACCCGCTTCCGCGAGCTCACCCGCTTCGGCTGGCGGCCCTTCGCCGCCTTCACGGTGGGGGTGCTCGTCAACGTGCCGCTCGGCTACTGGCTCTCGACCTCGGTGTTCGAGAGCTACTGGCTGGCGGTGAAGTGAGGCGCGCCGTGGTCGATCACCTCACCCGCATCTTCGTCGACGCCGAGGGCGACCGCGCCAGTGACCTGGCGGGCGCGCTGGCGCTGCGCGGCTTCACGGTGGCCACCGCGAGCGGGCGCCTCGTCGCCGACTCCACCACGGTCGAGGCCGGGGAGGTCAAGGGCCACCTCCGCTCGCTCGGCTATGCCGATCGGGAGTACCGGGTCCACGTGGAGTACGCCCGGCGATGGGGGTTCCTGTGACCGCGACGCTCCTCCCCCTCTTCGTCAAGCTGGACGGCCGCAGCGCCGTGGTGGTGGGCGGCGGAGCCATGGCGACGTCGCGCGTCCGGCAGCTGGTCGAGGCCGGAGCGCGCGTGAAGGTGATCGCTCCAGAGATCCGGGACGAGGTGGCCTCCCTGGCGGCGGAGGCGCACCGGCGCCCGTTCCGCCAGGATGACCTGGAGGGAGCCTGGTTCGTGGTCGCCGCCGCCACGCCCGAGGTGAACCGTGCCGTGGCTCGCGCCGCCGAAGCGCGGCGGATCTTCCTGAACGCCGTAGACGATCCCGGGCAGGCGACCGCCTACACGGGGGGCGTGGTCCGGCGGGACGCCGTGACCGTGGCCATCTCGACCGGCGGAAGGGCCCCGGCGCTGGCCGGGCTGCTCCGTGAGGCGCTCGACGCCCTCCTCCCCGCCCGGCTCCAGGACTGGGTGACGGCGGCCGAGGTCGAACGGCCCAGGTGGAAACGCGATGCGGTGGCGCTCCCCGAGCGCCGGCCGCTCCTGCTCAGGAAGCTGAACCAGCTCTACGCGAACCAGTCGCCGCCCCAGGGGGAGCCCCGAGTGCCGCCCGGAGTCGTCTCCCTGGTAGGCGCCGGACCAGGCGACGCCGCGCTGCTCACCCGCCGCGCCGCCGAACGCCTCCGCTACGCCGACGTCGTCTACTACGACGCCTTGGTTCACCCCGAGGTCCTGGAGCTCGCGCCCACGGCGCACCGGTTCTTCGTCGGGAAGCGGGCGGGCAAGCCGAGCCTCTCGCAGCGCACCATCGAGGGGCTGCTGGTCCGTGCCGCACGGCGCGGACTGCGCGTCGTCCGGCTCAAGTGTGGCGACCCGTTCGTGTTCGGCCGCGGTGGCGAGGAGGCCCTGGCGCTGATCGAGGCGGGCGTCCCGTTCGAGGTGGTTCCCGGCGTCTCGGCCGCCATCGCCGGGCCGGCGCTTGCCGGCATCCCGGTGACGCACCGCGGTCTGGCCGCCGGGTTCGCGGTCGTCTCGGGCCACGGCGAGACCTCGTATGGCCCCATCCTCGACGGCCTCTCACCCGGCTCCCTCTCGGTGGTCGTCCTCATGGGGCTCGGCGAGCGAGGTCGCATCGCCGAGCGGCTCCTGGCTCGCGGCTGGTCGAGCCAGACCCCTGCCGCCATCGTCCTGGGGGCCTCGACCGCAGAGGCCTTCACCTGGCGCGGCCTCCTCGGCGAACTCGGCGAGGCCTCCCCTCCACCAGGTCGATCTCACCTCCCCGGAACCATCGTGATCGGCGCCGTCGCAGCCCTCTCCCTCGCCTCCCCCGACTCCCTCGACTCGCGGCCCAACGCCCCGGCAGCGGTCCGCGATGTCGCCCGCACCGCTTGAAAGGCCCGACGTGACCTCCTCCAGAGCAGCCGAACGCCGCCCGCCCGCCACCTTCGCGGATGCCGCCGAGATCACCTCCTTCGCCGAGACCCTGGCGCGCTTCGAGCGCGGTGAGATCGACGCCGAGGCCTGGCGCGCCTACCGGGTGGCTCGCGGCGCCTACGGGCAGCGCCAGGACGGCGTCCACATGCTGCGAGTCAAGGTGCCCCAGGGCGCGGCGTCGTCGAGCCAGCTCCGCGCACTGGCCGAGGTGGCCCGGCGCTTCTCGGGCGGCGCCCTCCACGTCACCACTCGCCAGAACGTCCAGCTCTACTTCGTGAAGCCCGCCGACCTCGAGCCGGCGATGCGCCAGCTGGCCGAGGCCGGACTGACGACCTCTGGCTCGGGGGGCAACACGGTGAGGAACGTCGTGGCCTGCCCGTACGCGGGGGTGGCGAAGGACGAGCTCTTCGACGTCACGCCCTACGCCGAGGCCTTCACCCGCCACTTCCTCCGGCATCCGCTCGGGCAGTCCCTGCCGCGCAAGTTCAAGGTCGCCTTCGAGGGCTGTGGGGAGGACCACGTCGGCACCGCCATCCAGGACCTCGGGTTCCGGGCGCGGCTGCGCGGCGAGGGCCCGACCTCCGCCCGGGGGTTCGCCGTCACCGTCGCGGGCGGCACCTCGACCCTCTGCACCTCCGGGGCCTTGCTCCTGGAGTTCCTCCCGGCCGGAGAGATCCTCGCGGTGGGGGAGGCGGTGGTCCGGGTGTTCCACGCCCACGGCGACCGCATCAACCGGCAGCGAAACCGGCTCAAGTTCCTGGTCCGGTCACTCGGCTTCGAGGCCTTCCGTGAGCTGGTGCTGGCGGAGCTCGAGCGGATACGCAGCGAGGGCGCGCCACCCCTCCCATTCGACCCGGGGAAGCCGGTCGTCGAGCAGGCCCCGGCTTCACGACCCACGACGACGCCTCCTGGAGGCGCGAGAGAGACCTCCCCAGCCACCAACACCAGGCCCCAGCGGCAGGCAGGGTACTCCACCGTCGTCATCTCCCTTCCCCAGGGCGACGCAACTGGCGCGCAGCTCGAGGTGGTGGCCTCGCTTGCGAAGGCTTACGGCGATGACGCCGTCCGGTTCACGGGCGGCGGCCACCTCCTCATGCGGTGGATCAGGAATGGCGACCTGCCCGCGCTCCATGCGCGCCTGGCCGATGCCGGGCTCGGGCGTGACGGGGCAGGGAGCGCCGCCGATGTCCTGGCCTGCCCTGGCGCCGAGGTGTGCCGCCTCGCCGTGACCGAGACCCGCGAGCCCGCCCGCCTCATCGAGGAGGAGGTCCGGCGCACGCTGGCCGCCCCCGGCCTGGAGGCGAGGTTCCCGGTGCGCATGTCAGGCTGCCCGAACGGCTGCAGCCAGCACCACGTCGCCGCCATCGGCCTCCAGGGCAGCATCCGCAAGGCCGGTGGCGAACCCAGGCCCCATTACATGGTGCTGCTCGGCGGCCACGTCCAGGATTGCGGCGCGGTCTTCGGCCAGGCCGCGGCCACGATCCCGGCCACCCTCGCCCCTGCCGTCGTGGCCCGTCTTGCCAGCCTGTACCTCGAGGAGCGCCTCGACGGCGAGAGCGCAGGTGCCTACCTGGCCCGGGAGTTCGATCGGGCCAGGCAGGCCGTCGCAGAACTGTGCAGCCCGCAGGCCCTGCCTGGAGCTTCGGACCCAGACCGGTTCCCGGCCTCGATGCTGCGCAGGGTCTAGCGGGCCTTGAAGTCATCCGACCGGACGCCGTAGCGCTTGAGGAGGCGATGCAGGCTCTCGCGAGCCATCCCCGCCCGCTCGGCGGCCTTGGTGACGTTGCCGTCCAGCTCGCGGAGGAGCGCCACGAGGTAGTCGCGGGTCACACGATCGCGCGCCAGGTCGACGGCCTCTCGGTATGGCATCTTGGCCAGCTGCTCCGCCGGGATGGCCCCTTCCTGGCTTCCCTTCACGTCGGCCGGCAGGTCACGGAGCTGGATGGTCTGGCCGAGCGCCACGGCCACGGCGCGCTCGATGGCGTTCTCCAGCTCGCGGACGTTTCCCGGCCAGGGATAGCCGGTGAGCGCCCTGAGCGCGTCGGGGTCGAATGCGGTGAGCGGGCGCCCCAGGACCCTGGCGTGCTTCTCGAGGAAGTGGCTGGCGAGGAGCGGGATGTCCTCGCGCCGCTCCCGGAGCGGCGGCAGGACCACCGGGAAGACGTGGAGCCGGTAGTAGAGGTCCTCGCGGAAGCGCCCGGCCTGCACCTCGGCCTTGAGGTCCCGGTGGGTGGCCGCGATGACCCGGACGTTGACCTTGATGCCGGTGGTCTCTCCCACGCGGCGGAGCTCCTTCTCCTGCAGGACCCGGTTCAGCTTCACCTGGACCGGCAGCGGCAGCTCGCCGATCTCGTCGAGGAAGATGGTCCCACCCTCCGCCTCCTCGAAGAGACCGCGCTTCATGCCGGCGGCGCCCGTGAACGACCCCTTGGCATGACCGAAGAGCTCGCTCTCGACCAGCTCGCCCGGCAGGGCGCCGCAGTTCACCGGCACGAAGCGCCGCTCCCTTCGGGCGCTGTGGTAATGGACGGCCCGGGCCGCCAGCTCCTTCCCCGTTCCGGTCTCGCCGTTCAACAGCACGGTGATGTCGATCTTGCTCGCTTGCTCGAGCAGCGTGTAGACGTCCCGCATCCGGGGGCTCTTGCCCACCAGGTTATGGAAGGAGTAGATGCCCTCCACTTCGCGGCGCAGGGATACCGCCTGCTCCTTGAGCCGCTTTCGCTCCAGGGCGCGGGCCACCACCAGGTTGGCATCGTCCGGGTCGAAGGGCTTCTGCAGGTAGTCGTAGGCCCCCAGCTTCATCGCCTCGACCGCGTCCCCTACCGTGGCGTAGGCGGTCATCATGATGACCTCGGTCTCCGGCGCACGGGCCTTGACGGCGCGCAGCACCTCGAACCCATCCACGCCAGGCATGCGGAGGTCGGTCACCACCACGTCGAAGGGCTGGGCGGCGACCAGGGAGATGGCCCTGCCTCCATCGGCGGCGGTGGTGAGCTCGTACCCGTCGCCGAGGATGCGGGCGAAGAGCTTGAGGATGTTCTCCTTGTCGTCGACGACGAGGATTCGCGCACGTTCCATGCTTAGACCTTCCCAGGCGGCGACGCCGGCAGGCGGATGGTGAATCGAGCGCCGCTGCCCGCGGGCGACACGGCTGTCAGCAGGCCACCGTGAGCCTGGACGATCCCGAGAGAGACGGCGAGCCCGAGCCCGGTGCCGGTGGGCTTGGTCGTGAAGAACGGCTCGAAGAGCTTGTTGCTCGCCTCGGCGGGGAGGCCAGGCCCGGAGTCGGAGACGACGACCTCCGCTCCTCCGGTCGGCTCCTGTGAGACGAACACGTCGACCCTTCCTCCAGGGCCGGCCGCTTCGGCGCCATTCTTGATGAGGTTGAGCACGACTTGCCGAAGCTTCTTGGGGTGGCCCTGGAGCCGCGCCTCGCCGCTCACCTCGACCATGGCACCGCCGAGCTCGCCGGTGGTCGTCAGCCTCGCCAGCGCCTCGTCGCAGAGCGCCCTCAAGTCGACCGGCTCCGGCGCCGTGGCCAGCGGCCGCGACAGGTCGAGCAGCCCCTCGACGATCTCCTTGGCCCGCAGCGATTCGTTCTCGATGATCCGCAGGTCGTCGGCCAGCTGCCCCTTGGCCCCTCGCTGCAGCAGGTTGGCGTAGCCGAGTATGACGGCCAGCGGGTTGTTGATCTCGTGGGCCACCCCGGCGGCCAGCCTCCCGATCCCGGCCAGCTTCTCGCTCTGCACCAGCCGCTCCTGGTGGTCCTTGATCGACCCGGCCATGGCATTGAACTGCCTGGCCAGGGCGCCGAACTCGTCGGGGCTGTCGACCGCGATGCGCGCCTCGAGGTCGCCGGCCGCCAGCCGAGCAGCGCCCTCGCCGAGACGCGCGACCGGCCGCGCCACCGAGCGATAGATCGAGAGTCCAATCCCGCCGGCCAGCAGCGGCGCGCCGGCCAGGAAGAACAGCGTCCACCGGAAGGCGGCCTGCTGCACCGCCCGGACCTGGTTCTGGATGTCTCCGATGGTGGTCTCGAAGCGATCGACGAGCCTGTCGGTCCGCTCTTGAATCAGGGTGACCTGGAGCTGCGCCTGCCCGTGCTCCTCCATGACGTCCTCGGCCTGCTTGTGAAGCACGGCCGGCACGATCCGCTGCCGGAAGATCCGGTCGAGCTCGGCCGTGGCCTTCTCGATCTCGTTCACCCACGCTCGCTCGTCAGGCTCACGGACGCGGGTCTTGACGGCCGCCGTCAACTCGACGACCCGGCGCTCGGCCTCCATGTAGAAGGGGAGGTGCGAGTCGTCGCCGAGGATGATGGTGTGGGCCTGGTGGGCGTACTGGTCGCGGACGGCGCTCGCCAGCGTGAGCGCCAGCCGGACCCCCTCCTCTCGCACCTTGATCTCCGTGAGCCCGCCCTGGATGTCGCGCAGGCTGGAGAGCGCGAACCAGGAGGAGACCGCGAAGATCGAGAGGAGCCCCGCGAACGCGAGGATGAGGCGTCGGGCCGTTCCAGAAGGGGTGCGCATTCCAGGTCCTCTGTGCAAGAGCAATGGACGGGCCAAGGGGAAGCCGAAGCGAATTCCGGCGCATTCGGCGCCAGGCAACCTCGCCAAGCGTAACCGAACCGCTCACAGGGTGACCTGCCGAGGCGCCGGTCCTTGGTGGCGTCTATCGAGGAGAAGCCAACCAATGAACAAACCGAGTGGTGTTGCCCCCGAACGGGACCTTTCTCCACCCTCTCCGGCTGGCACGGGTCGTGCTTTGGTGGGAGCCTGCCATGATGACCACTCTACTCCGAGCCGCACCGGCGCTGCTCCTCGCCGCCGCCGTGCAGGCGCAGCCGCTCCCGGCGACCTCGACCTCGACCTCGACCTCGACCTCCGACCCCGTCCTCGCCGCGCTGGTCGAGGAGAGCCTGGCCCGCCGCCCCGAGCTGCGCCAGGCCGAGGCGCTGGTGGCCGCCGAGCGCGAGCGCGTGCCCCAGGCCGGCGCCTTCGGCGACCCGGTCCTCTCCCTCGGGATCCAGAACGACGGCTTCGACGGGATCATGATCGGCAAGATGGAGTCGAGCTGGTGGCAGGTGATGATCACCCAGCCGATCTCCTGGCCCGGCAAGCTCGGCCTCCGCTCCGACGCCGCCGCCACCGGAGTCCGGCTTGCCGAGGCAAGCCTGGCCCGGGCCAGGCTGACCGCCGAGGCCGACGCCCGGCGCGCCTACCTCGACCTGCTGCTGGCGCGGGACCGGCTGGCGCTGCTCACCCGGCTCGAGGCGCTCTGGCGGAAGGCCGAGGGGCTAGCGCGGAACCGCTACGAGACCGGCGAGGGGTCGCAGTCGGACCTGCTGCGCGCCCAGCTGGAGCGCAACCGGCTGCGGCAGCGCCGCTGGGCCCTGCAGGCGGAGGAGCGGTCCCGGGTGCAGGCCGTCAACCGGCTGCGCGCCCACCCGCTCGACGAGCCCTTCCCGACCACCGCCTCGATCGCCGCCCTGCCGCTCCCGGTCCTGCCAAGCGCCGAGGCCGCCCTGGCCGACGCCGAGCGGCGCAGCCCGGAGCTGCTCGGGGCGCGGCTGCAGTCCGAGCGGGCCGTGCAGCAGGTGGCGGTGGCCCGGCGAGATCGCTACCCGGACCTCGCGGTGTCCGCCGCCATCATGCCGCGCGGCGGCCTCGACCCCATGTGGGCGGCCGGCCTCTCGCTCACCCTGCCCATCTTCTCCGGGTCGAAGCAGGGCCGGGTCGTGGCCGAGAGCGAGGCCCGGGCCGCGGCGGGCGCCGGCGGGGCCGAGGCGGTGCTGCAGCTCCTCCACCTGAGCGTGCAGGATCGCCTCGCCCAGCTCGCCAACCTGCTCGAGTCGGCCGGCCTCTACAAGGACGGCCTCCTGATCCAGTCGCAGGCGACCGTCGACAGCACCCTGAGCCAGTACCGGGTCGGCCGCGTCACCTTCGCCTCGGTCCTCGAGGCGATCGCCGGCACCATCAATGACGAGGACGGCTACCTGCAGACCCTCGCCTCGGCCGAGCGGGTCGCCATCGCCGCCGCCGAGGTGAGCCTGGCCCCGGGCGGCGGCGCCTCCGCAGGCATGGCGGGCGGCTCAGTGCCGGGCGCGGGCGCGGCTGGCGGCGCCGGTGCGGCGGCGGGTGGAGCGGCCGCCGCCACGAGCTCCGGCGACGCCGGGGCCTCCTCCTCTTCCATGAACAAGATGTGACCCTGGAGCTTCCATGACGACCGAGAACACGACCGAAGTGAATCCCTCCACGCGCCGCCCTCGGCGGCTCCTCGGGTACGCCGTGGTGGCGCTCGCCAGTCTCACGCTCGGCATCGTCGGCACGACCTGGTTCGCCGGCCGCGGCAAGGACGGGCACGACCACGGCGTGCAGGCCGCCAAGGACCAGTACCAGTGCCCCATGCACCCGACCATCGTGCAGGACCACCCCGGCGACTGCCCGATCTGCGGCATGAAGCTGGTCAAGATGGCAGCGGTCACCGCGGAGGCGACCGGGAAGTCGGCCGCGGCCGACGCCAAGCCCCAGTACCAGTGCCCCATGCACCCGACCATCGTCCAGGACCATCCGGGCGACTGCCCGATCTGCGGCATGAAGCTGGTCAAGATGGCGGCGGCGGCGCCCGATGGAGCCGCGAAGGCGGGCGAGGCGGGCGCACTCGGCAAGGTCCTGTTCCAGTGCCCCATGCACCCGACTGTCCAGAAGGACCAGGCGGGCGACTGCCCGATCTGCGGCATGAAGCTGGAGAAGGTGGACGAGACAGGCGCCTTCGAGGTTCCGCCAGGGGAGCGCAGGATCGTCTTCTACCGCTCGCCCATGGATCCCAAGCAGACCTCGCACACGCCCCGCAAGGACCAGATGGGCATGGACTATCTCCCTGTTTACCTCGACGAGCTCCAGGGGGCGGGCCCTGTCACCGGACTGGTCACGGTGAAGATCGACCCGGCCCGACAGCAGCTGATCGGCCTGGTGACGGCGGTGGCCACGCAGGGCGACATCGGGGGAGCGCTGCGGACCACCGGCCGGGTGGCGGCGGACGAAACCCGCATTCACCGCGTCAACGTGAAGTTCGGCGGCTTCGTCGAGCGCGTCCAGGCCGACTTCGTCGGGCAGCTGGTACGGCAGGGCGAGCCGCTCTTCTCCATCTACAGCCCCGAGCTGCTCGCCGCCCAAGAGGACCTGCTCCTCGCCCTGAGGACGCAGAAGGGTCTGGCTTCTGCCCGGGGGCTGGCCGCCGACGGCGACGACCTGGTGGCCTCGGCGCGGCGCAAGCTCCAGCTCTGGGACGTCCCGGCCTCCACCTTGACGCGCATCGAGCAGACCGGCCAGGCGGAGCGGGCCATCACGGTCTACTCGCCCACCGGCGGCGTGGTGGTCAAGAAGGAGGTCGTGCCCGGCATGCGGATCGAGGCCGGCGGGATGCCCTACGAAATCTGGGACCTGACCACGGTCTGGGTCCTGGCCGACGTCTACGAGACCGACCTGCAGCACGTCAAGGTCGGCGCCCCCGCCACGCTCTCCTTCAAGGCGCTCCCGGGGAAGGAGTACCTGGGGCGGATCGCCTTCGTCGATCCCGTCCTCGACCCGAAGACCCGCACCGCCAAGGTCCGCGTCTCCCTCGCCAACCCGGGTGCGCTGCTCAAGCCGGAGATGTTCGGGGAGGTGGTGCTCCGGTCCGCCCCGCGCCAGGCCCTGCGCATCCCGGCCGACGCCGTCATCGACTCGGGAACCCGCAGCGTGGTCTTCGTGGCGCTGGGCGACGGGAAGTTCCAGCCCCGGGTGGTCCGCCTGGGGGCCAGCGACGGCGACTTCGTCGAGGTGCAGGATGGCCTGGCGGCTGGCGACAAGATCGTCGCCCGTGCCAACTTCCTCGTCGACTCCGAGTCGCGGCTCAAGGCCTCGCTGCAGGCGCTCAGCGGGGGGAAGTAGGCCATGATCAAGGCGATCATCCGCTTCAGCGCGCACAACAAGTACCTGGTGGTGGCCGCCACCCTGGTGGCCCTGGCGGGCGCCTGGTGGTCGATGAAGAACATCCCGCTGGACGCGCTGCCCGACCTCTCCGACACCCAGGTGATCGTCTACTCCAAGTGGGACCGGAGCCCGGACATCATCGAGGACCAGGTGACCTACCCGATCACCACGGCGCTGCTCGGCGCGCCCCGGGTCAAGGCCATCCGCGGCTTCTCCGACTTCGGCTTCAGCTACGTCTACGTCATCTTCGAGGATGGCACCGACATGTACTGGGCGCGAACGCGCGTCCTCGAGTACCTCTCCAAGATTCAGCCGCAGCTCCCAGCGGGCGTGACCACCGAGCTCGGGCCCGACGCCACCAGCGTCGGCTGGGTCTTCCAGTACGCATTGGTGGACAAGACCGGCACGCACTCGTCCGACGAGCTCCGCTCTTACCAGGACTGGAACCTGCGTTACGCCGTGCAGAGCGTCCCCGGCGTCTCCGAGGTGGCCACCGTCGGCGGGCAGGTCCGCCAGTACCAGATCACCGTCAACCCAAACTCCCTGGCCGCCTACAAGCTGCCGCTCGACGCGGTCATTCAGGCCGTCCGGCGCGGAAACAACGATGTGGGCGGACGGCTCGTCGAGCTCTCGGGTCGGGAGTACATGGTCCGCGGCCGCGGCTACGTGAAGAGCATCGCCGACCTCGAGTCGCTGGTGCTCAAGGCCGAGGGCGGCACGCCGGTTACCGTCAAGGACGTGGCCACGGTGGCGCTCGGTCCGGAGATGCGGCGCGGTATCGCCGACCTCGACGGCCAGGGCGACGTGGTCGGCGGCATCGTGGTGATGCGCTCCGGCGAGAACGCCCTCAACGTCATCAACCGCGTCAAGCAGAAGCTCGAAGACATCAAGCCGTCGTTGCCCAAGGGCGTCGAGGTGGTGACCACCTACGACCGCTCCGAGCTGATCAACCAGGCCATCGAGACCGTGAAGTGGAAGCTGATCGAGGAGATGATCGTGGTCTCGATCATCATCCTCATCTTCCTCTGGCACATCCCCAGCGCCATCATCCCCATCGTCACCATCCCGGTCAGCGTGGCGCTGGCCTTCATCCCCATGTACTTCATGGGGCTCAACGCCAACCTCATGTCGCTGGCCGGCATCGCCATCTCCATCGGCGTGCTGGTGGACGGGGCGATCGTCGAGGTGGAGAACGCCTACAACAAGATCCACCACTGGGACGCCGGCGGGCGCAAGGAGGACTTCCACACCATCCGGCTCGAGGCGCTGCTGGAGGTGGGGCCCGGGGTCTTCTTCTCGCTGCTGGTGATCGCCGTGGCCTTCATGCCGGTCTTCACCCTGGTCGACCAGGAGGGGAGGCTCTTCCGCCCGCTGGCCTATTCGAAGAACCTGGCCATGGCCATCGCCGCCTTCCTGGCCATCACCCTCGATCCGGCCATGCGGATGATGTTCGCCCGCATCGACCCCTTCATGTTCCGCCCGCGCTGGCTCGCCTGGAGCGCCAACCAGCTCTTCGTCGGGAAGTACCACTCGGAGGAGAAGCACCCCATCAGCGCCTTCCTCCACAAGATCTACGAGCCGCCCTGCCGGTTCGTGCTGCGCCACCCGCGCGCCACCATCGCCGCCAGCCTGCTGCTGGTGGCCACCACCATCCCGGTCTACATGCAGCTCGGCTCCGAGTTCATGCCCCCGCTCCGGGAGGGGACCATCCTCTACATGCCCTCGGCGGTGCAGCCCGGCATGTCGGTGGCCGAGGCCCAGAAGGCGCTGCAGGTGCAGGACAAGATCCTCATGACCTTCCCGGAAGTAGAGCGCGTCTTCGGCAAGGCTGGCCGCGCCGCCACCTCGACAGACCCGGCCCCCTTCACGATGATGGAGACCACCATCATCCTCAAGCCGGAGAGCCAGTGGAGGGTCAAGGAGCGCTGGTACTCCTCCTGGGCCCCGCAGTGGAGCCAGTCGGTGCTGCGCCCCTTCTGGCGTGACCGCATCACCGAGGACGACCTCAGGAACGAGATGGACGCTGCGCTGCAGCTCCCCGGCATCTCCAACGCCTGGACCATGCCCATCCGCGGGCGGCTCGACATGCTCTCCACCGGCATCCGCACCCCGGTCGGCATCAAGGTGAGCGGCGCCGACCTCAAGGTCATCGAGCAGACCGCCAAGGAGATCGAGGCGGTGGTGCAGAAGGTCCCCGGCACACGGAGCGTCTACGCCGAGCGGGTGGCTGGTGGCTACTTCCTCGACTTCGTCCTGAAGCGCGACCAGCTGGCCCGCTACGGCCTCTCGGTCGACGACGCAAACATGATGGTGATGACCGCGGTGGGCGGCGACAACCAGACCACCACGGTGATGGGGCGGGAGCGCTACGGCGTGAGCGTGCGCTACGCCCGCGACTACCGCGAGGATCTCTCCTCGCTCCGGCGCGTGCTGCTCCCGCTGCCGAGCGGCAAGGGGCAGATCCCAATGGAGGAGATCGCCACCGTCGAGCTGGTGCAGGGACCGGCCATGATCCGCGACGAGAACGGACTGCTGGCCGGGTACGTCTACGTCGACTTCGACACCTCGAAGATCGACGTGGGCAGCTACGTGGAGGAAGCCAAGAAGGCCGTGGCCACCGGCACCAAGCTCCCCACCGGCTACAACCTGGTCTGGAGTGGCCAGTACGAGAACATGCTGCGGGTCAAGGAGCGGCTCAAGCTCATCCTGCCGATCACGCTGGTGCTGATCTTCGCCCTGCTCTACATGAACACCAAGAGCGCCGTGAAGGCCACGATCGTCATGCTGGCCGTCCCCTTCTCGGCCATCGGCGCCGTCTGGCTCATCTGGTTCCTCGGCTACAACGTCTCCATCGCCGTCTGGGTCGGGATGATCGCGCTGATGGGGCTCGACGCCGAGACCGGCGTCTTCATGCTGCTCTTCCTCGACCTCTCCCACGACGAGGCCAAGGCAGCCGGCAAGCTCCGTGACGAGAAGGAGCTCATCGAGGCGATCGTCCACGGCGCCGTGAAGCGGGTCCGCCCCAAGGCCATGACCGTCTTCGCCGCCATGATCGGCCTGCTCCCCATCATGTGGTCGACCGGGACCGGGGCGGATCTCATGAAGCGGATCGCCGCCCCCATGGTGGGCGGCCTGGTGACCAGCTTCCTCCTGGAGCTGCTGGTCTACCCGGCCGTCTACTTCCTCTGGAAGCGGCGGGAGTTCACCAAGGGGTCACCGGCACCAGCGCCGGCGCAGGCGCCGTTGGCAGCCTAGGGGGCAGCACATGCCCTCGGCAGATACCCTCGAGCTCATCGGCGGCACGCCCCTGCTCCGGGTGACGAGGCTCGACACGGGTCCTTGCGAGCTCTACCTGAAGCTGGAGAACCAGAACCCGGGTGGCTCCATCAAGGACCGGATCGGCCGGTCCATGATCACCGCCGCCGAGCGGGACGGGCAACTCGGCGGGGAGCGCCGTCACCTGGTCGAGGCCACGGCCGGCAACACCGGCCTGGGCCTCGCGCTGGTCGCGGCGCAGAAGGGATACCGGCTCACCCTCGTCATCCCGGACAAGATGAGCCAGGAGAAGATCCTCCACCTGAAGGCCCTTGGCGCCACGGTGGTGATGACCCGGTCCGACGTCGAGAAGGGACATCCGGCCTACTACCAGGACATGGCGGAGCGGCTGGCGCGCGAGGATGGCGCCTTCTACGTCAACCAGTTCGGCAACCCAGCCAACCCGATCGCCCACGAGACGACCACCGGCCCGGAGATCTTCGCGCAGCTTGGAGGCCGGATCGACGCCATGGTCTGTGGCGTCGGGTCAGGCGGGACCATCACCGGGCTCTCCCGCTTCTTCGCTCGCGCCGCACCGGCCTGCGAGATGGTGCTCGCCGACCCCGTTGGCTCCGTCCTGGCCGGCTACGTCAAGACGGGCACGTTGGGCACGGCCGGCTCCTGGCTCGTCGAGGGGATCGGAGAGGACTTCCTCCCTCCCATCTGCGACCTGTCGCGAGTGAAGCGGGCCTACTCCATCCCCGACCGGGAGAGCCTGGACACCGCCCGCCACCTGCTCCGAAGCGAGGGCGTCCTGGCAGGCTCCTCGTCGGGCACCCTCATCGCGGCCGCGCTTCGCTACTGCCGCGAGCAGGACCGGCCCCTGCGGGTCTGCACGCTGGTGTGCGACAGCGGGAACAAGTACCTCTCCAAGATGTTCGACGACCTCTGGATGGCCGATCAAGGGCTCGTCGACCGGGTGCAGACCGGCGACCTTCGCGACCTGGTCTCGAGGCGGCACGCCGATGGTGCCGTGGTCACGGTCGGCCCCGGCGACCCCCTGCTGGTCGCCTACGGCCGCATGAAGCTCCATGGCGTCTCGCAGCTCCCGGTGATGGAGGGAGGCAAGATCATCGCCATCATCGACGAGTCCGACCTGCTGCTCGCCGCCACCGCAGATCCGGCGCACCTCCGCGACCCTGTTCGCGACGTCATGTCGAAGCGGCTCGAGACGGTGCAGGTCGTGACGCCGATCCCGCGTCTCCTGCCCATGTTCGACCAGGGGCTGGTCCCGGTCGTCGTCGATGGTGACGAGTTCGTCGGCCTGCTCACGCGCATCGACCTGCTCAATTTCCTGAGGCGAAGGCTCGAACTCGCTCGTGACTGACACCCTGCTCCTGCAGGGTCACCTCATTCGCCGGAATGAAGCGGATCGCCGCCCCCATGGTGGGCGGCCTGGTGACCAGCTTCCTCCAGCACGTCCGGGAACGTCCACGAACGTTAGCCGGGACCCTGGTGGCCGTGCCCCATCATCGCGCACTCGTGCTTCTGCATCATCTGCACGTGCATCTGGACCGCGGTGCGCAGCTTCTGGAGATCGTTCGGGTCGGTGGCGGTCACGGAGACGCTGGCACCCTGTTCGACCTCTGAGACGGTGGCCTGGGACGGCGGGATCTTGTCCATCGCCTTGTCGCGCCCCATCACCCCACCGCTCATCGCCCCGCCATCCTTCATGCCGGCGCCCATGGGGCCGTGCAGGGAGGCGTGCTTCTCGTTGTGCGTCGACGCCATGGCGTGGACGCGGCGGCGGAGCTCCCCGACCTGGTCGGGCGACGTCGTGAAGGTGATGGTCTCCCCATTCATCGTCTCGGCGGACGACACCTGGGTGCCCGTGACCTTCATGGGGCAGTTGGCCATCTTGTCGCCGTGGCTGAGGGACATGTCACCGGAGTGACGGGGCTGTTGGGCCGCGGTGGCTGGGGGCTTGTGGGCGCAGCCGGCGAGGAGGGCGAGGGCAGCTGTTCCGGCGAGAAGCATTCGGGTCATGTGGAACTCCTGGAGCGCTGTCGAGGCGTGGTGCCGCCGGGGACCGGCGAGCTGCGTCGCACTCGAACAGGACAGGAGGACTGCAAGAACGGGCCCGCTATCGGCCGAACGGCAGCGCACGGAACCCGGGCCCCCTTCGGCCGAGTGCCGACAGGGGATCAGGGCAGCGGCTGCGCGGTCGTCGCCGGAGAGCGCGGACCTGGCTTACGGCGACCAGGTGAAGACGCCGAGCAGGTCCTCGGAGACCGAGAGGGTCTCCTCCGGCCCCCCGGGCGTCTTGGGGCTGTTCTTCGCCGCCACCTTCACCTGGTAGGAGGAGCCGGCCACCAGCGGCACCGGAGCCACCAGCTCGACCTGCACGCCGGCCAGACCGACGGCCGAGCCGTAGACGGTGCCGCTCGCCCCCTTGTCCACCTGGGCCTGCCAGGCTACGGCGCCTCGCTCGTCCCGCACCGTCACCTCGAAGTAGTCCTGCGAGGAGAACGGGGCCCAGCCGATGGCCGGCGGAACGGAGGCGGTGCAGCTCCCCGGCGGCAGGGCCGCGGGGTCGACCGGCAGGGTGAGCGCCTGGCAGCTCCCGTCGGCGCCCGGCAGCGGCGCGGTGAGCCGCACCGCACTGGTCACTTTGAAGTCGCCGAGGTTGGCGGCCGAGGTGACGCCGTCGAGCGCCAGCGGCACGCCGTTGACCACCTGCAGGTCGAGGATCGCCGTCCCCCCGATTGAGGAGGGGTCCCGGACCAGGTAGTCGGTCTCGAAGCCGGCCAGCACCTTGTAGGTCCCGTCGGGGATACCGGCGATCGACCAGGTGCTGGTGATGCCGCTGGCGCGGAGGCCGGCCGGAGCGTCGCCGCGGACCCAGACCGGGTCGAAGGTGGAGGCCAGCGCCAGGATGACGCTGGTGGTGGGCGAGGTCAGTCCGCCGCCCGACACGATGTTGATGCCGCCGGTCACGGTGGCGGTGGCCGCCCCCGGGACCAGCGTGAGCGACACCGTGGGCTCGCTCCCCACGGCCACCGTCACGCTGGCCGGGGTGGCCTGGTACTGCACCCCCTGGGCGTAAGCCCGGACCGCGTAGGTGCCGTTCGCCAGGTTGAAGATGCGGAACGTGCCGCCGGCGTCGGGCACGGCCGTGGAGGCGGCACCGGTGGTGGTCTCCTCGGCCACGACCAGGACCCCGGCGCCGGATGCCGGCCGCGCCACCGTGCCGGCGATGGTCCCCGGCCGCGGCGAGACGAGCGCCAGCAGGGCCAGGTCGGTCAGCGAGGAGCTCACGGTCCAGGCCCCGGTCCCGTGGACCGCGCCCCCGAGCGCCACCGGCAGCGAGAGCCGGAGTCCGGACGGGAAGGGCTCGTACCCCTGGGCGTCGGCACGCAGGGTGATGCTGCGCGCCACCGGCTTCCCATCGCCGGCGCGCTCGACCGGGACCTGCAGCGTGTAGGCGCCGACCAGGCCGGTCGAGGCGGTCACCGCCACCGCCGAGGACGGCGCGCCGTCGACATCGAGCGCCACCACCCGGGCGCCCGAAATTCCGGCGCCGGTCGCCTGGTCGAGGACCTTCCCGCTCACCCGCACCGGCTCGAAGCAGCCCGGGGTGCCACCGGTCACCGGCTCGCAGACCAGCCCGCTGGCGCAGCCGGACTGTGCGGCGACGTCGCACGGCGGCGGCGGCGGCGACGATGATCCGCAGGCGGCGAAGAAGGCCGCGAGGACCGCTGCGCTGGCGAGACGGAGGGTGAGTGACATGGCGTGGACCCCGCGAGACAAGGTTGGACCTGCAACCGATTGGATGCCATGCCCCGGCGCCGGGGACCACGGAAAGTTTGGAGGCCCCGGCGATTCCTTCGCGGGTGTGGGTTCCGCACCCACTTCAGCGCAGCGACTGCCCGGTCGTGGCCGGCACCACCTTGCCGTGCTTGACACCCTTGGTGGAGATCAACCCCTCCCCCATGCGCAAGACCTCGCGGGCCCGGCCGCGCAGCACCAGCACCTCGAGGCAGTTGTGCTCGTCCATGTGGACGTGGAGCGCCGAGACCACCGCCTTGTGGTTCTCGTGCTGGAGGTGGGCCAGCTTCTGCGCCAGGCTCGAGGAGTCGTGGTCGTAGACCAGCGTCACCACCGCCACCTGCTCCTCGCGGCTCCGCGCCTCGGACCACTGCCGCTGCACCAGGGCGTCGCGGATCAGGTCGCGGATCGCCTCGGAGCGGGTCGCGTACCCCTTCTGCTCGATGAGCTGGTCGAACTGCTCCAGCAGGTCGTTCTCCAGCGAGACTCCGATGCGCTCGATCATGGGCTGCTCCTTGGCTGTCCCCGGGGCTGTCCCCGGGGGCTGTCGTCGGGGCGGTCCCCGGGGGACGGTCACTCGAGGTCGTGGACGTGGAAGTGCTGGTGACCGCCCCCGCCGTGGTGATGGAGGTGGAGGTGGGCCAGGCCGCTGCCGATCAGCAGCCGCTGGTCCTGGACCAGGTCGGTGGTGGGGCCGTCGAAGAGTGCCCCGGTCCGCCCCGGGGCCAGCAAGAGGGCGCGGCTCCCGAGCTCCTCGGCCACCGTCAGGTTGTGGGTGGCGGTGATGACGGTGACGTCGCGCAGCCGCTCCAGCAGGTCGACCAGCCGCCCGCCGGTGGCCGGGTCGAGGTTGGCGGTCGGCTCGTCGAGCAGCAGCACCTTCGGGTCGATGGCCAGCAGCGCCGCCAGCGCCACCCGCTTCTTCTCTCCGCCGGAGAGCTCGAAGGGGGGCCGGTCGAGGAAGCGCTCGACGTCGAATGTGCGGGCCCACCGGGCCACCCGGTCGGCCACGTCGGGCAGGCCGAGCTGGCGCGGACCGAAGGCGATCTCGTCGGCCACGGTCGGGTTGAAGAGCATGGCGTCGACGTTCTGGAAGAGCAGCGCCACCTCGCCGCGGAAGCGGCGCCGGAAGCCGGCCTCTCCGAGCCGGGCCGCGGTGAGCGGCTCCCCGCCATAGGCGAGTCCGCCGGCGCTGGGTGGGAGCAGACCGTCGAGCGCCTTGAGGAGCGTGGTCTTGCCGCAGCCGTTGACGCCGAGCAGCACCAGCCGCTCGCCGGGCGCCACCGTGAAGGAGAGGTCGCGGACCACGTCGCGACCGCCGAGGGTGATGGTGAGCGCGTCGACCTGGAAGGCCGGGGCCGGTGGCGTCGGGAGGGACACTAGAAGCCCCTCGAGCGCATGGCATCGGAGATGTCGCGGGCGTTGCGGAGCGCCAGGGTGAAGAGCATGGCGGTGATGCCGCCGGCCCCGCGCAAGAGGTCGAGGGGCCCGGGGCGGCGCGGCAGCCGGCTGCGCAGCCCCTCCAGCGACTCCGAGGAGAGCAGCCGCAGGGCGTGGACCTGGGCCAGCGTCACCACCAGCAGCCGGGTCAGCGTCGGGAACGGCGCCAGCGCCGCCAGCAGCCCGACCCGCGCCAGCACGGCGAAGGTGAGCAGCCCGATCACCGCGGCGCGGAGCCCCAGCGCCAGGAACGGCTCGAGCGGCGGCCAGCCTCCGCTCACCAGCCGCACCCAGCCGATCGAGGCGAGCGAGAGCCCGGCGGTGACCGGCACCACCGAGCGGAGCGTGCGCGCCAGCACCGGGCGCAGGCCGCGGCGGAAGAGCAGCGCCGCCAGCATGCCGGCGGCGGCCAGCCAGCGCGGGTCGCGCACCGCCGAGAGCGCGAAGACGGCCACCAGCCAGCCGAGCAGGAGGCGCCGGTCGGCGCCCGGGTCAGGTCGGGAGGCCACGCAGGTTGGCCCTCCTGACCAGCGCCAGCGCGAAGACGGTGTAGAGCCCCTCCACCGGGCCGGCCACCAGCAGGCTCGGCGCCAGCATGGCCACCAGGGTGACCGCCGGCTCGACCGGGAAGTACTGGGGGTCGAGCCGGTGCTGCAGCGCCAGCGCCCCGACCACCGCCAGCGCCGACACCTGGGTGGAGAGCCAGCCGGCGGTGAAGAGCGCCAGCCGCTCCGAGAAGCGGCGCAGCAGCCGCCAGGCCAGCCACCCGGCCAGCGGGCCGAGCAGCCCCAGGGCCAGGGCGTTGACGCCCAGCACCGTCACGCCGCCGGCCCCGAAGAAGAGGGCCTGCAGCAGCAGCACCAGCCCCTCGCAGGTGAAGGCGGCCAGCGGGCCGAAGAGCAGCGCCAGCAGGGTCACGCCCGTGAGGTGGGTGGAGGTGCCGCCCGGCACCGGGATCATGATGGTCTGGATGACGAAGGCGAGCGCCGTGAGCGTCCCCAGCAGCGGCAGCGCCTCGGCCGCCTCGCGCCCGAAGGTGCGGCGCGCCCCCCAGGCCGCCAGCGGCGCCGCCACCGCGAGGGCCGGGAGGGTCAGCAGGGGAGAGAGGAAGCCGTCGGGGAGGTGCACGGTCAGTGCCCCGGGCCCGGGGGGGGCGCCGCACGCCCCTGCCGGCGCCGGGCCAGCACCAGCGCCGCGAAGACCACGGCGATGGCGCCGACCCCGAGCAGCGGGCCGAGGACGGAGCCGGCGCGACCCTCGGACGCCGGCGGTGCAGCCACTGGCCGAGGGGGCGCGGCCGGTGAAGCCGCGGTGGCCGGTGAAGGTGGCGCCCCCTCCACCTGGACGTCGAGGCCGTGACCGCTCGCCTCGATGACCCGGACCCGCCACTGGCCGGGCCCCCGGGGGACGAAGGCGAGCCAGCCGGCCCGGTCGGTCAGCCCGGTGGCCCAGGGCTTCCGCTGGTCGCTCGGCGAGTAGACCTCGAAGCGTGCCAGCGCCACCGGGGCACCGTCCGACTCGTAGACCCGGAGCGCCACGGCCTCGCCGCGGACCACCTCGTAGAGCGTCTCATGGGCCGACGCGGGCGAGGCCAGCAGCAGCGCGGCAGCGGCGAGGAGATGGAGTCGCAGGGGGGCCCCAAGGCAAGGCGTCGGTAGCACGAAGATTCCTCTCGTATTACCGAACGCCCCCCGAAAAGGGAAGGCCGCGAACCCCCCGGGGGGTCGCGGCCGTCGTCGCATCGTTGATGGTGGGCCGGGCTGCTTCTTGGCGAAGCGGACCTTGGCG
>JANMRY010000016.1:0-51841 GCA_031388695.1 Anaeromyxobacter sp. | reverse complement strand
CTGCGAAGGCTCCAACGGGGGGAGCAGCTCTCGATGCCGGAAGAAGGTGGACGAGTCATGAACAAGACGCAGAAGACCAAGTTCGCGAAGGCCGGATGGAAGCTGGGCACGGCCGCCGACGTCCTCGGGCTGAGCGATGCGGAGGCGGCGCTCTTCGAGGCCAAGCTCCAGCTCGGCGACGTGGTCAGGGCGGTGCGGCAGCGGCGCCACCTCTCCCAGGCGGCGCTGGCCAAGCTGATGGGCTCGAGCCAGTCGCGCGTGGCCAAGGTCGAGAACAGGGACAGCGAGGTCTCACTCGACCTGCAGCTGCGGGCCATCTTCGCTGCCAACCCGGAGGCTTCCATGGACTTCCAGCGGCTCATCCGGAAGTGGAGCCGCGACGGGCAGCGACCGGAGAAGGCCTCGCGCCGCCCGCTTGATGGAACATAGCCGTACAGGTATAGTGGGCCCGTGCTGGACGTGCGGATGTTCGAGACCCCGGCGGGCCGCTGCCCGGTCCAGGAGTTCCTGGACGGGCTACCGGGCGACGCCCGGGCGCAGGTGCTCGGTGACGTGGCCCTGGTGGCGTTGCACGGGCGAATGGCGCCGGTCTCGGTCAAGGCCATCAAGGGGCCGAAGAACCGCGGCTTGCTGGAGATCCGGACAGGCGGCTTTCGTACCTTCTACTGCGTGGCCAGTGGCGTGCTCTGGCTCCTCCACGGTTGCAAGAAGCAGGACCAGGCCGCTGGCATCGAGGCTGCCCGAGATCGAATGAAGCAGGTGAGGTGACCATGACCAGGAAGACCAAGGCCCCGGCGGGCCGCTCGCTGAACCAGTACCTGCAGAAGCAGCTCCAGGACCCGGTGTTCAGGCGGGCCTACGAGGCGAAGATGCTGGTGGCGGAGGTCGCCATGGCGGTTCGCCGGATGCGGGAGGAGGCTGGGCTCTCGCAGGCCGATCTGGCCGGGCTCATCGGCGTGAAGCAGCCGATGATCGCGCGGGTCGAGCGCGGCTCCGACCCGAGGACGCCGCGGTGGGACGTGCTTCGCCGCGTGGGCCACGCCCTCGGCAAGCAGCTGGTGCTCGATTTCGTGTCGTCGTCCAGGCCCCTGCCCATGGTCCAGATCGACGGGGCCAGGCCAGCCGACGTCGCCTGACGGCGAGATCGGGCGACGCCTGGAGCCGCGTCCGGCCCCGTAAACGCCCGAAAAGTGGCCGATTCGATTCCCGTAGGGGTCACCATCATCCCCGCCAGCCCTCGTCCAGCTGGCGGGGTTTTTTCGTTTCCTCCCTTGGCGGCCGCCGCCCGGTCGCAAGGCTGGCGGCCGGCCCGCCGCCAGCGTAGGTAGGAGGGGATGCGCCGCTTCCTCGCCACCCTCGCGCTCACCGGGCTCGCCATGACCGCCGCCGCCGACAGCCCGCTGCCAGCCACAGCCCCGCCCACGACCGTACCGCCCACGACCGCACCGCCGGCCGTCCCGGCCCAGCCGGTCGACGAGGACGGCCGCTTCGTCAACCTCGACGGC
The DNA here is from genome assembly GCA_031388695.1 of Anaeromyxobacter sp. Taxonomy (GTDB): domain Bacteria; phylum Myxococcota; class Myxococcia; order Myxococcales; family Anaeromyxobacteraceae; genus JADKCZ01. The sequence continues at coordinate 50,336 of JANMRY010000016.1, read as the reverse complement.
TCGGTGCCCCAGGGGCTCGGCACGGTGCTCAAGTGGTCGGTCGTCGACCGGCTGGCCGGGCGGAGGCGCAAGTCACCCGACCGGGCCCCGATGGCCCGGGTCACCCCAGACGCGGCGCTGCTGGCCACGCCGCCGGCCCCCGGCGAGCCGGCCCGGCTCACCTGGCTCGGCCACGCCAGCTGGCTCATCCAGCTCGACGGCGTCTCGCTGCTCGTCGACCCGGCGCTCCGCCCCATCCTCTTCGGCGGCATCTCGCGGAACGTCGAGCCGGGGCTCACCGTCGAGGCGCTGCCGCACATCGACGCCCAGCTGGTCTCCCACAGCCACTACGACCACCTCGACCTGCCGACGCTCGAGGCGGTCGGGGCGCCGGTGGTGGCCGGCCTCGGCCTCGGGAGGCTCTTCCGCGGGGAGGAGATCCCCTGCACCGAGCTCGGCTGGTGGCGGTCGACGCGGGTCGGCGAGGTGAACATCACCTTCGTTCCGGCGCAGCACTGGAGCCGGCGCGGCCCCTTCGACGGAAACGCCACGCTCTGGGGCGGCTTCGTCATCCAGGGCCAGGGCGCCACCATCTACCACTCGGGCGACACCGCCTGGTTCGATGGCTTCGCCGAGATCGGCCGGCGCTTCCCCGGCATCGACGCGGCGCTGCTCCCCATCGGCGCTTACGACCCGGCCTGGTTCATGGAGAAGCAGCACATCAACCCGGAGCAGGCGCTGGCCGCCTTCGGCGAGCTCGCGGCCCGCACCTTCCTGGCCATGCACTGGGGCACCTTCAAGCTGACCGACGAGCCGCTCGACGAGCCGCCGCAGCGGCTCGAGGCGGAGCGGCTCCGGCTCGGCCTCCCCGTGGAGCGGGTGCGGGTGCTGGCGGTCGGCGAGACGGTGGTAGTCGGGCGAGGGTCTCCGCCCGCTCCGTAGCGCCCCAGGGCCAGGTTCAGCGGCCGGCGCCGAGCACCACCAGCGCCGGACGGCCCGCCGGGCGCCAGGCGTCGTCGAGCCCGGTCCAGTCCCGGACCCTCCAGCCGCTGGCCGGGTCGAGGGTGACGAAGCGGCCGTCGGCCGGCTGCGCGCCGACCACCACCTCGTAGTGGCTCCGCGCCTCTCCCGGCCCACCCGGCACGTGGAGCCCCACGATGACCGGGCGGCCGGCGCCGAGCTCGTGGAGCAGCGTGGCGCGGTCGGCGGAGATGGCGAAGGCCTTGAGGCCGAGGCTGCGGGCCAGGTCGCGGAGGTCACCGAGCCTGGCGCCGCCGGCACCACCGCCAGCGCCACCGCCAGCTTCACCGCCGGCACCACCACCACCGGCACTGCCAGCGCCGGGGGCCGCCTTACCGGAGGCCTCCAGCGCCAGCACCGCCTCGCCGAGGGTGAGCTGGACGCCCCAGCGCCCCACCACCATGGCGAGCGCGGCGGCGCCGCAGTCCTTCGACCCTTCCTGGGCCACCAGCGCCACCGGGGTCGCCACCAGCCAACCCGCAGGGGGATCGAGCTGGTCCGGGTCGAAGGCCCGCGAGTGTCCGGCCGTGGAGGCACAGCCGCTGACGCCGACCAGCGCGAACGCGGCGATGGCGGCCTGCCTGGTCACAGCAGGACGACGAGGAGGACGATGAGGAGGACGACGATGATCGCGCCGCTGGTGACGACGATGGCGTCACCGCCCTGGAAGTCGGCGGCGGTGCCGCTGGAGGCCTCGCGGTCGGCGTAGCGCTCCTCGTCGTCGGTCGGCTTCGGCGCCGAGGCGGGCGCCCCGCCACCGCCTTCCGAGGTGCCGGCCGGCTCGGCCGGCTCGGCCCATCCGACCACTGGAGCAGCGAGCGCCAGCGCAACGGCGAAGAGGAGCGTCTTGAAGCGTCGAGTGGTGGTCATGGTCGGCCTCACTTTCCCACTACCTTCTCGACCTGGCCCAGCTTCTCTCGCGCCCTGCCGAGCGCCTGCTGGGTCTTCCCCTCTGCCTCCAGGTCGCTCTTGCCGGAGATGATCCCGGCAGCCTCCTTGATGGTTCCCTTGGCCTGCTCCAGCTTGCCCTTGGCCTGGTTCTTGGTGCTCTCCTTCATGGCGCGCTCCTCGTGCTGCGTGGGTTGCGGGTGGTGGTGCATGAGACGGAGAGTCAGGGCGCCGGCTGGCGGCGCGCCCCCTCGGCGCTGTCCCCCTGCGCGCTGCGCGCCCCCTCGGCGCTGTCCCCCTGGGTGCCGCGCGTTCCCTTGGCGGCCGCCGTCTCCGCGGCGGCGCTCGCCGCGGAGGCCGAGGCGTCGTCGTAGGCGCGCTGGGCCGCGGTGACGCGGCCGACCGCCGCGATCCGGTCGTACTTCCCGGCCGCCGGGACGCCGGCGTCGATGAGCGTGTCGAGCTTGGCCAGGTTGAGGGCCTCGGTCCTGAGCTCCACCAGCCGCTCGGCGGCAGCCACCTGGGCGGCCCGGGAGGTGGCGAGCTTCTTCGAGTAGGCGAGGCGGGCGTCGGCCGAGAGGGTGTCCTGCTGCGCCGAGCGGGTGTCCTCGCGGGCCTGCTGCAGCATGCCCGGATCATTGCTCTCCTGGCCGGCCCTGGTCTCGGCGGCGGCGCGGCTCCGGTCGGCCTTGGCCACGGCCTGGTCGGCCCGGGCAAAGGTCCCCTCGTGCTGGTCATCCACCGAGCGGAGCCTGGCGCGCCCCAGCGCGTCGCTGGCCGCCGCGAGCTGGGCGCGGGCCTCGTCGACCCGCTGCGTCTTGCCGGCCGGGACCCGGGCGTAGTCTGAGTCGCTGACCACGCTCGGCGTCCGCGACGTCTTCGAGGTGGTCGCGCAGGCGGTCAGGCCGGCGAAGAGGAAGAGCAGCAGGGCGGTACGGATGGCCACGTCGAACTGCCGGCCGGCGCCGGTGGACATCGGTTCGAGTCGAGTCATGTGAAGCGCTCCCTTGCGCCGGCTCCGAGCCGGTGGTCGGCCAGGCTCTCCGCGAGCCCGGCTGGGCGGGGAGCTTCAATGCACCCTGCGAGCCAGCGAGGGAGCACTCCTGCCGGGGCGCGGCGCCGGCGCTCCCGGCCGGCCCGGCCTGGAGCAAGTCGGCAGCAGTCACAACGGGTTGGAGACGACGGTCGGCCGGGGCGGTCGCCGGTCCGGCCCCCCGCGCGCTCCCCCTCGCCGGCGCGGCCAGCCCGGGCACCGGCGGCGAACGTTCGCGAACGGACGAAAGGCGGGGCGTCGCCACCACCCTGGACGGTTCAGCCGCCCAGCGAGGGTTCGGGCCCGCTGCTCCTGGCCGGGCGGGGCGGGATCGGCGCCGCCGGCACCCCCGGCGCCAGCAGCAGCGCGATCCAGCGCGTCCCCTCGCCCTGCTCGCAGGCGAACTTGAGGGTCATGGTGAGCGGGATGCAGAGCACCATGCCGACCGGCCCGAGCAGGCCGCCCCAGAGGATGAGCGAGAGGAAGACCACCAGGGTCGAGAGGTGGAGCCGCCGCCCCATGAGCCGGGTCTCGATGACGTTGTCGAGGATGAAGTTGACGGTCATGTAGCCGCCGGCCGCCAGCGCGGCGCGGCCCGGCCCGAGCTGGACCAGCGCCAGCAGCACCGCCGGGATGGCCGCCACCGTCGAGCCGACGCTCGGCACGTAGTTGAGCAGGAAGGCGATGAAGCCCCAGAGCACCGCGAAGTCGACGCCGAGGATGGCGAGCCAGGTGCCGACCACCACCCCGGTGACCAGGCTGATGCCGGTCTTGATCAGCACGTAGTGCACGATCTCCCCGATGAAGGTGGTCACCTGCGGGAAGCCCTGGCGCGGGCGCCCCAGCGCGGTGCGCAGCTTGTTGGGGAGGGTGTCGACCTCGAGCAGGATGAAGGCGATGGTCAGCAGCACCAGCACGATGTTGGAGAGGGCCACCCCCAGCTCAGTGAGCAGCGCCGCGGTCCAGCCCATCAGCGCGCCGGGGTTGAAGGCGCCCGTCACCGCCTTCTCCAGGCCGCGAACGCCCTTGTCCGAGAGCCAGCCCTGCAGCGTCGCCACCTGCTCGCGCAGCCGCTCCTGGTAGGCCGGCAGCTCCGCCGAGAAGCTGGTGAGCGAGGCGCCCACGATGCCGGCGGCCAGGAGCAGGATGAGCACCATGGCGGAGACCACCAGCAAGACGGCCAGCACGGTCGGGATCCGCCGGCGCTGGAGCCAGAGCAGCGGCGGCGTGCCGAGGATGGCGAAGAAGACGGAGACCAGCAGCGAGACCAGCACTGCCCGCGCCTGGTAGGCGCCCCAGGTGAGGATCACCAGCGCCGCGGCGCCGACCAGCAGGTGCGTCCCGCCGCTGGCGGGCGCTGGATCGGTCGTCGCCGGATCGGTCGCCTGGGTGATCGCCGCGGCGGAGGGCGACGGCGCGGCGATCATCGGGAGGCCGGGGCGGGCCATGAAGCCAGCTGGGCCACCACCTGGTCGGCGATGCGGGTCACGCCGGCGCGCAGCACCGCCGAGTAGGCCTCGAGGAGCGCCCGCTCCCGGCTGGCCGCGTCGCCGGGCGCCACCGCCTGCTCGACGCTGACGGTCTCCTGGTAGAGGCTGAGCCGGTCGTCGCGCAGGACCAGCAGCGCCTGGAGCCGCACCCGGTGGGGTCGCTCGATCTCCTCGAAGGCGACCAGCTCGACCTCCAGGGCCACGGTCCGGCCGGAGAGCGCCTCGACCAGGCCGCGCTCCTCGAAGAGGGCGCGCGAGAGCGCCCGGCGCAGGTAGATCTCGGGCCGCTCGGTCCAGCGCCGGTCCTCGGCATAGCTGGTGGCCCCGGACTGGTCGCGCACCACCCACCGCTCGCGCAGGTTGGACCAGCCCTCGACCCGGCCCAGCCGGAGCGGCCGCCCGGCCGCGGCCCGGGTGGCGTCCGGCGCCGCCGCGTACTCCGGCGCGAAGTAGCGCGGCACCACCGGGTCGTGCTTTCCGAGCAGCGCGCAGCCGGTCAGCGCCGCGGCGGTGAAGCAGGCCAGCAGGGCGGTCCTCATCGGCTCACCGACGCCTTTCCCTTGAGCAGCATCTCCGGGTCGCGCTGGACGGCCTCCACCAGCTGGCGCACCGCCACGGCCGCCTCCCGGAGATCGCGCGCCGTTGCGGCCATGTCGGCCCGCGAGCGCGGGCTGCCGAGCTCGCCCAGCGAGTCGGAGGTGCGCTGGGCACTGGCCAGCAGCCCGTCCTCGCCGTCGAGCCGGGCCAGCACCTGGTCGATCCGCACCATGGTGGCCGAGGCGTCCCGGGAGAGCTGGGCCACCGGGAGCTGGTCGAGCTTGGTCCGCAGGCCCGCGACCAGCCGTTGGGTGTCGTCGAGCGCCAGCGCCGCCTTGGCCGGCAGCTGGTGCCGTCCCACCTCGTCGAGCAGCTGGTTGACTCGCCCGACGACGACGCCGACGTCCTTCACGAGGTCGGGGAGCTGGTCGACGGCGCGCACCACCGCCTCCTCGAGGTTCTTGAGCGTCGAGGGGATGGCCGGGATGTGGCGTGCCGCGACCGGGAAGGGCAGGTGGGGCGCCGGCAGCCCGCCGGTGTCGAAGAAGTCGATCTGCAGGAACTTGGTGCCGGTCACCCCGGTCGAAGCCAGCTGCACGCGCAGGCCCGGGGGAACCTGCAGGGTGACCTCCTTGCCCCGGCCGGGGACGGCCAGGCCGAGCCGCTTCAACACCTCGACCCCGAGGGAGTAGGTGATCTCGACGTGGCGCCGGTCTGGGGCGACGTCGATGGCGGTGACGTTGCCGATGGTGACGCCGCGGAAGCGGATGGGCGAGCCGATCTCGAGGCCGGTCACCGCCTCGTCGAAGTAGGAGGTGTAGCTGACCGAGTCCACCTGCATCGACCGGGCGGTGAGCAGCGCCACCGCGGTCAGGCCGGCGAGGACGGCGGCCACCACGAAGGCGCCGAGCTTCCAGTGGTTGGTCGGTGCGCTCATGCGCGGACCTCCAGGGGCGTGCGGTTGAAGAAGGCGTGCACGCGCGGATCGGCGTGGGTGTCGCGCAGGATGCGCGGGTCGCCCCGGGCGATGATGCTGCGGCTCTCGCGGTCGAGCATGATGCAGTCCTGCCCGATCTTGAAGATGCTCTCGAGGTCGTGGGTCACCACCACGAAGGTCAGGCCGAGCTGCCGGTTGAGCTCGAGGATCAGGTCGTCGAACTCGGCCCCGTTGACCGGGTCGAGCCCGGCCGAGGGCTCGTCGAGGAAGAGCAGGTCGGGCTCGAGCGCCATGGCCCGGGCGATGGCCGCCCGCTTGCGCATGCCGCCGGAGAGCTCGCTGGGGAGCTGGTCGCCGGCGCGCTCGAGGCCGACCAGGCGGAGCTTGGCGGCCACGATGGCGCCGACGGCGTCGAGCGGCAGGTCGGTCCACTCCCGCAGCGGCAGGGCGACGTTCTCGGCCACGGTCAGCGAGCCGAGCAGCGCCCCCGACTGAAAGGTGACGCCGAAGGTGGGCCGGCCGCTCACCTGCTGGTCGGGGACCTGCCCGTCGATGGTGATGCGTCCGGCCAGGGGCGGGTCGAGGCCGATCAAGGACCGCAGCAGGGTCGACTTGCCGCAGCCGCTGGCGCCGAGGATGACGAAGATGGTGCCGCGCTCGACAGCGAAGCTGGCCCCCTGCTGGAGCACGTCCTGGTCCCAGCCGAAGCTGAGCTCCTCGACCAGCACCAGGGGGCCGCTCATACGCCCGCCAGGCGGAAGAGGATGGAGGCGGCGGCGTCGATGACGATGACCGCGAAGAGCGCGACCACCACGGCCGAGGTGGTGCGGCGGCCGACCTCCTCGGCGCCCCCGTGGGTGGCCAGCCCCTGCTGGCAGGCGATCATGGAGATGGAGAAGCCGAAGATGGCGGCCTTGATGATCCCGGTCGAGATGTCCCAGGTCGAGACCACCCGGGCGGTCTGGTAGAGGTAGCCGCGCGGCGAGAGGTCGAGGATCCAGACCCCGACCACCAGGCCGCCGAGCAGCCCGGCGAGGTCGGCCAGCACGGTCAGCAGCGGCAGCACCAGGGCCAGCGCCAGGGTGCGCGGCAGCACCAGGTAACGCATGGGGCCGAAGCCCATGGTGCGGAGCGCGTCGATCTCGCCGTTCACCTGCATCGAGCCGAGCTCGGCGGCGAAGGCCGCCCCGGAGCGGCCGCAGACCAGGATGGCGGTCATGAGCGGACCGAGCTCGCGGGTCACCGAGATGCCGATCAGGTCGGCCACCAGGATGTTGGCGCCGAAGCGGGCCAGCTGCTCGGCGGCCTGGAAGGCCATGGCCAGCCCGACCAGGAAGTTGGTGATCACGATGATGGGCACGGCGTCGGCGCCGGCCCGCTCCATGGTGGCCGGCAGCTCGCGCCAGTTGGCGGCGCCCGGCGCGCGTGCCAACCCCACCCACGAGATCACCAGCTGGCCGAAGAAGGCGAGCACCAGCTTGAGCTCGAGCAGGACGGCGAGGGTGGCCCGGCCCAGCTGGTCGAGCGTGCCGACCGGCCGGCGCCGGCGCAGGCGGGCCACCACCAGGTCGCCGCCGTAGAGGTGGATGAGCCGCTGCACCCGCTCGTCGGCGGCCAGGAACTCCGACTCGACCCCGCGGCGGTGAAGCTCGGAGCGCAGGCAGGCGAGCAGCGCCATGGCGCCGCCGTCGATCTGCTCCACCCCCGACATCTCGAAGTCGAGCCGCTGGCCCCGGGCCGTGCCGGCCTCGAGGCGGCGCAGCTCGGCCCAGAGCGGGCCGGCCTCGGCGAGGCGCAGGGTGCCGCCGAGGCGGAGCTGCCCCTGGCCGGCGCCGGCCTGCTGGAGCGAGAGTGCGAAGGCCGGCGGCACCGGCTACTTGACGATCAGGTCGTTCTTCACGGAGGCGACGCCGGGGACGGCGGCGGCGACCCGGCCGGCCAGCGCGACGCTCGCCGAGGAGTCGACGAAGCCGCTCAGCTGCACGGTCTCCTTGAAGCTCTTGACGCCGATCTGGAACGACTTGAGTGCCGGCTCCGCGAGCAGCGCCGTCTTGACCCGGGTGGTGATGACGGTGTTGTCGAGCCACTCCCCGGCCGACTCGCTGGTGCGTCCGGCCGGCGTGGTGGCGCAGCCGAGCAGGGGGAGGCCGGCGAGGACGAGGGCGGTGGCGGCGGCGAAGGAGAGGCTGCGTGCGTTCATTGGGAGGCTCCGGTGGACGCCCCGAAGGGAGCGCTCCACTCCAGACAGGAGCACCGGCCGTGCCGCGGGCGCCCTGGCGCAACCGCCTGTCCTCGTTGCCGAAGGAGCAGAGGAGCCGAGGCAGGGCCCGTTCGGAAACGTTCGCGAACACCCCCGGGATCGCCCCCGCCCTCAGCGTCGGCGCGGCGAGCCCGGTCCCCAGCGTCGCCAGCCGTCGAGCACGAGCAGGCCGGCCGCGCCGAGCCAGGTGAGCGGCAGCAGCCAGTCCCACCCCCCGAAGACGAAGCTGGCGGTGCCGCCGGGCGTGAGCAGCACCGGCAGCTGGCCGCGGCGCTGCAGCGAGAGCACGTCCATCAGCAGGGCCACCGTGGCGTGGACCAGGAAGCCGGCCCAGATGCTGCGGGTCCGGGCCGAGACCGAGCCGAGCACCACCCCGGCCACGATGGCGCCGGAGACCTCGAGCCAGGGCTTGCCGAAGTGGATCATGGTGTAGGGGACCACCATGCCGAGAATCGAGGCCGCCCCCATGCTCCGGGTGGCGTGGAGCCACCAGCCGCGGAAGAAGGCTTCGAGCGCGAAGAACTGGGCGATGTAGATCGCCTCCCAGCAGAGGAAGTCGGCCCAGGAGCGGCCGGCCCCGGCGTAGAAGGGGTAGTAGGCGCCGAAGTCGGGCTGGTGTCGCACCAGCAGGAGCAGCGGCACCATCACCGCCAGCGCGGTGGCGTAGATCCAGAGGTGCTGGCGCAGCCCGGCCACCCGCAGCCCGCAGTCGAGCCGCCGCTCGCCGCGGAAGAGCAGCGGCCAGAGGAGCAGCGGCAGCAGGTAGCCGCCCACCCGCGTCAGCCCCCACCAGAGGTTCGGGTAGATGCCGCCCCAGGTGGCGAGCGCGACCGGGCCGCCCGGGTGGGCGCGCTCGAAGGCCTGGAGCGCCGGGCGCACCGCCGCCTCGAAGAAGCTGCCCTTGCCGAAGTACTCCTGCAGCGCCAGCACGAAGACGCCCAGGGCCGGGGCCACCAGCGCCCGCAGGTCGAGCCGCCGGCCAGGGCCCCGCGCCGCCCGCTCGGCTTCGGCCGCCTGGTCGAGGGCGAGCCAGTCGGCCCGGAAGACGCGCCAGAGCAGCAGCCCGAGCGCCGCCAGCAGCGGCACCGGGAGGAACCAGGAGATGGCGGGGTGGCGCAGCCAGTCCATGAGGGCGGGCCAATATACGCGAGGAGGGGGGAGGGGCGGACCACCACCCTTCCCGCGGCGGCCCGATCATTGTATGGGTGCGGGCCATGAAAACCTTGACCGAGCTGAGCGGGACCATGATCCGGAAGGCTGCGGCGGCCGTCGCCGAGGCGAAGCGGTCGCTTCCCAAGGCGGAGGCGCCCGTCGCCGAGGTCCCGGCCGCGCCCGTCGCCGAGGCCGAGGTCCCGGCCGCGCCCGTCGCGGAGGCCACGGCGCCCGTTGAGGGCGAGGCTGCACCGGCCGAGGCGGCTCCGGCCGAGGCGGCCCCCGCTCCGGCCCCGGTGCCCAGCACCCCGGTCAAGGGGAAGCAGGCCGAGGCCCCCGAGAGCGAGGCGGTCAAGGCGGCGCTCGACGCGGCGGTGGCCGAGGCGACCGGCCTGTCGGGCGATCGGCTCTCCCGCATGCGCGACGCCGTCCAGGTGGTGGGCCACAAGGTGGCCGACGTCCGGCTGGTCCGGGTCTTCGGCGTCGAGGAGCCGGTGGCGGGCGCCACCACGCTCAACGGCTTCCAGTACCTCTGCGACATCGCCCCGGCCACCATGCGCCAGGAGCAGGCCCCGCAGAAGAAGGACCGCGGCGGGCGCGGTGGTGGCGGCGTCGGCGGCGGAGGGCGCGGCGGCGGCGCCCCGGGTGGCGGCGGCAAGGGCGCGCCCACCAGCGGCGGCTTCTCGATGGACTCGCTCAAGGAGGACCGCAAGGGGCAGCGCAGCGGTCCGGGCGGGCGCGGCAAGCCGGGCGGCGGCCGCCCCGGCGGCGGGCCGCGGTAGCGGCGGTCACCAACCTGCCGAGCGCAGGACGGCCGGGTGGAGCCTCGCGGGTGCGAGGCCGCCCGGCCGTTCCAAGTCCAGCGTCGGTGGTCCGGCCGCCTACTCGAGCTTGTAATCCTTGAGCTGCTCGCGCAGCGCCGACTTGAGGAACTTGCCGGCGGCGGTCCGCGGGATGGCCGCCATGAAGACGAAGGCGTCGGGCAGGCAGTACTTCGCGAACATCGGCTCGAGGAACTCGCGCAGCTCGGCCGGCGTGGCCGTGGCCCCCTCGCGCAGCACCACGCAGGCGACCGGCCGCTCCGTCCACTTCGGGTGGGGCAGGCCGATCACCGCCGCCTCCTTCACGGCCGGGTGGCCCATCAGGGCGTTCTCCAGCTCGACCGAGCTGATCCACTCGCCGCCCGACTTGATGACGTCCTTGGAGCGGTCGGCGATCCGCATGTAGCCGTCGGCGTCGAAGGTGACGATGTCACCCGTGCGGAACCAGCCGTCCATGGTGAACTTGTCGGCCTCGATGGGGTTCTGGTAGTAGCTGCTCGCCACCCACGGGCCGCGCACGTGCAGCTCGCCCATCGACTTGCCGTCCCAGGCCACCGGGTCGCCGCTCTCGCCGACGGCGCGGACGTCGACGAAGGGCACCGCCAGCCCCTGCGCGGCGCGGGCCTTGAACCGCTCGGCGTCGGGGCGCTGCTCGAGGTGCGGCTTGAGGCGCGAGACGGTGCCGAGCGGCGTGGTCTCGGTCATGCCCCAGGCGTGGAGCACCTGCAGCTTGTGGCGCTTCTCGAAGGCCTCGATGACCGCCTGCGGCGCCGCCGCCCCGCCCACCACCATGGCCTTGAGCGAGGAGGTGTCGAAGGCGCCCGGGTTCTTGTCGAGGGCGTCGAGGATGCCGAGCCAGATGGTCGGCACACCGGCCGTGAAGGTGACCTTCTCGCCGGCCACCAGCCCGAGCAGGGAGGCCGGGTCGAGGTGCGGCCCGGGGAAGACCTGCTTGGTGCCGGTCATCACCGCCGTGAAGGGGAGCCCCCAGGCGTTGACGTGGAACATGGGGACCACCGGCATCATCACGTCGGACTGGGAGAGCCCCAGCGAGTCGGGCATGGCCGAGACCATCGAGTGGAGCACCACGGCCCGGTGCGAGTAGACGACGCCCTTGGGGCGCCCGGTGGTACCGGAGGTGTAGCAGATGCCGAGCGCCTGGTTCTCGTCGATGTGCGGCACCTTGAAGTTCGGGATCTCCGGCGCGATCAGCTGCTCGTAGTCGACGGTGTTGGCCGGGACCGGCCCGCCGTTGCCCCAGACGATGACCTGCTTCGGCTTCACCTCGTGGGCGAACCGCTCGAAGACCGGGTAGAGCACGTCGTCGACCAGCAGCACCTGGTCGTCGGCGTGGTTCATGATGTAAGCGAGGTCGGTGGCGGAGAGGCGCGGGTTGAGGGTGTGGAGCACCGCGCCGATGAGCGGCACCGCGAAGTAGGCCTCAAGGTGGCGCGAGGTGTTCCAGCCGAGCGTGGCGACCCGGTCGCCCGGCTTGACGCCGAGCCGCTGCAGGGCGTTGGCCAGCTTCTGGGTGCGGGCGTGGAACTCGCCGTAGTTGGTCCGGTGCAGCGACTTGTCGGGGCGCCGCGTCACCAGCTCGGTCTTGGGAAAGAACCGCCCGACGCGGTCGAAGAGGTGCGCCAGGGTGAGCTGGTAGTCCATCATCAGGCCGTCCATGTGGGGCTCCGTTCGTGGTGGGGGGCGGGTGGAGCCTGGACGATAGCCCGCCCGCTCCGGCCGCGGCCGGGGATTCGGCCCGGCGGGCCGCGGTCTGGTGCGCCATCCCGCTTGCCACGCGCCCCGCCTCCACCCAGACTTGCCCGGCATGCCCACCGCCGCGGCCAGCTTCCCCTCCCGCCTCCCCGAGGTCGGCACCACCATCTTCACGGTGATGTCGCGCCTCGCCGCCGAGTGCGGCGCCATCAACCTCTCGCAGGGCTTCCCCGACTTCTCCCCGGATCCGGCGCTGCTCGCCCTGGTGGAGCAGCAGCTGCGCGGCGGGGCCAACCAGTACGCCCCCATGGCCGGGGTGCCGGCGCTGCGCGAGGCTGTGGCCGCCACCGCCGAGGCGCTCTACGGGACCCGCTACGACCCCGAGCAGGAGGTGACCATCACCGCCGGGGGGACCCAGGCCATCTACACCGCCATCACCTGCGCGGTGCGGCCCGGCGACGAGGTGCTGATCTTCGAGCCGGCCTACGACTGCTACGCCCCGGCGGTGGCGCTGGCCGGCGGGCGGGTGGTGCGGGCCCGGCTGGCCCACCCCGGCTACCGCCCCGACTGGGAGGAGGTTCGGCGGCTGCTCACCCCGCGCACCCGGCTGGTGGTCATCAACACCCCGCACAACCCGACCGGCGCCACCTGGGGCGCCGCCGACCTCGACGCCCTGGCGGCGCTGCTGCGCGGCACAGCTACCCTGGTGCTCTCCGACGAGGTCTACGAGCACATGGTCTTCGACGGCCAGCGCCACGAGAGCTGCGCCCGTCACCGCGAGCTGGCGGAGCGGAGCTTCGTGGCCGGCTCCTTCGGCAAGACCTTCCACGCCACCGGCTGGAAGGTCGGGTACCTGCTGGCCCCGGCGGCGCTCACCGTCGAGTTCCGCAAGGTCCACCAGTTCGTGGTCTTCGCCGTCAACCGGCCGGTGCAGGAGGCGCTGGCCGTGCACCTGCGCGACCCAGCCAGTTACCGGGGGCTGGCCGACTTCTACCAGCGGCGGCGCGACCGCTTCCGCGCCGGGCTGGCCACCACGCGGCTGGTCCCGCTGCCCTGCGCCGGCACCTACTTCCAGCTCGCCTCCTACGCGGCGGTGAGCGACGAGCCGGACGTGGCGCTGGCGGAGCGGCTGACGCGGGAGCTCGGGGTGGCCAGCATCCCGGTCTCGGTCTTCTCGGCCGAGCCCCGGCAGGACCGGGTGCTCCGCTTCTGCTTCGCCAAGGAAGAGGCGACGCTCGACCGGGCCTGCGAGCGGCTGGCCCGGCTCTGAGCCCGCGGGCTCGCCGGCCCGGCCTGGCTAGCGGGCCTGCGGCACCACCTCGGTGAGGCAGGCGTCGACCCACTTCGAACCCTTGTAGAGTTCGACCAGCTCGACCCGGACCCAGCGGACCGGCTCCTCGCGCTTCAGGATGATCGACTGCGACGACTGCACGTCGGCCAGGGTCTCCTCCTGGGCCGGGCCGTCGGCGAACCGGATCTTCACCTTCTTGACGCGCGGGCTGGCCTTCCAGTCGCCGCCGGGGCAGGTGGCGACGAGCTGCAGCGACCCGACGACGGTCGGGGCCGCGAAGTCGAGCTGGAGCCACTCGCCGACGCCGCCCTTCTTGCCGCCCGGCATCCAGCCGGTCTGCCGGTCACCGTCGATGGCGTTGGCGGCGGCCCAGGCCTGCGGCTTCGCCTTGGAACCAGGGGTCACCTTCGAGGCGCTGGCCGACCTGGCCTTGAGCGTCGAGGCGGCGGTGGCCTGGGCCACCGAGGCCGGGGTGGCGGCGGCGGCCACGGGGCGCTCGCTGCAGGCCTTGTCGGCCGGCCGCTCCACCCAGGCCTGCCCGTTCCAGAGCACCCGCGAGCGGGTCTCGGTCCACTTGCCGCGTCCCTCGCGCTCCCGGCCGCGCAGCTCCCAGCTCGGTCGGTCCCCGGGCCGCTCGCCGCAGGCGACGAAGCTGGTCTCGATCTCCAGGCCGCCCTGCCTTCCGGTGGTGGCGGTCAGGACCGGCAGGAACTTCTTGCCGTCCCAGCTCCAGAGGTGGGTGGCGCTCCCCTCGCCCTCCTCGGGGCTGGTGGTGGAGCTGGTCACGGTGATGAACGGGCCGTCCCTCTCGATCCGGGTCGACACCGAGAGCTGCCAGCTGCCGGAGGCGTTGACGACCGGGCCGGCGGTGTGGCCGGCCTCGACCCAGCTCCCGTCGACCTGCCTGAAGGCGAAGAAGGTGGTCCAGGCGTGCCCGCCCTCGCCGCCGGCGGCCGGGTCCTTGGCGGCCACCGCCAGGAAGCAGGCGCCGGCGTCGGCGCAGGCCGAGCTCCGCTCTACCAGGATGCCCTCGGAGTGGCCGAGGAAGCCGGTGCCCTGGTCCTGGTCGGGGAAGGCGGCCTTGAGCAGGGCGGCCTCCTCGGGCGCGTGGGCCGGCTCCGGGGCGCGCGGCGGCGACGCCGAGAGGGAGAGGAGGAGGAGTGCGGCGATCATGTCGGTGCTCCAGCGCCGGTCCTGGCCGGCCACGTCGAGGCGAGCGGTTCAGCTCAGCGGGTCCGGCCGGTACGGGTCGGCCTGGTGCTGAAGTTCCGCTCCATGTGGAGGCGCAGCATATCCTCGAATTCGGCGTCGGGGTTGCCCCGGTAGACCATCGAGGAGCCGATCTCGGCGGCGAGGATGGCGGAGCGGTACTTGGGCGGCAGCCGGTCGACCCGCCGGCGGAAGCGCCGGTCCTCGCGCAGCAGCGCCGGGAGGTGCGAGAGCAGGGCGGCGCGGAAGAGCGGCTCCTGCGCCAGCTCCGGCCTGGCCTGGAAGAACTTGAAGAGCCTGGCGTAGTGGGCGTTGATCTCGCCGCTGATGTGGTCGGAGATCTCGGTCCCCAGCAGCCCCTGCTCGCGCCGGCGGGCCATGATCAGGTGGGCCTCGTCGGCGGCCCGGCGAACCAGGATGGCGAGCACGTCCTTCACGTAGCGCTTCTTGTGCGCGAGGAACTCGGCCTCGGTGAGCAGCAGGTTGGCGATGATCTCGTAGGAGGAGGAGATGACGCCGCACTTGTTGGCCGAGGCGTCGCGCAGCAGCAGCACCCCCTTCTTCTGCAGGACGACGCGGGCCTCCGGCGTGATGTAGGAGTTGGCCCCCTCGACGATGGCGCGCGAGGAGGGGCGGCCGTCGGACAGCAGGTACTGCTCGACGTTGCGGCCGTCGATGGTCTCGGGGCGCCCGCCGCCGGGGATGAAGAGGTCGGCCTCCACCGTGAAGGGGAGGGCGCCGAAGGCGCGGGAGAAGTCGTCGATGGAGATCCACTCCTCCTGCAGCCCCCGGGCGGTGCGGGTCACCTTGCGGTGCAGCACGCGCAGCCCGTCCTTGCGGGTCCCGGTGCGGAAGTACATGGCGCCGCCGACGTGGAGCGCCCTGGGATCGAAGGCGTGGAGGTCCTCCTTGAGGAGGATCCGCGAGAGCTCGGCGCGGTCGGCGCCGGCCGGGTCGACCAGCGCGGCGGTGCCGTCGAGGATGAGCCGGAGCTCGGCCTTGGGCCAGCGCTGCAGGATGATGGCCATGGCGTTGCCGGCCACGTCGCCGTTGGGGCCGCCGGTCACCTTGACGCTGACCGGCCGCCGCCGCACGTCGACGCCGAGCTCCTTCATGGCGATCTCGGCGAAGGTGACCACGCCGGTGGAGGTGACGGCGTACTCCTTGTGGTTGATGCCGACGCGCTTGGAGGACATCACGCCGATGCCGAGCAGGTAGCCGCGCCGGTGCGAGAGCTCGGCGATCTCCTCGATCATCTCGTCGTGCATGTTCTCGTCGGGGCCGAGCTCGATGGGCTCGTCCTCGCGGTTGTAGTCGACCACCGCGGCGTCCCGCGCCACCCCGTTCTCGGTGACGTAGATGTCGAGGAAGGCGTTGATGACGGCGCGCTGCAGCTGGTGCAGCCGGATGGTCTCCTGGTCGCGCTCGGCCCCCTCCAGCGAGGAGGCGTCCATGAGCATCACCAGCTTGGAGCCGCCCTCGTAGATGTCCTTGTTCTTGAAGTGCTGGGTGTGGGCCAGCACGAAGTTCTCGCGGAAGAGCGTGGCGGCGTTGGTGAGGAAGTCGTCGTCGCTGCGGCAGATGACGGTGCGCCAGCCGCCCCGGGCGATGTCGGAGAAGCCGATGTGGTAGCCGAAGCCGTAGCGGGCGAAGAAGAAGGTGACACGGAACGGCGTGGCCGGCGGCAGGTCGGAGGTGAAGGCCGGCCCCAGCTCGGCCAGGTAGGCCGGGTCGAGCCGGAAGGAGAGGGCCTGCTTCTGCAGCACGAAGAAGTTGGTCTTGAGGGTGTGCTTGATGAAGGCCAGGCAGCAGCGGAAGACGTCGCGGCGCACCTCGTCGAGGTGGCGGTGGCCGGTGTTGTACTCGCGCACCGCCTTCTCGGCGGCGGCCAGCTGGGCCGGCCAGCGCTTCTGCCGCCCCTTCACGGCCGGGTCGAAGCGGGCCCGGAAGAGCCGGGCCAGCATCAGCGCCACCTGGGGGTTGGCCTGGAAGGCGTTGCGGACCTCCTCCCAGTCGAAGCGGTCGGGCTGGGCGTGGGCCAGGTTGGTGTGGCAGAAGGCCACGAAGGCCCGCACCAGCGAGGCGTCCATGCCGCTGAGCACCCCGGCGGTGACCAGCTCGCGGTACTCGGGTGAGCCCTTGCGAAGCACCTGGGTGTTGAAGAGCTCCTCCTCGAGCTGCCGGTGGAGCGGCGAGCCGACCAGCAGCCGGCCACCCTTGCGCGGGTAGACGTAGAAGGTGCAGAGCGCGTAGGGGCGGTGGCCGTCGGAGATGTCGAGCACGTAGGCCCGGGCCACGCCGAGGTCGAGGCGGTTGAGCACCTCGAGCAGCTGGGCGAGGAAGCCGCGGTGCGGCGGGCTGGCCACCGCGAAGGAGACGCGGGTCAGCGAGGAGTCGTCGCGGGTCGCCTCGACGTCGAGGTACATGCCGCCGGCCCGCACGCAGAGCTGCAGCAGCCGCAGCGTCTGGGCGACGCGGCGGGGCGGCGAGACCCGCGTGTAGGCCGGGTTGCAGAGCCAGAAGAGCGCCAGCAGGCTGTCGAGCTCCCGCATGTCGAAGTCGCGGTACTCGGAGAGCATGGCCATGGCCACCGAGTCGCGGATGCTCGCCGGGACCTTGACGCCGGCGGCCAGCCGCTCCTTGACCCAGGCGTCGGTCTTGCAGTCGTACTCGAAGCGCTGGATCTCCAGGGTCGAGGCCATCCCCGGCATGGGCCGGTCGGAGTGGGCGAACATGGCGTAGGAGATGGCGCGGTTGGCCCCGTTGCCGAGGGAGATGGTCCGGTAGAGCGAGCCGGGGGTGTTGGGGGCCGCCAGGATCAGGGCGCTGGGGCGGTCGGCCAGGATCAGGTGCTGGTTGTCCCGCAGGGTGTCGAGGCCGCGCTCCAGGTTGGCCAGGGCCCCGGGCTCGTCCTGCATGGCGGCGAAGAAGTAGGGGGCCATCGCCTCGCGGAGCCAGCGGCCGCTGGCCTGGGCCGTCCGCTCCAGCTGCTCGGTCCTGTTCGACGTCATCGGAGATCTCCTTACGCCGGCGTGGCCCGGATGGTGTCGGGCGCCTCGCGGTTCGTGGTGGGCGGAGCAGACTCCCGGGCCGGGTGGAAGTCCAGCAGTGAATGGCGCTCCGGTCGGGGCTCTTGGGCCTGCGACGAACTTGACCCGGGCCGGCTTTCGGCACAGATGGGACCGCCATGAGCCTCGAGACCATCGTCAGCGGCTTCCTGCTGGTCGCCGCCAGCGAGATGGGTGACAAGACCCAGCTGCTCGCCTTCTCGCTCGCGGCCCGCTATCGCCGCCCCTGGACGGTGATGGGCGGGATCCTGCTGGCCACCGTGCTCAACCACGCCCTGGCCGCCACGGTGGGGAGCTGGATCTCCGCCCAGGTCCCGCCGCGGGTCATGGCGGCGGTGCTGGGGATCACCTTCATCGGCTTCGGGCTCTGGACCCTCAAGCCCGACACGCTCGACGAGGCCCGCGCCCCGGATAGCTTCGGCCCCTTCCTCACCACCACCATCCTCTTCTTCCTGGCCGAGATGGGGGACAAGACCCAGCTGGCCACGGTGGCGCTGGCGGCCCGCTACAGCTCGGTGGTGGCGGTGACGGTCGGGACCACCGCCGGGATGCTGGTGGCCGATGGGCTGGCGGTCCTGCTCGGCGAGCGGCTGGCCGCCCGCGTCCAGATGAAGTGGGTGCGGGTGGTGGCGGCGACGCTCTTCTTCGCCTTCGGCGCGGTGGCGCTGGTGGCGGCGCTCTAGTCGGGCAGGCGGGCCATCGACCCAATTGGTCCCTTTCGCGCCGGGGCGTGGAGGGGCAGGATCGTGCCGGTGCGGGTGGCTGTCCGTACCGCGCCTGCCGGGGGAGCCGATGAGTCTTGGGGAGCTGGTGGAGGCGTGCAGGGCGCTCCCCGTGGCGTCGTCGGCCGCGGCCTCTGCCTACGAGGAAGCCCGTCCGGCGATGCTGGCCAGCGTGAACGCCGAACTGCTGGCGCGCGAGGATCTCCCCCGGCTCCTCGGCGGCTCCTCCAGCCAGCTGATGACCACCAACCACGAGAACCACGCCGCCTTCATGTCGAACGTGCTGGCGCTCGGGCAGCACGAGCTGCTGGCGAGGTCGCTGCCCTGGATCTACCGGACCTACCGGGCGCGCGGCTTCAGCTACGGGTACTTTCCCGTGGAGCTCCAGGCCTGGCGCCGCGCCCTGGACGCCTGCCTCCCCGCCGAGTGGGCAGGGCAAATCTCCGTCATCTACCAGTGGATGGTCGACCACCACGCCGAGGTGGTGTCCCTCGCCGAGGAGCGGCCGGAGGCTCCAGCGCCGGCCGAGCGGTCAGACCGCTGGATCAACCTGCGGGAGCGCTACCTGGCCGCCTTGCTGGCTGGAGACGTGGCCGGCGCGATCGCCCTGGCCCGGACCGTGGCCGAGCCGTCCGACCTGGAGGGGTTCTACCTCTCGGTGATCCAGCCGGCCATGTACGCCATCGGGGCGCGCTGGGAGGCCGGTGAGCTGTCGGTGGCGCAGGAGCATCTCGCCTCCGCCATCACCAGCCGGGTGGTGGTGGGCCTCTCCACGGCGAGGGCGGCGCGCAAGCCCTGGCGGGGCCGGGCGATGGTCTCGGCGGCGCCCAACGAGTTCCACGAGCTGGGTGGATGGATGATCTCCGACCTGCTCGAGGCCGACGGGTGGGAGGTGATCTACGTCGGGGCCAACACCCCGGCCGAGGCGCTCGTCGACCTGGTCCGTGACCGCCGGCCGGCCTTCGTGGCCCTGTCGGTCACCATGCCGTTCGGCCTCGCCAAGGCCAGGAGCATCATCGCCGGGGTCCATGCGGTCCCGGCCTCGCCACCGGTCCGATGCCTGGTGGGGGGGAAGGTCTTCAACGACCAGCCCGGGCTCTGGAAGGAGCTGGGCGCCGATGGCTGGGCGAAGGACGCCCACGACGCCGTCATGGCGGCCCGGGCCTTCGGCGCAGGGGAGCAGCGAGGTTGAGCCAAGTCGAAGACTGGAGCGACCACCGCGTCGCCACCGGGCGCTACCTGGGCGACTCGGTCGCGGTGGCGGCGCTGCTGCTCGACCGCGACCACCGCGTGCTTCGATTCAACGGGGCCTTCTCGCGGATGGCGGGGAGTGGCCCGGGCCCGGTCGGCAGATCGTTCCCGGACCTGCTCGAGCCGGGCAGCCGCCCGGCGGCCGAGCGGCTGCTCCACGGGAAGGCGCTCGTGGAGCGGCTCCAGTTCCACGGGGAAGGCCAGTCGATCTTCCAGGTCTCCTGCCGGGTCTACCCCGAAGAACAGGGCCTGCTCCTGCTGGGGGACCAGTTGACGCTCACGGAGGGTGAAGTGCTCCGGAGCATGAGCCGGATCACCGACGAGGTCGTCAACCTGGGCCGCGAGCTCATGCGGAAGAACCGGGAGCTGCAGCGCGCCCTGGAGGACGTCAAGACCCTGCAGGGGATCCTGACCATATGCATGCACTGCAAGCAGATCCGGGGTGAAGCCGGAGCCTGGCAACGGCTCGAGGCCTACATCAGCGAACACTCCGACGCCGAGTTCAGTCACGGGCTCTGCGAGGAGTGCGTCCGCCTGCATTACCCTGACGAGGTCGAGTCGAAGCCGTGACGCCTGGCTTCACCTTGGCGGCACTAGAACCTGAAGCCGAAGCTGAGCTCCGGCCAGAAGGCGTCGCACTCGACGCTGCAGCCGAGGATCCGCTCGTAGACCATCCCGGCGGCGAAGGCGGCGTCGCGGGTGGAGGTGAGCACGGCGCCGAACCGGCCACCCACCGCGTTCTCGTCGGGGAAGCCGCTGCCGATGAGCCAGCGCGCGTAGTAGACGCCGACGTAGGGCCGGTAGGGGATGGGGGCGTACCAGTTGAGCCCCGTGGCCAGCTTGCCCATGCTGGGCTTGGCGCCGCCCCAGAACTGGCCGTCGAAGTAGGCCTCGAACCCCTGGCCGAGCGCGTAGCCGACCAGCCCGCCGAGCATCACGTAGGAGTGGCCGTAGGAGGTGCCGACGCCCAAATTGACGCCGAGCCGCCAGCGCGGCGGCTCCAGGATGGGGCGGCGCGGGTCGTACCCAGGAGGTGGCGGTGGTTCCCCCGGCCGGGCGGGGGGGGGCGGCGGGGGAGCCGGCGGAGCCTGCTCGAGGGCGATGTCGCGGGCCTCCTCGGGGGGCGGCACCTGGCTCGACGCCAGCGACGGCGCGAGCAGGAGGCAGAGCGCTGCGAGCCGCGAGGCCAGGCCGGGGAGGCGCGTCATGGGGCGAGCCTATCCCAACTACCGGCCCGGCCGGGAGTCACGGCGCCCCTCGCCTGGCCTGATCCCGCCGCAGCAGGGATCGGGCCAGGCGAGGGGCGCTATCAAGGGATGAGCGCCAGGCCGGCGTCGATCCGGGCCAGGGTCTCGGCCTTGCCGAGGATCTGGACCACGTCGTGGATGCCGGGCGAGGCGGTGCCGCCGGTGAGGGCGACGCGGACCGGCTGCGCCACCTTGCCGAGGCCGACCCCGGCGCGGGCCGCCACGTCGGCGAAGAGCTGCTCCAGCGCCGGCAGCTCCATGGTGGCCATGCCGGCCACCCCGTCGCGGACCGCCCGCAGCAGCGGCCGCGCCTCGGCGGTGAGCTGCTTCTGGCGCGCCTTCTCGTCGAGCTGGATGGGGGCGTAGAAGTACCGCGCCTGCTCCACGATCTCGACGAAGCTCTTGGCCCGCTCGCGCAGCTGGCGGACCACCAGGCGCAGCTTCTGGTCGTCGGCGGCGGCGAGGCCGGCGGCGGCGAAGTGGGGGAGCGCGCCCCGCGCCAGGTCGTCGTCGGAGAGGGCGCGCAGCCACTGGTGGTTCACCCAGAGCAGCTTGTCGGGGTTGAAGACGCCGGCGGTGGCCCCGACCTGCTTCCAGTCGAAGTGCTCGACCAGCTCGGCCAGCGTGAAGATCTCCTGGTCGCCGTGCGACCAGCCGAGGCGGACCAGGTAGTTGACGAGCGCCTGGGGCATGAAGCCCATCTCCTTGTAGGACATCAGGTTGGTGGCGCCGTGGCGCTTGGAGAGCCGGGTCTTGTCGGCGCCGAGGATCATGGGGAGGTGGGCGAAGGCCGGCACCGGGTGGCCGAGCGCCTGGTAGATGAGGATCTGGCGGGCGGTGTTGTTGACGTGGTCGTCGCCGCGGGCCACCAGGTTGATCTGCATGGTGAGGTCGTCGACCACCGCCCCGAAGTTGTAGAGCGGCATGCCGTCGCCGCGCAGGATCACCTCGTCCTGCAGCGTGTCGTGGGGCGTGCTGATGGTCCCCTTGACCAGGTCGTCGAAGCTGGTGGCCCCGGCCTCCGGGACCACGAGCCGGATGACGTGGCGCTGGGAGCGGTCGCGGCCGGCGTGGCGGCAGGTGCCGGGGTAGCGGAACTGGACCTTGCTCGCCTCGGCCTGCTTGCGCAGGAGGTCGAGCTCCTCCCTGGTGCAGGTGCAGACGTAGGCCTTGCCCTCGGCCAGCAGCCGATCGGCCTGGGCCCGGTAGACGTCGAGCCGCTCGGTCTGGAAGTAGGGGCCGTGCGGCCCACCCACCCCCGGCCCCTCGTCCCAGTCGAGGCCGAGCCAGCGCATCCCCTCGAGGATGGCCTCCACGGCCGGCTGGGTGGAGCGGACCCGGTCGGTGTCCTCGATGCGGAGCACGAAGGCGCCGCCGTGGCGGCGGGCGTAGAGCCAGTTGAAGAGGGCGGTGCGGGCGCCGCCGATGTGGAGGTAGCCGGTGGGCGACGGGGCGAAGCGGACGCGCGGGGCGATCATGACGCGCGTGATCTACCACGGGGTGCGCGGTATAAGGAGTCGCTCATGGCCCACCCCAAGCGGCTGCTGATCGCCGACGACTCCCGCGCCGTGGTCGACACGCTGGCCGCCGCCTTCGAGGAGGCAGGCTGGGACGTGGTCACCGCCGCCGACGGCGAGGAGGTCTTCCGCCGGCTCGCCGCAGGGCTCCCCGACGCGCTGCTGCTCGACGTCTACATGCCCCGGCTCAACGGCGCCGACGTCTGCCGGGTGGTCAAGAGCCACCCGCAGTGGAAGAAGGCCTTCCTGGTGCTGATGAGCTCGCGCCTCACCGAGGCCGAGCACCAGATGTACCTGCGGCTCGGCGCCGACCAGCTGCTCAAGAAGCCGTTCGAGCCGGCGGTGGCGCTGGAGCTGTTGGCCCGGGGGACCGGGCTGGCGACGGGCTGAGCGCCGCGGCGTCGGCTCAGGGGACGGGAGGCGCGCTGATGGTGAAGGCGTCGAGCCGCTGGTTGGAGCGCTGCGGCGCCGGCGAGCCGCCCGGGTTCCAGACCCAGAGCGAGTAGGTGGCCGAGGCCCCGTTGGGCACGAAGGCGGTGGTGGTGTCGAGCAGCACGTCGATCCGCGTCGGCGAGACCACCGTCACCTGGTTGTAGGCCGGGTCGAGCACCTGGTCGGGGACGCAGGGCACCGGGCCGGAACAGGTGCAGCCGGTCACCTGGGTGGTGTGGGGCGAGGTGGGGGTGGCCGGGATGTCGAGCAGCACCGGCGTGCAGTTGGCGAAGATGTGCACCGTCGAGCCGTTGGTGCCGCTCTGGTCCGGCTTGGCGAAGTTGGTGCCGGTCAGGGTGATGGGCACGCGGGCCACCTGCTGCGGGGCGCTGGTGGCGGTCGGGCACTGGCCCGGGACCGCGGTGCAGGCCACGCCGGTGATGGTCGGCGCCCCGGGGGTGATGGTGAAGGGCGAGGGGGAGGAGGGCTGGGCGCCGTTCGGGTTGACCACCTGCAGCGTGTAGGCCCCGGTGTCACGGTTGGTCAGGTCGAGCGTGGTGCTGATGGCGGTGGCGTTGACCGAGGCAGTGGCCAGCAGCACGTTGGGCTGGGCCGAGAAGATCACCCTCACGCCGCTCGTTGGCGGGCGCAGGTTGGAGACCTGGAGCGTCACCGGCAGCGCGGCGCTCTGCCCCTGGACCGCGCTGGTCGGTGAGACCGAGTCGAGGAAGGCGACGTTGGAGCGGACCGTGAAGCTGACCGGGGCGGAGGTGGTCCCGGCCAGGGTGCCGGAGGTGTAGCGCAGGCGAAGCTGGTAGGTGCCGGCCGGGCGCGAGCCCACGGGGTTGCCGATCAGGTCGATGGTGCCACTGACGGCCGTGGCGGACGACGAGATGGGGGTGGCGTCGATGAAGGCCCCGGCGGGCGGCTGGTACTGCAGCACGGTGCCGGCGGGGAGGTTGCTGCCGGTGATGGTGACCGGCGCCAGGTCGCCCTGGAAGGCCGAGGCCGGGACCGGGACCTGGTTGACGACCGGGGCGTTGTTGACGATGGTGTAGGGCAGCTCGGCGGTGGTGGCGGCGCCGTTGCGCACCTTCATGCCGTAGGTGACGGTGGCGGAACTGAGGGGGCAGACCGCGTTGGTGCCGGGGCAGTGCTGCAGGTCGAGCGACGGGACGAAGAGCTCGCCCGGTCCGACCAGCGTGGTCGCCTGCTCCTGCTCCCGGTTGGTGGCGGTGGCCGAGTCGTGGCTGACGAAGACCACCCGGCTGGTGGCGTCGAAGCCGGTGCCGTAGGCCCGCACCACCGTGACGGTGTTCTCCTGGTCGGAGGCCGGGGAGATCTCGGTGAGGGTCGGGGCGCCGTTGCCGGTGGCCACGAAGTCCTTCTTGAGCGAGAGCAACGGGCTGCCGCTCCCCTGCGGGTTGCGGACCCAGAGCTGGAAGGTGCCGGGCGAGAGGTTGGAGAGGTCGAGGTCGCAGAAGAGGCCGGTGCCGGTGAGCCGCGTCACCACCGCCTGCTCGATGACCGTGCCGCCGCCGATCATGCAGCTGCTGTCGGTCATGAAGCCGGTGCCGGTGAGCTGGACCGACACCTGGGTCCCGGCCGCGGCCGTCTTCGGGTCGTGGTCGGAGATGACCGGGGTCGGGACCACCACCGGGACCGGCCGGCTGTTGGAGATGACCCGGTCCGGGTTGACGACGCGGAAGGTCCAGGTCTCGGGCGGCGCGTACCTGAGGTCGATGAAGGCCGAGAGGTTGCCGGCGTCGAGGACGTTGGCGGCGTAGGTGGTGGTGCCGCCGAGGTGGGTGGCCCGGACGGTGGCGCCAGCCGTGAAGCGCTGGCCGGTCAGGTCGAGCCGGACCGGCGTGAGCCCGCCCCGGTCGAGCGAGACCTGCGCGGCGCCCTGGATGAAGGGGGCCACGCTCCCGGTCGCGAAGCAGCCCCCGTCGACGCAGGCCTGGCCAGCCTCGCAGGCCCGGCCGCAGCTGCCGCAGTGCGAGGAGTCGAGCACCGGGTCGACGCAGCGCTCCTCGCCCGGGCAGGCGGTGAGGTTGACGCCCGGGGCGGAGCAGCTGGCCGGGTCGAAGGGGTCGGTCTTCTTGCAGCCGGCCGTGGCGGTGGCCAGGAGGAGCAGGCCGAGCAGGGCGGCGCCGCGGCCGCCGTGGCCCGGTCTCGAGCCGAGGCGCCGCCGGCGGCGCGCCAGCGGGGCCAGGGCGAGCAGGGCCAGCAGCGCCAGGGGGGTGCCGGCGCCGCCGCTCCCGCAGCCGCAGCCGCTGGTCCCGCGCTCGGCCGGGGTGCCGGCGGAGCTGCCGGTGGCGAAGCACTGGCCGCCCTGGCACTGGCCGACCGGGCAGAGGATGCCGGCGCAGGGGTCGTCGAGGCAGGCGCCGCCGAGGCAGGCCTGGCCGCCCGGGCAGCCGAGCCCGGCGCAGGGGTCGGCCACGCAGCTTCCGCCCACGCAGGTCTGGCTCGGGGCGCAGCTCTTGCCGGCGCAGGGGTCGGCGACGCAGAAGCCGTCGACGTCGCAGCGCTGGCCCTCGGCGCAGGCGACGAAGGCGCAGGCCTGCACGCAGTCACCCTGCCGGCAGAAGGTGCCGCCCGGGCAGATGACGTCGGCGCACGGGTCGGTGGCGCAGCTGCCGTCGAGGCAGAGCTGGCCGGGGGCGCAGCCGCTCTCGTAGCAGCCTCCGCCGGCGCAGATGCCGCCGGCCGGCTTCGAGGGCGGGGCGCAGAGGAGCCCCTGGTTCGGGCTGACGCAGGCGCCGTTGCTGCAGGTCTCTCCGGCCGGGCAGATCCCGACCGTGCCGCAGCTGGCGGCGGTGCAGTGGCCGGAGACGCAGTCGTACCCCTCGGCGCAGCCGACCTCGATGCCGTCGCAGAAGTCGAAGACGCAGACGCCGTTCTGGCAGGAGAAGCCGTCGCCGCAGCTGGCGTTGTCGTCGGCCGTGCCGTTGCAGTTGTCGTCGAGGCCGTTGCAGAGCTCGAGCCCCGGCTTGACCTGGTTGAGGCAGGGGTCCCACTTGCCGTTGACGCAGGCCTGGCCGCCGTCGGCGCAGGTGCCGATGCCGCGGGTGACCTGGGCCGGGTCGGGCTCGAGGTAGCAGGCCCGCGAGGTGCCGCTGGTGCACTCGCCGCAGACCGGGCTGCCGAGCGCCAGCGACTCGTTGATGCCGTTGCAGTCCTCGTCGACGGTGTTGTTGCAGACCTCGGTGGCCGGGAGGATCTCGCAGTCGGCCGGCGGCGTGGCCTGGGCCGCCTCGGCGGGGCTGCAGGTGCGGCAGGCGCCCCAGGCGAGGTCGACGCAGGTCTGCAGCCCGGTCTTGCAGCTCCCCTGGCCGGCCGTGCCGGTCGGGCCGTCGTAGCAGGCGCGGGTGGCGCCGTTGGTGCAGGCGCCGCACTGGGCGATCTGTCCGTCGCAGTTCAGGTCCTGGCCGCTGGGGCACTCGGGACAGCTGCAGTCGTCGGGGCGTGGGGTGACCTGGCCGGTGCAGACGGTGCTCGGCACGCCGCCGACGCAGGCCAGGACCCCCTTCTTGCAGGCGCCGCGGGGAAGGCCGGTGACCGGGTCGATGGTGCTGGCCGGGCCGTCGTAGCAGGGCTCGGGCGGCATCTCGTCGACGAGGCCGTTGCAGTCGTCGTCGACGCCGTTGCAGACCTCGGGCTGGGGCAGGACCTGGCCGGCGCAGGTGGTGCTGAGCTGGCCGCCGATGCAGGCCAGGCTGCCCTTCTGGCAGGTGCCGCGCGGGATCCCGGTGGCCGGGTCGATCGAGTTGGAGGGGCCGTCGTAGCAGGAGGTCGGGGGGATCTCGTCGACGGTGCCGTTGCAGTTGTCGTCGAGCCCGTTGCAGACCTCGGCCGAGCCGAACTCGATCTGGGCGCAGTAGGTGGTGCCGTCGCCGCGGCACTTGAAGACGCCGCGGCCGCACTTGCCGAGCAGGCCGGTGTCGCAGGCCACGCCGCTCTCGGTGCAGCCCGACCCGAGGTTGAAGAGGGTGTTGAGCACCAGCCGGGTGCCACCGACCTGGAAGGTGCCGTCGGTGCCGGAGTAGGAGTGGCCGCCCAGGTAGACGAAGGTGCCGTGGCCGGTGGTGCCCTGGGGGCGGTTGGTGAAGATGTCGTAGGCCCCGCCGCCGTTGGTCTCGGTGATGAGCCGGATGGTGTTGTCGGCGCCCGGGTTGCCCGCCGTGTTGATGTAGCCGGGGCTGCCGCGGCTGTCGGTCCGGTAGTTCTGGATGGCGCCGGTGTGGGGGATGAAGGGGTAATCGCCCAGCTGCATCAACGGCGACGCGAAGTGGCCAGGCTGGTAGACGGGGGTCGAGGAGACCGAGGTGTTGATGGCCAGGGCCCCGGCCAGGGTCGCCGGCAGGGGCGTGGGGAGCTGGGTCTGGAAGTGGGTCTCTGCCACGCCGGCGCCGTAGTTGACGTTGCCGAAGACGCCCTCGAAGCTGCCCAGGCCGGCGCACTCGGCGAAGACGTCCTTGCCTGCGGCCCCGAAGGCGCCGATGGTCCGGAGCGCCTGCTGGATGGTGGCGGCCGGGTACTTGTTCAGGCAGGTGCAGGAGGTGCTGGGGGGGCAGTCGCTGCAGGAGTTGGGGGCCAGCCAGTGGGGCACCCAGAGGATCTGGTAGCCGTTCCTGGAGAGGTTGGTGGTGGTCCAGTCGCCCGGGGTGCTGGGGGTGAAGTCCTCCATCACCAGCCGGTCGTAGATGGTGCCGTGGGTGCCGGTGGCCGAGCCGCCGGCGGAGAGCAGCACCGCCGGGTTGGCAGGGTCGGGCTCGGAGATGTCGAGGCCGGCGCGCTGCAGGTAGCCGCGGATCACCACCTCGGAGTTCTTCGACCCGGAGCCGGAGCTGCCGATGTTGAGCAGCGCCAGCTTGGGCGGCGTGGCCCCCCCGGCGCTCCAGCCGCCGGCCAGCATCTTGGCGACGCTGGCCTGGAAGGCGATGTTGGCGACGTGGACGTTGACGCCGGTGGTGGCGGTGGGGCGGAAGGTGCTCCGGTACTTCTGGAAGACGGCGGCGGCCTTGGCGGCGTCGGAGCCGTCGATGACGAAGGGGCCGCCCAGGTACTTGACGGTGTGGTTGAAGGTGTTGGGGGCCACGCTCGGCGCCGCCCCGCTCCAGTCGTACTTGAGCACCGGGAAGCCGGCGTTGAACTGCAGCGTCAGGTCGGGGGTGGTGAGCGCCGCCTTGGCCGGGTCGATGATCCAGTAGACCGCCACGCCGGCGCGGATCAGCTGGTAGACGAGCCCGTAGGCCTTGATGACGTCGCCGTTCTCGGTGGTCGCCCCGGGGCAGCTGCTCGAAGGGGTGTAGGAGGCCCGGTCACCGTCGGTCTGGTACTGGTAGCAGACGTCCATGGGGATGATCAGCGACCCCTTGGAGAAGAGCTTCTGGCCCGGCTGGAAGTCGGAGCAGGAGGGCGCGAGGAGCGGCAGCGCCAGCGCGATGGCGATGAGTGCCCCCAGCCCCGTGATCAGCGGCGCGTTGGGGCGGCGTGAGGTCTGCATGGCGGTCTCTCCTCGGGCCGAGAGCGTACCATGTCACCGCGACGCGATCGGCCCACACCTCCGCCCCCGGTGTCGGCACATGTGGGCCATTGACGCCCCACCCGGCGCGTGCGATCCGGAGCCCTCGTGACAGACGCCGCCCCGCCCGCCGCGCCGCCCCTCCCACCCGACAGCCGGGGGCGGCTGCTCGCCACCTGGGGGCTGGCCATCGGCGGGCTGGCGCTGGCGCGGCTGCTCTCGCTCTTCGAGCCGACCGGGCTGCTGGCTGGCAACCTGGCCGGGGTGGCGGCGCTGCTCTTCGTGCTGCTGGCCGACCGGAGGCTGCGGGCGCGCGGCGAGGGCTGGGAGGCGGCCGGCGCGCCGTTCCTCGGCGCCGGCGAGGGCGCCGACTGGTCGGGCGTGGCGCGCGGCGTGGGGCAGGGGCTGCTCTGCTGCGCCCTGGTCTTCCCGCCCTTCGTGGCCGCCTTCGTCGGCTTCACCGAGCTCGTGCCGCACCTCCCGCCCGGGCTGGCCAGCGCGCTGTCGCCCTACCTGGGGGCGCCGGTCTTCGCGCTGCGGCTCCCCGAGGCGCTCCCGCTCACCGTGGCGCTGCAGCTCCTGGTGGTGGCCCTCCCCGAGGAGCTCTTCTACCGGGGCTGGCTGCAGACCGCCTGGGCGCGCCTCGCGCCCGGGCGTGGCGTCACCCTGCTGGGGGCGCGGCTCGGCCACGGCTTCCTCGCCACCCAGGCCCTCTTCGCCCTCGGGCACCTGGTCTCGGGGCAGCCCTGGCGGCTCGCAACCTTCTTCCCGGGGCTGCTCTTCGGCTGGCTGCGGGCCCGCACCGGCTCGGTGGTCGCCCCGGTGGTGGTCCATGCCCTCTCCAACCTGCTCATGCTCACCCTGGAGCGCTCCTTCTACGAGTGACAGGTGCCGGCGCCGGGGCTACAACCGGAGGAGCGATGCCACCGACCATCCGCGCCATGCTGGAGGAGCAGGAGGCCCGGACGCTCCACGCCCGGGCGGCCCGCTCGGCCGAGAGCCGGGGGCGGAGCGTGGCCGAGCCGGAGGACGACGAGCGGCCGGTCTACCAGCGCGATCGCGATCGCCTCCTCTTCTGCAAGAGCTTCCGCCGCCTGGCCGGCAAGACCCAGGTCTTCCTGGCGCCGCGCGGCGACCACTACCGCAACCGGCTCACCCACACCCTCGAGGTGGCGCAGGTGGGCCGCTCCATCGCCCGGGCGCTGCGGCTCAACGAGATGCTGGTCGAGGCCATGGTGATGGGGCACGATCTCGGCCACACCCCCTTCGGCCACGCCGGCGAGCGGGTCCTGGCCGAGGCGGTGGCCGGCGGCTTCCACCACGTGCTCCAGTCGGTGCGGGTGGTGGAGGTGCTGGAGCGCGACGGGCAGGGGCTCAACCTGACCGCCGAGGTGCGCGACGGGATCCTGCGCCACTCCAAGGGGCGCGGCAACGTGCTGATGCAGGGGAGCGGGACCAAGGCGCTCACCCTGGAGGCCGAGGTGGTCCGGCTCGCCGACGTCATCGCCTACGTCAACCACGACCTCGACGACGCGGTCCGCGCCGGCCTGGTGGCCGAGGCCGACCTCCCCGCCGAGGTGAAGCGGGTGCTGGGCGAGCGCCACTCCCAGCGGCTGGCCACCCTGATCGGCGACGTCATCTCGACCTCCGACCTGGAGCGGGCCGCCCACATCGAGCTGTCGCCGCCGGTCCACGCCGCCCTGCTGGCGCTGCGCGAGTTCCTCTACTCGCGGGTCTACGAGAACCCCGAGGTTCACGAGGAGTTCGTCAAGGCGCAGCGCATCCTGCGCGACCTGCTGGCCTGGTGCCTGGAGGACGCCGCCCGGCTCGAGGCCCGCCACGGCGTGGCGGCGCGCCCCGGCGAGACCCTGGAGCGGGCCGTCACCGACTTCATCTCCGGCATGACCGATCGCTTCGCCCTGGCCACCTGGGAGGCGATCTTCGTCCCCCGTCCCTGGAGTATTGTCTGACCATGAGCTCCGACATCGCCCTCGGCATCGATCTCGGCACCAGCTACTCCTGCGTGGCCATCGCCAGCGGCGGGCCGCCCCAGGTCATCCCCAACGAGTGGGGGGAGCGGACCCACGCCTCGGTGGTCAGCTTCCTCGAGGACGGCCACGTCCTGGTCGGCAACGACGCCAAGAAGAACATCATCACCAACGCCGAGAACACCGTCTACTCGGCCAAGCGGCTCATCGGCCGCTTCTACTTCTCCGACGAGGTCAAGAAGGCCCAGGCGGTGATGCCCTACGGCATCATCGAGGGGCCCAACAACGCGGTCCGCATCAAGGTTCGCGAGCGGGTCATGGCGGTGCCGGAGATCTCGGCGCTGGTCCTGAAGGAGATGAAGGCGGTCGCCGAGACCCACCTCGGCCACCCGGTCACCAAGGCGGTGGTCACCTGCCCGGCCTACTTCAACGACAACCAGCGCCAGGCCACCAAGGACGCCGGCCGCATCGCCGGGCTCGAGGTGCTGCGCATCATCAACGAGCCGACCGCGGCGGCGCTCGCCTACGGCTTCGGCAAGGACATCACGCAGAAGATCTGCGTCTACGACCTGGGCGGCGGCACCTTCGACGTCTCCATCCTGGAGATCGGCAAGGACGTCTTCGAGGTGCTCTCCACCGCCGGTGACACCTACCTGGGCGGCGACGACTTCGACGACCGCATCATGGCCTGGCTGGCCGAGGACTTCCTGAAGAAGCACGGCCTCGACCTGCGCCAGAACAAGTTCTGCCTGCAGATGCTCAAGGAGGCGGGCGAGCGGGCCAAGATCGAGGTGGGGCGCGACGGCGTGGCCGACATCAGCGTGCCGGGCATCTGCCAGTCACCCGAGGGGCAGGTGCTCGACCTGGCCCAGCGGCTCGGCGCCGAGCAGTTCAACAAGATGGTGATGGACCTGGTGCAGTGCACCTTCAAGGTCTGCGACGAAGCCCTGCAGTCGGCCCGGCTCACCGCCGCCGACGTCGACGCCGTCATCCTGGTGGGCGGCCCGACCCGGCTCCCCATCGTGCGCAGCTCGGTGCGACACTACTTCCAGAAGGAGCCGCTCACCGGCGTCGACCCCGACGAGGTGGTGGCGCTGGGGGCGGCCATCCAGGGGGCCGCGCTGCTCAACCGCGACGCCGCCGAGTACGGTCAGGCCAGCTACCTGCTCGACGTCACGCCGCTGACGCTGCGGGTGGGGACGGTGGGCGGCTTCTCCGAGCGGATCATCGACAAGAACACCCCCATCCCCATCGAGAAGTCGAAGACCTTCACGACCAGCCGCGACGGGCAGGACCGGGTCAAGATCCGCGTCTACCAGGGCGAGGAGAGCAAGGTGGACGGCTGCGAGCTGCTGGGCGAATTCGAGTTCACCGGCTTCCGCGTCGGCTACCGCGGCGAGGTGCAGATCCAGGTGACCTTCGAGATCGACTCCAACGGCATCGTCAACGTCTCGGCCACCGACCTGGAGACCGGGCAGCGCACCTCCTCCACCATCAGCCTCTCCTCCGGCCTCAGCGAGCAGGACCTCAAGAAGGCCGTCGACGACAACGCCGGGATCGAGCTGGCGCGGACCCAGCACGCCGTCTAGAGCGAGGCGGGCCAGGCCACCATGGACGCGCAGTTCCTCATCGAAGTGGAGACGCTGGCCACCGTGCTCGACCAGCTCGACTACTACGGCGTGCTCAAGCTGGAGCCGGGCGCCGGGGCCGCCGACGTCAAGGCCGCCTACTACCGGGAGTCGCGGACCTTCCACCCCGACCGCTACGCCGCCGTGGAGAGCGTCGAGGTGCGGGAGATGATCGGCCGCATCTACCGGCGCATCAACGAGGCCTACACGGTGCTCCGCGACGACCAGAAGCGGGTCAAGTACCAGGCCGACGTCTCCGGCCCCGACCGGCGAAACAAGCTGCGCTTCACCGAGGCCGAGGAGTCGGCGGTGCAGGCCGACCAGAAGCGCAAGCAGGAGGAGCAGCTGGGGCAGACCCCCAACGGCCGCAAGTTCTACTCGGCGGCGCTCATCGAGATCAACGCGCAGCGCTGGGAGGCGGCCGAGCGCGCCTTGAAGGGGGCGCTCATGTACGAGTCGGGCAACGCCCGCTTCAAGGAGGCCCTGGCCATGGTCCAGGGCGAGCTGGAGAAGTCCCGCCCCAAGGGCGACTACCGGATCAAGTAGGGGTGATGGCGACCCTCGACCTCTGGCTGCTCGGGCTGGTGCTGCTGGTGGCGGTGGCCGGCGCCTTCAGCGGGGCGCTGCGGCAGGTGCTCAAGCTGGCCGGGGTGGTGGCCGGCTGGGCGGCGGCCCGCTGGCTGGCCCCGCTGACCTTCCCGGCGCTCGGCGTCCAGTCGGCGGGGGCCCGGGCCCTGGTGACCGCCGCCACCTTCGTGGCCGCCTGGGTGCTGGTGGCCTCGCTGGGGCGGTCGCTCCAGAAGGCGGTGCAGGGCGAGCAGGAGGGGCCCGGCCCGGTCGACCGGCTGCTCGGCGCCCTGCTCGGCGCCGCCAAGGGCGCGCTGGTGGCCTGGGTCTTCCTCTCCCTGCTGGCGCTGGGCGGCGGGCGGCTGGCGCTCGGCGCGGTGCGCATCGACGACCGCGGCTCGCAGGCGGCGGCGCTGGCGGCCCGCCACGACCTGCTGGCGCTGGCCGACCCCGAGGCGGCCGGCTCGCTGCGGCGGCTCTCGGCGCTCTGGCGCGATCCTTCCAAGCGGGCCCGGCTGCTCAAGGACCCTGACTGGAAGCGGCTGCTGGAGCGGACCGGGCTCGGGGCGGCGCTCGAGAAGGGGGCCGGGGCGGCCGGTGACGGCGCCGCGGCGCTGGAGAAGGCCCGCGGCAAGGCGGCCGAAACGCTCGACGAGAAGGAGCTGCGCCGGCTGCTGGACAAGGCCGAGGTCGAGTAGGGCGGGGCGCCGGGGGTCATGCTAAGACCTCGCCCCATGCCGACCGCAAACCAGCCGATCCTCAGCTTCGTCCTCGAGAACTACAAGAACTTCAACGCCCGGGCCACGCGCGACGCGCTGGTCGCATACTGGCGCCACGTCGAGGGTGGCGGGAAGATGTTCTGGGCGGTGGCCGGCGCCATGTCCTCGGCGCAGCTCGGCATCACGCTGGCGCCCGCCATCCGCGCCGGGCTGATCCACGGCCTCTCGGTGACCGGCGCCAACCTGGAGGAGTCGCTCTTCCGGCTGGTGGCCCACCACGCCTACAAGGACTTCCCCGAGTACCGCTACTTCACCAAGGACGACGACACCAGGATCCTCGAGGACCGGATGCGCCGGGTGACCGACACCAGCATCCCCGAGGACGAGGCCTTCCGGGCCGTGGAGAAGTTCATCGTCCCCATGTGGACCGAGGCGACCGCCGGCAACAGGCGCCGCTTCTGGCACGAGTACTTCTACGAGGTGATCCAGCAGCTCCCGAAGGAGTCCTACGAGGGGGACCCGGAGGCCTGCTGGCTGCTGGCGGCGGCCCGGGCCAACCTGCCCATCGTGGTCCCGGGGCACGAGGACTCGACCTTCGGCAACATCTTCGCCTCGCACGTCAAGACCGGCGAGTGCAGCCCGCTCATCGTCAAGTCGGGCATCGAGTACATGGTCGCCCTCTACGACCAGTACCAGGCGCTCTCCGCCGGGAAGGGGATCGGCTTCTTCCAGGTGGGCGGCGGCATCGCCGGCGACTTCCCCATCTGCGTGGTGCCGTCGATCAAGTACGACCTGGCCCAGCCGGTGAAGCCCTGGGCCTACTTCTGCCAGATCTCCGACTCGACCACCTCCTACGGCTCCTACTCGGGGGCCACGCCCAACGAGAAGATCACCTGGGACAAGCTGACCCGCGACACGCCCATGTACGTGATCGAGTCGGACGCCACGCTGGTGGCCCCGCTGCTGCTCAGGGCGCTGCTGGAGTGCCAGGCCGACCCGGCCGCGGCCAACGCGCTGATCAAGCGGTACGGTCTGTAATCGCGACGAGGCCAATCGCGACGGCGGCGGCTGCTGGTGCCGCCGTCGCAAGCTTCGAGCCGTCGCTCCGCCACTTGACCCGGCGCGCACGGGACTGATGTCCAGCCCCTGCTTTTATGTACGAGACATCACTCGCAGGCGATAGCATCAGAGGAGCCCCCCTCCCGGTTGTTCCGGGCCTGGGGCCTTCACCCCTCACGACGGGAGTCCACCAGATGCGCAACCTGATCATCCTCGCCGCTCTCCTCGGCGCCAGCCCCGCGCTGGCCGACCAGACCACCGCCGCCCTCAGGGGCTCGGGCGCCTACGGCACCGCCGGCTGCGGCCTCGGCTCGATGGCCTTCGGCGCCCAGCCCGGCCTGATCCAGATCCCGGCCGCCACCACCAACGGCCTCTTCGCCACCCAGACCTTCGGCATCACCACCGGCACCTCCAACTGCGGCGCCGGGGTCATGGCGGCCGAGGGGACCAGGAACTTCGTCGAGGCCAACCGCGAGGTGCTGGCCAAGGACATGAGCCGCGGCCAGGGCGAGACCATCGGCGTGCTCACCTGGATGGCCGGCTGCAGCGACTCCCGGGCGGTCGGCGCGGCGCTGCAGGCGCGCTACTCGACCATCATCCCGAGCGAGCAGGCCTCCTCCCGGCAGATCGCCAACAGGCTGCTGGAGACGCTCAAGGGCGATCGGTCGCTCGGCTGCCAGATCTAGGCAGAGGCGCGCCTAGGAGGGGCGGGAGGCCACGCTGGCCGGCATGGCCAGCTGCACCAGCCCGACCTGCCCGTCGGCGGTCGACTTGAAGGCCAGGTCGGAGAGGCGCGACTGCCGGTAGACGTCGAGCATCCGCTCCTGCCCCTGGCGCCAGACGTCGACCATGGTGCAGGCGGTGCTGTGGCCGCAGGCGTCCTCGCCGTCGAGGCAGACGTTGAGGGCCACCGGCCCCTCCACCGCCTCGATGACGTCGAGGAAGGAGATGTCGACCGGGGTCCGCGCCAGCGCGTAGCCGCCGTGGGGCCCACGGGTCGACTTGACCAGCCCCTGGTCGACCAGCGTCTTGAGGATCTTGGCGAGGAAGTCCTCGGGGACGTCCATCTGCCGGGCGATCTCGCGGAAGGGGACCACCGACTCCATGGGGATCGACGCGAGGTAGATCATGGCCCGCAGGCCGTAGTCGATCTTTCGGGAAATCCGGAGTACGTGCTGCATCTGGCGCTCCGCTGATTATGACCGGGGTGGAAGAGGATCGTAGCACAGGCGAGGGGGCAGACCAATGGGTGGAAGCGGCGCCATCGACCTCCACAGCCACTCGCTGGCCTCGGATGGCCAGTTCCCGCCGGCCGAGGTGGCGGCCCGGGCCAGCGCAGCCGGCTGTTCCGTCTGGGCTTTGTGCGATCACGACACCGTGGCCGGGCTGGAGGCGGCGGCCGCGGCGGCGCGCGAGGTCAACGTCCGCTTCGTCCCCGGCATCGAGCTCTCCGCCTTCCTCGAGCGGCACGAGATCCACCTGCTCGGTCACTTCGTCGATCCGGCCTCGCCGTCGCTGCGCGCCTTCGAGGACTTCCTGGCGGCGCGGCGCCGGGAGCGCATGGTGCAGATCGTGGAGCGGCTGGCGGCGCTCGGGGTCCACGTCACCGCCGCGGCCATCGAGGCCCACTCCGGCGGCAAGACCATCGGCCGCCCCCACGTGGCCCGCGCCATCGTCGAGAGCGGCGCGGTGGCGACCATCAAGGAGGCCTTCGATCGCTACCTCGGCGAGGGGCAGCCGGCCTACGTGCAGCGCTACCGGCTCGAGGCGGTCCACGCGGTGGCGCTGGTCCGGGGTGCCGGCGGCACCGTCACCATCGCCCACCCGGGCGTCTCGAAGCTCGAGGTCGGTGAGGTGGCGCGGCTGGCCGCGGCCGGCGTGGCCGGCATCGAGGTGATCCACCCCGACCAGAACCCCTCGGTGCGCGAGAAGTACCGGCGCGCCGCGAAAGAGCATGGCCTGGTCTGCACCGCCGGCTCCGACTACCACGGACCGGACGTCTCGCCCGACCGGCACCTCGGCATGGTCAGCATGACGCCAGAGGGGCTCGAGGCGCTGGAGCGGCGAAGGCCCTGAGCCGCCGGGCCCCGGCCGCGGCCCCGGTCAGGCGCCGTCGACCGCCGCCTCGGCCTCCTCGGCGCGTTGCTCCGGGCTGGTGGCCTCGTCGAGGGCCGCCAGCACCAGCTCCGGGTTCATCGGCTTCTGCAGCGAGTCGGCGCCGTGATCCCTCCGGTCCTTGACGTTGGGGAGGTCGCGCCGGAGCTCCTCGATCAGGTCGATCAGCTTGGCGGCCTTCTGCTCGGTCAGGAGCGTCACCTTGAGGTCGAGGTTGGCGCGCTGCTCGGCCAGGCCGGCGAAGCGGTTCTGCTTGATCATCACCACGGTCGTGGTCAGCAGCGCGCCCAGGCCGATCACCCCCTGCAGCCAGAAGAAGGGGGCCGGGTCGGGCTGGGGCAGGCCGAGGCGAGGGAGCAGCAGGTTCCCGGCGATCCAGGCGGCGATCGCCAGCAGGATGAAACCGAGGAAGTCCGGGGTCCCGATGAAGCGGCTGAGCCGCTCCAGGAGGCGCTGGGACCGGCTGATCTTCCCGTGCTCCCGGGAGTAGAAGCCCTGCACCGCCTCGATGTTCTGGTCGATCTGCTCGCGCTCCGTGTCCATGGGCCACCTTCCAAGAAAGGCGGCGGGAGGGGATCTGGGATCCCCCCCCGCCGGTACAACCTGCCCCCCACGGGCAGCGATCGACTGCGGGATGGACGGCCTGGACTACGGAGCCGGCCGGGTGATGACGTTGGCGTCCAGGGTCACCGCGGCGATGCGGGCCAGGGCCCGGCCGTCCAGGGTCGCCCCGGTGTTCAGGGTCACGGCCTGGTCGGCCATGATGGTGCCGAAGAAGGCCGAGCTGGTCCCGATGGTGGCCGAGCTGCCGACCTGCCAGAAGACGTTGGAGGCCTTGGCGCCGCCGGCCAGCACGATGCCGAGCCCGGAGGTGGTGGTGAGCGTGGAGGCCGACTGGAAGATGAAGACCGCGTTGGCGTCACCGCCGGCGTCGAGGGTGAGCGTCCCCGAGGTGATCTCCAGCGAGGAGCCGGACCAGTAGAGGCCCGGCGCCAGGGTCTGGCCGCCCAGGTTCGGTGCGGCGACGGTGATGCGGCAGAGCGTCCGGCCGGCGGCGTCGTCGTAGGCGGTGGTCAGGTCGGCGATGGCGGTGGCGGCCGTCGGGTCGCCGGCGTGGATGGTGCCGACGATGACGCCGGGGCCGAAGCCACTCACCACCGTGCCCGGGCTCACGCCCAGGTCACCGGTCACCGAGGTGAGACCGATGTTGGTCACCGTCGAGCCGGCCAGGACCGCGAAGGGTCCGGCGCCGCCCAGCGCCACCGGCGCCAGGGCGCAGGGATCGGCGGTGGTCGAGGTGGTGAAGCTCCAGGCGTGGTTGCTGGCCATCGCCCTGCCGGCCACGTTCCTGGCGCCGGTGGTGATGGTGGCGGTGTAGACCAGCCCCGCCGCGAGCGGGCTGCCCGGGACGAAGCTGGCGGTGGTGCCGCTGGTGGAGGTGCTCACCGTGCCGGTCACCGGGGTCGCCCCCTGCGACAGGGTGAAGGTGGTGGTGTTGAGGGTGGCCGCGTCCATGGCCTGACTGAAGGTGGCCCGGACCGGGGTGCCGACCACCACGTTGGTCGCCGCGTTGGCCGGGACGGTGGTGACCACGACCGGCGGACCGCCCGGCACGATGGCGTTGCCGCCCGCGAGGGGGAACTCCACCAGCTGCTGGCCGCAAGCGGAGGAGAGGACGACCACGGCGCCCAACAGCATGCTCTTGAGGTTCTTCATGTCACTTGCTCCCATCGACGATTTTGAGTTGGACGACGAACTCGACGCGCCGGTTGTGCTCGCGGCCGGCGATCGTGGTGTTGGTGTCGGCCGGAACCGAGGAGGAGAAGCCCTTCGAGGAGAGACGATCCTTGGCGACGTCGTGCGAGGCGAGGTAGGCGAGCACCGCTTCGGCCCGTGCCTCGGAGAGATCCTGGTTGTGGTCGTTGGTCCCCTCGGAGGAGGCGTGGCCCTGCACCTGGACCTTGAAGCTCTTGTTGTCCTTGAGCGCCTTGACGACCTCGTCGAGCACCGGGAACGACTCGGGCTGCAGCGTGGCCTTGTTCCAGTCGAAGTAGAGCTTCTCCTTCAGCTCGAGCTTGTCGGGCTGGACCACCAGCTTCTTGTAGGGCGGGCAGCCGTAGTCGGCCGCCGTGCCGGCCACCTCGGGGCAGCGGTCGACGTCGTCGGCGACGCCGTCGCCGTCACGGTCGGGGCTGGAGGCGGGCGCCTGGGTCACGGTGCGCACCTCGGCCGGGACGGCCGCCGCGACGGGGCGCTGGACGGGGCGCTTGGCGCCCGCGCCGACGTCGAGGCTGAGCCCGACCGTCAGGATCTTGGCGTCGTTGGTGTCGTAGCCGGACCGCGACCCCTGGAGGACCTGGGCGTAGCGGACGAACGGCCCGAGCCAGAAGGCGCGAGCCTTGCCGATGGGCATGGCCACCCCGGCGCCGACCGCGAAGCCGGCACGGTTGAGCGGGCCGGTGCGGACGTACTGGGCATCGACGTCGACCCAGGGCGAGAGGTTGTGGAAGCGGTCGTCGTCGGGGAGGTCACGCGGGCGCGCCAGCACCAGGGTCGGGCCGATGGCCAGGGCGGTGCCGGCGTCGCCGGGGCCGGCCGACGGGAGGGCCATGTAGGTCAGCCCCGGGCCGATCGACAGGTAGCGGTTGATCGACCAGAGCCCCTTGACGGTGAGGCTGCCGCCCAGGTCGAACCGGTCGGTCTGTGGCTTGGTCAGCGGGAACGAGACGCCCGGCTGGAGCTTGAGCGTGAAGGCGCCGGGCTCCGTCGGCAACGGGTCCCGGTTGGTGGCCGAGGGCTCGGCGGCCTGTGCGAATGGGGCGAGGAGCAGCAGCGCCGCGCCGAGCGCTGCGGCCCTGGCTGGAGGCATGGAGAAGATCGAACGGGTCATGTGTGTGGCCTTCGCTCTGGTTCGCGCGAGGCTCCACGCGAAGCGTTCCCGGGATCGGTCCGTGAAGGCGCAGGCTCCCCCGCCGGTTCGAGGGCCCACCGCTGCCGGCCTCTAGAGCACCTTCCGGGCCATGTGGCGGAGGTGAGCGATCACGGGTGGTTGCGGCCCGCCGCGGCTCGCCCCGGGGGGGCAGCTCATCAGAATGAAGGGGGTGCCCGCTCATTTTCGAGGGGCGCGCGGGGGAGCGGCGCGGGGCGCCTCAGCCTGGAGGCAGGTGGCTCAGGTGCGGATCACCGACCGAGACGTAGACCACCTCTTCGACCGGGATCTCGGAGCGGATGAACTCGAAGAAGGCCTCGCGCCGGGCCTCGGAGAACTCGGAGAACTCGAGGCCGAGCCCCGGCTCGGCCGAGGTGTCACGCCAGCGCACCGTGGCCTCGAAGGTGAAGTGGTCCCTGGTGCGCGGGTGGATCACGCTCAGCTTCATGGGGGTCCCCTCGGGCAGGTCGAGGGTGGTGCCGAAGAAGAGGCCGCCCTTGGAGACGTTGCGGGTGTAGAGCGTCTCCAGGTCCTCCACCGAGTGGAGCCTGACCTGCAGGGCGGTCGGGTAGCGCGGGTAGCTGCGATGGATCGGCTCCGGCGGCGTCGTCGGTGCCGGTGGCGGGGAGAGGGGCGGGGAGAGGGGCGGGGGGACGGGCCGGGGGAAGGGCGGCGGCGTCTCGGGCGGTGGCGGGGGTGGCTCGTCCGGGATGAGGTCGTCGAGGCTCACCACCTCGGCCTCCGGGGTCTCCTCGCCGAGCGGGATGGGGGCGGTGACCTCGTTGCTGGCGGCCGCAAACTGGATGAAGCGGTTCCAGCGGCGCCGCTCGTCGGTCCCGAGCGAGTAGAACTGGATGCCCACGCCGGGGGGAAGGGGGCCGCGGGCCGGGATGTGGCGGGCCACCATCCCCATGGCCGAGAGCTCGTCGTTCTCGGGCGGCAGCGTCAGCTTGAGCCGGACCAGCTGCCGGGCCGGCAGCAGGGTGTCCATGCGGACGAAGACGCCGGCGAAGCTGACGTCCTCGGTCCAGGCCGTGTCCGCCTGGCCGCCGCGAGAGAGGATGACCCGCACCCGGAAGGGCAGCCGGCGATCGCGCCGTCGCTCGATGACGCGTCGGTCGTTCGGCACGCCGGACCGCCTCTCCTGTGAACCGCCCCCGTGGGGAGGGGCGGGTGGGGTCGGTCACCCCTTGAAGATCTGCAGCGAGGCGCTGGTCCAGTCGACCATCGGGTCCCACCAGAGGCCGAAGACCAGCATCGCCACGGCCGAGGCCGAGAGCAGCAGGTTGTACATGAGCGGCGTGGCCGGGGCCTGGCGCGGCTCGGCGTAGGGCTGGTCGATGAACATCGCCCGCACCACCCGCACGTAGTAGTAGAGCGAGATGGCGCTGTTGAGGGCGCCGATGATGGCCAGCGTGGCGTACCAGTTGCCGCCCGGGCCGGGGACGCGGTCGAGGACGGCCACGAAGAGGTACCACTTGCCGACGAAGCCGGCGAAGGGCGGGATGCCGGTGAGCGAGAAGAGGAAGATGGCGAAGGCGGTGGCCGCCAGCGGGTGGCGCTTGGCCAGGCCGCGGTAGTCGAGGATCGACTCCGAGCCGGTCGCCTCGGCCACCAGGATGATGACCAGGAAGGCGCCCAGGTTCATCACCACGTAGATCAGCATGTAGATCATGATCGCCTGGACGCCGCGATCCGAGGCGGCCGAGAGCCCCATCAGCATGTAGCCGGCGTGGGCGATCGAGGAGTAGGCGAGCAGCCGCTTCAGGTTGGTCTGGGCCAGCGCCGTCAGGTTGCCTAGCGTCATGGTGACCACCGACATGACGCCGATGATGGCCGGCCAGGGCAGGCCGCCGATCGCCTCGCCGAAGCCCGGGGTCACCGCCGAGGGGCCGCTGAGCGCGCCGTAGAAGAGCCGCAGGGCGACGGCGAAGCCGGCCGCCTTGGGGCCGACCGAGAGGAAGCCGGTGAACGGGGTGGGGGCGCCCTCGTACACGTCGGGGCACCACATGTGCCAGGGGACCGCCGCGATCTTGTAGCCGACGCCGGCGGTGACCAGCACCACGGCCACCACCAGGGTGAGCTTGGTGGCGGCGGCGGGGAGGCCGGTGGCCTGCAGCTGGGTGATCTTGCCGGCCAGCTGCCCGATGCTGGTGGTGCCGAGCAGCCCGAAGAGGTAGCTCATGCCGAAGAGCATCACCCCGGAGGCGACGCCGCCGTAGATGACGTACTTCAGCGAGGCCTCGGCGGCCTTGCGGTCGCCCTTCTTGGCGCCGGCCAGCACGTAGCTCACCAGCGAGACCAGCTCGATGGAGAGGTAGACCATCAGCAGGTCGGTGGCGCTGGCCATGAGGAAGAGGCCGAGCACCATGGCCATGAGCAGGGCGTAGAACTCGCCGATGCGTGCGGGCGGGAAGTCCTTGCCGGGCGCCGAGATCAGCACGGTCAGGCCGGCCGCCATCAGGAAGAGCCACTTGAAGAAGGTGGCGAACCCGTCGGTGGCGATCATGCCGTTGAAGAGCGAGGCGCCGCCGGCCGGCTGGATCGCCAGCAGCCAGGCGGTCACGCCCAGCACCGCCAGCGCGCCGGTGGCGAGCCGCGCCGGCCGGCCCGGGTGGTTCTTCCAGAACAGGTCGAGGATGAACATGAACATGGTCCCAAACGTCAGGGCCAGCTCGGGCCGGAAGGACGCGGCCGAGTTCAGGTTCACTTCGACCAGCGAGAGGAGGTTGTTCACGTCGGCTCCCGTGTCGCCGCTACAGCGGGCGGATGTTCCGGATCAGGGCGTGCAGCGAGCCGTTGATCATCGAGAGGATCATCTGCGGGTAGAACCCGAGGACGATGCAGAAGGCGGCCAGCGGGTAGAGCGTCAGCCGCTCGCGCCAGACCAGGTCGGGGTAGCCGACGTAGGCCTGGTTGAGCTTGCCGAGGAACATGCGGTGGATGGCCCAGAGGTAGTAGGCGGCGGTGATGATGACCGAGGTGGCCGAGATGATGGTGTAGGTGGTGAAGACCGGGAAGGCGCCCGAGAAGACCATGAACTCGGAGACGAAGCCGGCCAGGCCGGGGAGGCCGAGCGAGGCGAAGAAGGCCAGCCCCATGATGGCGGTGTACTCGGGGAGCACGGTGGCCAGCCCGCCGAACTTCTCGATCTCGCGGTGGTGGGCGCGGTCGTAGATCACGCCCACGATGAGGAAGAGCATGGGGCTGATGATGCCGTGGGTGAAGAGGTTGAGGACCGCGCCGGAGATCCCCTGCGGCGTCATGGCGGCCATCCCCAGCAGCGAGAAGCCCATGTGCGAGACCGAGGAGTAAGCGATCAGCTTCTTCAGGTCCTTCTGCGCCAGGCAGACGAAGGCGGCGTAGACGATGTTGATGACGCCGAAGACGGCGATGGCGTTGGCGGCCCAGGCGGTGGCGTCGGGGAGGATGGCGTAGTTGAAGCGGAGGATGCCGTAGATGCCCATCTTCAGGAGCACGCCGGCCAGGATGACCGAGATGGGGGTGGGGGCCTCGACGTGGGCGTCGGGCAGCCAGGTGTGGAACGGGAACATCGGGATCTTGATGGCGAAGCCGATGAAGAGGCCGATGAAGACGATCTTGGTGAAGCCGAACCCGAGGATGGGGGCGGCGCTGGCGAAGACCCCGGCCTGGGCCTGCTTGGCCATCTCGATGATGTTGAAGGTGTGCAGGCGCGACATGGTGCCGTCGGCGAGCAGGGCCGGCTGGCTGCTGTAGTAGAGGGCGATGATGGCCAGCAGCATCAGCACCGAGCCGGCCAGGGTGTAGAGGAAGAACTTGATGGCCGCGTACTCCTTGCGCGGGCCGCCCCAGACGCCGATGAGGAAGTACATCGGCAGGAGCATGACCTCCCAGAAGACGTAGAAGAGGAACATGTCGAGGGAGGCGAAGGTGCCCATCATGCCGGTCTGCAGCAGCAGCAGCATGGCCATGTAGCCGGGGACCATGCGGACCGAGAAGTGCTTGGGGTGGTGCGGGTCGTCGTGGCCGTCGTCGTGCATCCCGGCCATCTCGTTGGCCTGGTGGCTCCCCCACCAGGGCATCGAGGCGATGGTGGCCACGAAGGAGATGAGCCCGGAGAGCAGGATCATCGAGATGGAGATGCCGTCGGCGCCGACGAAGTACTCGACGTTGAAGTCGCGGATCCAGACCGCCTTGGCGACCAGCTGCACGCCACCCAGCTTCGGGTCGTACATCGACCAGGCGGCGATGCCGGCCGCCATCGAGAGGGCGCTGGTGACGAGCGCGATCCAGCGGCTGGCCTGGTCGACCAGCCCCTTGCCGAGACCGAGCGTGGCCCGGCCGATCATCAGCAGCACGATGACGGCCGCGCCGATGAGCGGGAAGAAGGTGGCCAGGCTGAGGACGTTTCCGTCTGTGAAGAGGTACATGAGGCGGGCTCCTTGAGCGCTAGCTGATCAGGAAGTTGACGAGGACCACCACCAGGGCGCCGCCGAGGGCGCCGTAGAGGTAGGTCTGGATGCGGCCGGTCTGGAGGTGGCGAAGCGATCCGCCGCTCCACCCGATGACGTTGGCGACGCCGTTGACCGCGCCGTCGACCAGGTACTTGTCGATGGCGCCGTCGAGGTTGGCGAAGCCCTTGGTGACGGCGGCGACGGTGTGGACCAGGCCGTCGAGGATCTTGCCGTCGAACCAGGAGAAGGCGCGGGAGACCGCCGCGGTGGGCCGCAGCACGATCACCTCGTAGAGCTCGTCGACGTAGTACTTGTTGTAGACGAGCGTCCAGACGCCCTTCCAGCGCTCGATCATCGCCAGCAGCGCCGCCTCGTGCTTGTTGTCCTTGTAGACGGCGCGGGCGGCCACGAAGCCGATGGTGGCGGCCAGCACGCCCAGCCCCTGGAAGAGCCACTCCATGGCCGGCGTGCCGTGGCCGAAGGCCACCTTGGCCGAGAGCACCGGCTCGAGCCAGTGCTCGAGGATGGGCGGCGTGTTGGCGTGGGCGAAGGTGTGCTGCCAGAGGATGGGGATGCCGAGGAAGAGGGTGAGCACCGAGCCGGCGGCGAGGATGGCCAGCACCAGGGTGATCTGCCAGGGCGACTCGTGCGGGGTCCCGCCGTGGTGGCCGTGGGCGCCGTGGTCGTCGGCCGGGGCGGCGTGCGCGGCGTGCGCGGCGTGGGCTGCGGCCGCGGCCGGCGCGGCGTGGGCCCCGTGGCCGTCGGCGTGCGCAGTCGCCGCGGGAGCGGAGTGCGCAGTCCCCGCGGGAGCGGAGTGCGCAGTCCCCGCGGGAGCGGAGTGGTCGTCACCGTGGTGGCCGTC
Source organism: Anaeromyxobacter sp. (assembly GCA_031388695.1). Classification (GTDB taxonomy): domain Bacteria; phylum Myxococcota; class Myxococcia; order Myxococcales; family Anaeromyxobacteraceae; genus JADKCZ01. Next base: position 5,936 of record JANMRY010000016.1, on the reverse strand, counting down.
GCCGCCACGGTACTCGCCGGTGAAGGTCATGTAGTACGACCGGTACATGTAGAAGGAGGTGCCGGTCGCGGCGATCAGGCCGATCACGTAGATGACCGGCCCGAGCCAGGGGGTCGGCGTGCCGAAGAGGGCGAGGTGGTTGCTGGTGAAGGCCTTCCAGAGGATCTCGTCCTTCGAGTAGAAGCCGTTGGCGATGGGGAAGCCGGCGATGGCCACCGTGGCGATCAGGTAGGTCCACCGGGTGATGGGCATGTGCTTCTTGAGCCCGCCCATCTTCCGCATGTCCTGCTCGTGATGGCAGCCGAGGATCACCGAGCCCGAGCCGAGGAAGAGCGTGGCCTTGAAGAAGGCGTGGGTGAGCAGGTGGTAGACGCCGGCCCAGTAGGCGCCGGTGCCGACCCCGATGAACATGAAGCCGAGCTGCGACACCGTCGAGTAGGCCAGCACCTTCTTGATGTCGTACTGGAAGAACCCGATGGTGGCGGCGAAGATGGCGGTGATGGCGCCGATCAGCGCCACCCAGCCCATGGCGCTCGGCGAGAGCACGAAGAGGAAGTTGAGCCGGGCCACCATGTAGACACCGGCGGTGACCATGGTGGCCGCGTGGATCAGGGCCGAGACCGGGGTGGGGCCGGCCATGGCGTCGGGGAGCCAGACGTAGAGCGGCACCTGGGCCGACTTGCCCATGGCGCCGACGAACAGCAGCATGCCGATGAGGGTCAGCAGCGAGATGCCCCAGACGGTGGTGCCGGCCAGGTGCTCCTTGACCCCGGTGGCCTCGATCACCACCTGGTCGCGCAGCTCGCGGAAGTTCATGGTCGGGCCGACCTTGACCCCGTGGACCACGGGGGCCAGCGCCGCCGACTCCTCGGCGGTGGCGGCGCCGGCGTTGCTGTTCATCTCCACGCTCGGCACGTAGTCGAGGTTCCGCACCAGGCCATCGCGCGCCTGCCAGGCCCCGCCCAGCCCCCAGAAGAGCAGCATCAGGCCGATGATGAAGCCGAAGTCACCGAAGCGGTTGACGACGAAGGCCTTCATGCCGGCCGCGGCCTTGGCCGGGTCGGTGTACCAGAAGGCGATCAGCAGGTAGGAGGCGAGGCCGACGCCCTCCCAGCCGAAGAACATCACCGCGAAGTTGTCGCCCATCACCAGCAGCAGCATCGCGAAGACGAAGAGGTTGAGGTAGCAGAAGAAGCGCCAGTAGGCCGGCTCCTCGGCCATGTAGCCGATGGAGAAGACGTGGATCAGGGTGCCGATGCCGGTGATGACCAGCACCATCAGCATGGAGAGCTGGTCGAGGGAGAAGGCCAGGTCGACCGAGAGCCGCCCCGCCGTGAACATGTTCCAGAGCGTCTGCTGGAGGAAGCGCCCCTCGTGGGGGAGCCCCTTGAGCTGGACGAACGAGTACACGGCCACCGCGAAGGAGGCCATCATGGCGGCCACGGCGATGGAGTGGACCAGCTGCTTGCCGCGCCCGCCCTTCATCGACTTCGGCTCGCCGAAGATCCCCTGCAGCTTCCAGCCGAAGAGCGCGTTGATGGTCGCGCCCACCAGCGGGAAGAGCGGGATGAGCCACAGCCAGGTGGCGTGCGTCACCACGACCGGCACCAGTTGGGTCGATTCGTGTCCCATGTCACTCCCGCATCAGGTCCGCGTAGCGGACGTCGATGGTCTTGAAGGTCTGGAAGACGGCCAGCACGATGGCCAGGCCGACCGCGGCCTCGGCCGCCGCCAGCACGATGACGAAGAGGGCGAAGACCTGCCCGGAGACGCCCCCCACCACGAAGTGGTTGAAGGCGGCGAAGTTGACGTTGGCGCCGTTGAGGATCAGCTCGACCCCCATGAGCACGCCGACGGCGTTGCGCCGGGTGGTCACGGTGACGAGGCCGAAGCAGAAGAGCAGGGCGCCGACGATGAGGAAGTGCGAGAGGGAGATCTGCATGGTGGCTCCAGGGCCGGCGAGCGGCCGAAAGGGAAGACCGACCCGGTGGGTCAGTCGGCCTTGATCTCCTTGCGGGCGATCGAGACGGCGCCGACCAGGCTGGCCAGCAGCACCAGCGAGGCGACCTCGAAGGGGAGCAGCCAGCGGGTCAGCAGGCCGTCACCGATGGTCTCGGTGGTGTAGGTGGCCGCCGCCGGGGGGATGGTCTGCCAGGGGGTGACCAGGGCCACCGCCAGCAGCACCGGGGCCACCGCCACGAAGAGCATCAGGCCGCCCCAGAGGCCGAGGCTGCCGTTGGAGACGTTGATCTCGGTGATGCGGTTGGTCAGCATCACCGCGAAGAGCACCAGCACCAGCACGCCGCCGATGTAGATGAGCAGCTGGGTGACGGCCAGGAAGTCGGCGGCCAGGAAGACGTAGAGCGAGCCGGCCCCCAGCAGCGCCATGAGCAGCCCGATGGCGCTGTAGAGGATGTTGTGGGAGAGGGCCACGCCCGCGGCGCCGGCGATGGTCAGCCCGGCGATGACGTAGAAGACCACCTCGGGGAGGCCGGTGGTGGTGGCGGGGACAGGGGCCATCGACTGGGCGGCCGGGCCGATGGCCAGCTGGCCCATCACCACCACGAAGCCGATGGCGAGCGCGGTGCCGAGGATCCAGCCGAGGAGCTTTCCGGTGGTGGTGTTCATGGCGGGCACCTACTTGGTCTCGGGGGTGGTGGGCGCGGCCGGGGTGGCGGCAGGTGCGGCGGCAGGTGCGGCCGCAGCGGGCGGCTCGGGCGGCAGGTAGCGGGTGGCCGGGGCGTCCCAGCGGATGGCGTCGAGCTTGGCGCGCACCAGCGAGCCGAGCGGGGCCCGCGGGAAGTATTCGGCACCCTTCTCCACCTTGTAGACGGGGAAGGGCCTGGCCGGGTCGGACCAGCGGAAGACCAGGTTGCGGATGTTCCGCATCGAGGCCTCGAACTCGCGGGTGTGCTGGATCGAGCCGGTCGGGCAGGGCTCGACGCAGAGGCCGCAGTACATGCACTTGGCCTCGTCGATGTCGAACTGGGTCACCAGCCGCTGCTTCGGGTTGGCCGGGTCCTTCTCCAGCGTGATCTGCATGCAGGCGATGGGGCAGGCCCGCTCGCAAGCCTGGCAGCCGGTGCAGATCGAGACGTCGACCTCGAGGAAGCCTCGGTAGCGGGGCGGCAGCATGTCCCGCACCGGCAGGGCAGAGCGGTCCGGGTACTGGACCGTGCTGGGCCGGCGGAAGAGGTGCGACATGGTGATGGAGAGGCCGTGCCAGAAGGACGAGACCGTCTTCTGCATGCTTCCGGCGTATTCGTTCAGGGTCATCGAGGCGGCTCCGGTTACCAGTTGCTCATGTCGACGCGGTCGCCGGCGGCGACGATGTTGGCCTTGGTCAGCCGGACGAAGAAGAAGGCCATCACCAGGAAGGCCACGAAGAGCACCACGCCGGTGACCTCCGAGATGACCGGCATCCGGGCCACCAGCACCTGCCAGAGCAGGGTGAAGACGAAGGTGACGAAGCCGAACGGCACCAGGTACTTCCAGCAGAGGTTCATCATCTGGTCGATGCGGATGCGCGGCAGCGTCCAGCGGATCCAGACGATCAGGTTGAGGACCACGAGCGTCTTCACGATCATCACCACCATGGAGAGCGCCTGCAGCCCCCACCAGCCGAGGCCGGGGAGCCCGTCGGCGGCGCCCCGGGCCGTGGCCCAGTCGGCGGCGCTGACGAAGGGGATCTGCCAGCCGCCGAGGAAGAGCGTGGTGGTGATGGCGGCCATCACCCAGAGGTTGCCGAACTCGACGAGGAAGTAGAGGGCGAAGCGGAAGCCCGAGTACTCGGAGAGGTAGCCGGCCACCAGCTCCGACTCGGCCTCGGGGAGGTCGAACGGGGTGCGGTTGCCCTCGGCCAGCTGGGCGATGAAGAAGATCAGGAAGGCGCCGACCGCGGCCGGGTTGGTGAAGACGAACCACTGCCAGGGCCAGGCCCCTTGCGCCCGGATGATCCCCTGCATCGAGAGGGTGCCGGCCATCAGGATGGGGACCATGATGGAGAGCCCGGCCGGGATCTCGTAGCTGACCACCTGGGCCGCGGAGCGCATGCCGCCGAAGAGCGCCCACTTGGAGTTGGAGGACCAGCCGGCCAGCAGGATGCCGACCACCACCAGGGCGGTGACCGAGACCAGGTAGAAGATGCCGACGTTGAGGTCGGCGGCGATCAGGCTCTCGCCGAAGGGGAGGGCCACGAAGGTGAGCGCGAACCCGACCATCACGAAGTAGGGGGCGACCCGGAAGATCATCCGGTCGGCCTCGGCCGGGATCAGGTCCTCCTTGAAGAGCAGCTTGACGGCGTCGGCGATCCACTGGAGGAAGCCGGCCGCGCCGGCCCGGTTGTAGCCGATGCGGCACTGCATGCGGGAGCTGACCCGCATCTCCCACCAGACGGTCATGCCGGAGATGACGGCGCCGAAGGTGAGGAGGATGAGGGCCAGCACGAAGACGGCGCCCCAGGAGACCAGCGTGGTGTAGGGCCAGGTGGCCGGGTCGACCTGGACCACCTGGCGGAGGAAGGCGTCGACCATCACCGGCTTGGTGGCGGCGGTCAGGACCATGATGCCGCCGAAGAGGGCGCCGGGCAGGGCCACGGCCACGATCAGGGTGGCGAGCAGGACGCCGCGGGGGGAGAGCAGCGGACGCTGGGCGTTCTCGAGCATTAGCGGTCGATCTCCGGGGCGACGACGTCCAGGGAGGCGATGAGGGCCACGAGGTCGGCCACCATCAGGCCGGGGCTGATGGCCTCGATGATCCCCATGGCGGTGAACGAGCCGGTGCGGGTGCGCACCCGCCAGGCCTTGTTGGTGCCGTCGGCCACCACGTAGAAGGCCATCTCGCCGCGCGCCGACTCGACGCGGGAGAGGGTCTCGCCGGCCTCGACCTTGAGGTTGCGCGAGACCTTGGGGGCCATGATGTCGCCCTCGGGGGCCTGCTGGATGAGATCGAGCGCCTGGCGGACGATCTTGCTCGACTCGCCCATCTCGCGGGTGCGGCAGATGTAGCGGTCGTAGCAGTCGCCCACCTGGCCGAACATGCCCTTGCCGACCGGCACGTCGAACTCGAACTCCGGGTAGACGCCGTAGGGCATCGCCTTGCGCAGGTCGAAGTCGACGCCCGAGCCGCGCAGGTTGGGGCCGGAGAGGCCGTAGTCGATGGCCATGGGGCCGGGGATGACGGCCACGTCGGCGAGCCGCCGGATGTAGATCTCGTTGAAGGAGATGAGCCGGTCGAACTCGACGAGGAACTTGTCGAAGTGGTCGAGGAAGGCCAGCGTCTGGTCGCGCCAGCCCTCGGGCAGGTCGAAGGCCACCCCGCCGATGCGGTGGTAGTTGTAGGTGAGCCGGGCGCCGCAGAGCGCCTCGATCAGGTCGTTGATGGTCTCGCGCTCGCGGATGCCGTGGATCATCGGGGTGAAGGCGCCGATGTCCATGGTCATGGTGCCGATCGAGACCAGGTGGCTGGCGATGCGGCAGAGCTCGGTGGAGATGGCCCGCAGGTACTGGGCCCGCTTCGGCACCTGGATGCCGCAGAGCTTCTCGACGGCGATGGCGTACCCCTCGTTGGGGAACATGGCCGCCACGTAGTCGATCCGGTCGGTGTACGGCATGAAGCCGTGCCAGCCGGTGGACTCGCCGATCTTCTCGATGGAGCGGTGCAGGTAGCCGACGTCGGGGACGGCCTTGCGGATCACCTCGCCGTCGGTCTCGACGATGAAGTTGATGACGCCGTGGGTGGAGGGGTGCTGGGGACCGAAGTTGAGGATCATCTCCTCGTTGTTGCGGTCGACTCGGCGGAGGATGAGCTTTTCCATGGGGTCCTCCGATCAGGCCTTGGGGGGGGCGGCGCGGGCGGCGTCGTCGAGCCGCTTGAGCTCGACGAGCGGGTTCTCGCGGACGTTGTCGATGCCGTGCCAGCCGCCCGCCTCCTGGTAG
>JANMRY010000004.1:0-27174 GCA_031388695.1 Anaeromyxobacter sp. | reverse complement strand
GAGGGGATGGTCGCCCCGCCCGGCGCCCCGACCGCCAGCACCACACGCCCCTCGGCGTCGAAGACCAGCGTCGGCGCCATCGAGGAGAGCGGCCGCTTGCCCGGGGCCACGCCGTTGACGCCGGTGCCGACCAGGCCGAAGGCGTTGGGCACCCCCGGCGCGGCGTCGAAGTCGTCCATGGTGTTGTCGAGCAGGATCCCGGTGCCCGGCACCACCACGCAGCTTCCGAACCAGCCGTTGACCGAGGTGGTGAGGGCCACGGCGTTGCCGTCGGCGTCGACCACCGACACGTGCGAAGTATGGACCCCGCCCGGCGCCTCGGGCAGCGCCGGTCCCATCGTCGACGAGGGCGTGGCCCGCTCCCCGACCGCGGCGCGCAGCCGGGCCGCGTAGGCGGGGCTCGTGAGCTCGGCCGCGGCGGCGTCGGCCTCGGGGAGGAAGGCCGGGTCGGCGAAGCGGCCGGCCCGCTCGGCGAAGAGCCGCCGCTCCACCTCGATGAAGGCGTGCAGCTGCGACACCGGCCGGAAGCCGTCACCGGCCGTGAAGTCGCCCTCCAGCGCCTGCAGGAGGGCGATGGCGATCGCCCCGCCAGCCGACGGCGGCGGCCAGGAGACCACCCGGTGGCCGCGGAAGGTGCCGGTGAGCGGGCGGCGCTCCACGGTCCGGTAGGCCGCGAGGTCGGCGGCCGAGAGCAGCCCGCCCCGCGCCCGCACCGCCGCCACCAGCTTCTGCGCCAGCGGTCCGCGGTAGAACGCCTCGGGGTCACGGCCGAGCAGCCGCAGCGTGCGGGCGAGGTCGGGGCGCTTCAGCAGGTCGCCGGGGCGGCGGGCCACGCGGGTCCCCTCCCCGCCGGGGACGAGGAACTCGACCGAGGCGCCCCGGTCGGCCCGCAAACACTCGAGACGGTCCTGCACCGCCAGCGCGTGGTAGGCGCCGACCTGCACCCCCCGCTCGGCCAGCCGCGCCGCCGGCTCGCTCAGGCGAGAGTAGGTGAGCCTGCCGAAGCGGCGTGCCAGCTCGGCGTACCCCTTGACCGCCCCCGGCACCGCCACCGCGAGGCCACCGTCGCGCGAGGCGCGCGGGTCGGCTCGGCCGTCGGTGAGGAACATGTCGCGCGTGGCGGCCGCCGGCGCCACCTCGCGGAAGTCGAGCGCCACCAGCCGCCTCTCCTTTGCCAGCCAGACCAGGGCGAAGCCGCCGCCGCCGATCCCGGAGCTCTCGTTCTGCACCACCGAGAGGGCCAGCGCGGCCGCCACCGCGGCGTCGACGGCGTTGCCGCCCACCGCCAGTGCCTCGGCCCCGGCGGCGCTGGCCAGCGGGTGGGCGGTGGCGATGGCGCCGCGCGGCGAGGCGGCGGCGCCGGAGAGGAGCAGGGCGAGCAGGCAGGCATACATGGCCTCCGCAGCCTGCCGCGACCGCGAGGAGAGCGCGAGCCATTTTCAGCGCGGGCCGCCGCGCGCCGCTGCGCCAGCCCTTTCACGGTTGCGTGAAACCGCGCCCGGGGCGAGGCTGGCCCGGTGAGGCTGCTCATCACCATCCTGTCGTACGGCGCCGGGGCGCTGGTGATCGGCCTCACCTTCCCGGTGGCGCTGCTGCTCCGGCTCTTCACCTTCCCCTTCGACCGCCACCGGCTGATCGTCAGCTGGTCGCTCGTCTACCTGGGCCGGCTGCTGATCCGCGCCTACCCGCTCTGGCGGGTCACCGTGGAGGGGACGCTGCCGGCGCCGCCGGCCACCTACGTGGCGGTGCCGAACCACCAGTCGCTGGTCGACGCCCTGGCGGTCGCCTGCCTGCCGGCCAACCTGAAGTGGATCGGCAAGCGCTCGGCCTTCAAGCTGCCGTGGCTCGGCTGGGCCTTCAGCCTGGCCGGCTACGTGCCGGTGCTGCGCGGCGAGAAGGCCGACGGCCGGCGCGCCCTGGCCCGGCTGCGTCGCTACCTGGCCGAGGGGGTGGCGGTCGGCCTCTTCGCCGAGGGGACGCGCAGCCGCGACGGGCAGTTGAAGGACTTCAAGGCCGGGCCGTTCAAGCTGGCCATCGAGGCCGGGGTGCCGGTCATCCCCATCGCCATCTCCGGCGCCGGTGCCGCCATGCCGGCCGACCAGGCCTGGATCCGGCCGTCGCGAATCACCGTGCGGATCCTCGAGCCGATCCCGACGGTGGGGATGAAGGTGGAGGACGTCGAGCAGCTCCGCGCCAGGGTACGGCAGCGGCTGCTCGAGGCGGTCGAGCCCCGGTAGCCCCCCTCAGCGCCCAGCCTCCGCCGGCTTCCTGGTCAGCGCCTCGGCCTTCTCGCCCGCGTCGGGGTCGACCCGGTAGAGCAGGTCGAGCTCCAGCTCGTAGTCGCGCAGCCCCACCCCGTCGAACCCGACCTCGTCGCCGCTCCGCTGCACCTGGGTCAGGACCACGCGCAGCCCCCCGGCGTCCGGGCTGGCCTCGGCGCGCCAGCGCATCCCGTTCGAGTCCCACCCGGTCTCCAGCACCCGGCCGCCGCCCGAGGTGGTGCGGGTCTCCTTGGCCGCCGAGGTGACCTGGGTGAGCTTGCCCGATCGCTGCCCCACCGCCGTCGCGTCGGCGCCGGCCAGCTCGAGCCCGCGGTCGGAGAGGAGCCGCTGCACGTGCGGCCAGACCAGCTCGATCGGCTGCGGGTAGCGGTGCTGCTCCATGGCCACGCGCACCTGGGCCGAGCGGGCCCGGTACTGCGAGAAGGAGGCGCAGCCGGGGGCGGACAGGACCAGGGCGGTCACGGCGGCCAGGGCTGTCAGGGCGGCGAAGGGCCGGGGGGCAGGGCGCATGGCCTCAGCCTACCGCGGCCCCGAAGAGCCGTCCCACCGCGTAGGTGACCCCGGCCGCCAGCACCGCCAGGCCGACCATCCGCGCCGCCGAGCGCCAGACGCTGGTGCCGGAGAGGAAGCCGACGAAGCCACCCACCGCGCCGAGCACGCCGAAGGCGAGCGCCGCCGAGGTGGCCACCGCCGGAGTCCCGGTGGTGAGCAGGAAGGGGATGAGCGGCACGGTCGCCCCCACCGAGAACATCACGAAGGAGGACCAGGCGGCGTTCCAGGGGGAGCCGAGGTCGTCCGGGTCGAGCCCCAGCTCCTCGCGCACCAGCGTGTCGGCCGCCTGCTCCGGGTTCTTGAGGATCTCGGCCGCCACCCGCGAGGCCTGCTCGGTGGAGAGCCCCTTCTGCTTGAAGATGAGCGCCAGCTCGGCCGCCTCCTCCTCCGGCGCCTCCTCGATCTCCCGCTTCTCCAGCTCCACCTGCCGCTTCAAGAGGTCGCGCTGGCTGGCCACCGAGGAGTACTCGCCGGCCGCCATGGAGAAGGCGCCGGCCATCAGCCCGGCCACGCCGGTCACCACCACGGTCTTCGGCTCGACCCCGGCCCCGGCCACGCCGAGGATGAGCGAGAGGTTGGAGAGCAGCCCGTCGTTCATGCCGAAGATGGCGGCCCGGATCGACCCGGCCCGGCCGCTGTTGCCGTGCCAGCGCTCGCGCACCGCGATCAGCTGGCGAGCGTCGCGGGTCTGGCCGTCGCCCATGCCTGCCAGCACCACCCGGTGGGCCCGCTCCTCGTCGGCGATGGCGCTGGCGTCGCCCCCCTGGGCGTCGTACTTGTCGGCGTCGCCGGCCTCGGCGTCGAGGATCATCGGCACCACCGCCTCGCTGCCGAGCCGCCGCGCCAGCCAGATGAGCGCCCGGATGCGCGAGGAGGCCCGGTCGGGGGGGATGGCCACCCCCTCCTTCTCCAGCTTGCGGATCCAGATCTCGGCGTGGCGCCGCTCCGCCAGGGCCAGCTCGCTGAAGCTCCTGCCCTTGGCCTGGTCCTTCTCGTACTTGGCCAGCCCCTCGTAGAGGGCGGCCCCGTCGCGCTCGTCGACGAGGTTCTGCAGCCAGAGATCGGTCCTCGGATTCATGGCTGCAATCTAGCTTGACGCTGGTCACGACGCCGCGCAAATCTCCAGTACCCACGGGCGAGTCCGCCAAGACGGGCTCCGCCCCAAGTGGCCCGGTCGGGCCGCCTGGAGCGTCCGTAGGATGCGTGAAACAGGATGCGTGAAACAGGATGCGGGCAACCAGGCATGCGCCCTTGAGCGGCGCGACGGAGTCGGCTGATGGCCGGAGTGGTCCTCGACGGCGTGACCAAGCGGTTCGGCGACGTGCGCGTCATCGAGGGGCTCGACCTCGACATCGGTGACGGTGAGTTCATGGTGCTGGTCGGCCCGTCCGGCTGCGGCAAGTCGACGGCGCTGCGGATGGTGGCCGGCCTCGAGGAGGTCACCGGCGGCACCATCTCCATCGGCGGCAAGGTGGTGAACGACGTCCCCCCCAAGGACCGCGACATCGCCATGGTCTTCCAGAGCTACGCGCTCTACCCGCACATGACGGTGAAGCAGAACCTCGAGTTCGGCCTGAAGATCCGCAAGACCCCGCAGGCCGAGCTCGACCGGCTGGTGGCCGAGGCGGCGCAGATCCTCGGCATCGAGCCCTTGCTGGCCCGCAAGCCGAAGGAGCTCTCCGGCGGCCAGCGCCAGCGGGTCGCCCTGGGGCGCGCCATCGTCCGCAAGCCGGCCGTCTTCCTCTTCGACGTGCCGCTCTCCAACCTCGACGCCAAGCTGCGGGTGCAGATGCGCGCCGAGATCAAGAAGCTGCAGGCCCGGCTCGGGGTCACCGCCATCTACGTCACCCACGACCAGGTCGAGGCCATGACCATGGGCCACCGCATCGCGGTGCTCCACGCCGGCATCCTCCAGCAGGTGGGGGCGCCGCTGGAGCTCTACGAGCGTCCCGCCAACCTCTTCGTGGCCGCCTTCATCGGCTCGCCCCCCATGAACTTCGCCAAGGCGAAGCTGGGCGGCGGCGCCACCACCATCGAGGCGGGCGGCTTCTCGGTCCCGGTCCCGGAGGGGCTGCGCGCCGCTGTGGCCGGCCGCGGCGGCGCCGCGGTGGTGCTCGGGGTGCGCCCCGAGAACCTGGTGCCGCCGGGCAAGGCGCCAAGAGGCCCGACCGCCCCCATCTCCGTCACCGTCGAGATCGTCGAGCCGCTCGGCAACGAGGTGGTGGTCCACGCCCGCGCCGGCCAGGAGACGCTGACCTACAAGCAGGATCCGCACCGCCCCACCGAGCTCGGCAGCACCGTCGAGGTCCGGCTCGAGCTCGACGCCCTCCACCTCTTCGACGCCACCAGCGAGCGCCGCCTCGGCGCCTGACGCCACACGGAGATCCAGATGCGCAAGCTCACGCTCCTCCTCCTCACCGCCGCGCTGGCCCTGCCCAGCCTGGCCGCGGCCCAGGGGACCAGGCTGGTGGTCTGGCACGCCTACCGCGGCGGCGAGAAGGCGGCCTTCGAGAAGGTGATCGCCGGCTACAACGCCCGCCCCTCCACCAAGGTCAAGGTCGAGCCGCTGGCCGTCCCCTTCGACGCCTTCGCCGACAAGGTCTCGGCGGCGGTCCCCCGCGGCAAGGGGCCGGACGTCTTCATCTACGCGCAGGACCGGATGGGCGGCTGGATCGAGGCCGGCAACACCGTCGAGCCGATCGACTTCTTCGTCGATGACGCGCTCAAGAAGAAGTACATCCCGACCACCATCGAGGCGCTCACCTACCGGGGCAGCCTCTGGGGGCTGCCGCTCGACTTCAAGGTGATCACCCTCATCTACAACAAGAAGCTGGTCGCCAGCCCGCCCAAGACCACCGCCGAGCTCTACAAGGTCGGCGCCGCGCTCACCAACAGGCCGGCCGGCAAGTTCGGCCTGGCCTGGGCCTACAACGACTTCTACTACGTCGCCTCGCTGCTCAACGGCAACGGCGGCGCGGTCTTCGGGCCCGGCACCCGGCCGACCCTCAACGCCCCGGCCAACATCCAGGGCATGGAGCAGCTGCAGGGCTGGAACAAGAAGGGGTTCATGCCGGCCGAGCCGTCGGTGGCGCTCATCACCTCGCTCTTCAACGAGGGGAAGGCGGCCATGGTCTTCTCCGGCCCCTGGTTCCTCGGCGAGATCGCCCCCAACATCGACTACGGGCTGGCGCCGCTGCCGGCCATCAGCGAGGCCGGCGACAAGCCCATGCGCCCCTGGATGACGGTCGAGGGGGTCTTCATCGCCGCGCCGTCGAAGCAGAAGGAGGCGGCCTTCGAGTTCGTCAAGTACCTGACCGACGTCGAGTCGGCCAAGGTGCTGGCGCTGGAGGGGCGCTTCACCCCGGCGGTCAAGGCGGTCTACGACGACCCCGCGGTGGCCAGGGACGCCCAGCTCGCCTCGTTCAAGAAGCAGGTCGAGGTGGCCATCCCCATGCCCAACGTGCCGGAGATGACCATGGTCTGGTCGCCGGCCACCACCGCGCTCAACAAGATCAACTCGGGGGCCTCGCCGAAGGACGCTCTCGAGGTGGCCCAGAGGGCGGTCGAGAAGGACGTCGCCGGCCTGCGCAAGGGCAAGTAGGTGAGCTCGGCCCCTCCACGGCGATGGCGCTTCGTCCTCGGCCTGGCGCTGGCCCTCGGGCTGGGGCTGGGCGGGGCCACGGCGCTGCTGCGCGGGGAGCGGGCCAACCTGCTCGAGGAGCTGACGGTGCGGCGCGGGATCGCCTCGGCGCTGGCGCTCACCGAGCTGGTGGGGCGGGCCGGCGGCGGCGGCGAGCCGGCGCGGGACCTGCTGACCACCTGGCAGCAGGGGCAGCCGGCCGGGACCGAGGCGCGGGTGGTGCGCGGCTTCATGCTGGAGGCCTCGACCGCGCCCGGGGAGACCGGGGAGAAGGCGGCCCCGCGGCGGCTCTCGCGCGAGGAGAAGCCGCTCTACGACCGCGGCCAGAAGCTGCGCGGCGCCGTCGCCGGGAACCGCGAGGGCGGGGCCACCAAGCCGGAGCTCGAGGTCGAGCGGCTGCCGGGCGGCGCGCTCCGCCTGGCCGCCCCGCTGGAGGAGGAGGGCCAGGTGGTGGGGATGGTGCAGCTCGACCTGCCGGCCGGGCCGGCGCCGGCGCCGCTGCCCTGGTGGCCGCCCCTCGCCGTGGGCGTGGCCGTGCTGGCCCTCTTCGCGCTGCTGGTGGGGCAGCTGCCAGCGCGGGCCTGGGTGTACGGGCTGGTCGCGGCGCTCTTCTTCGTGGCCGGGCTGGCCGCGGTGGAGACCCGGGAGGTCAACCACCTCGCCGCCGACTACCGCATCGCCCAGGTGGAGCTGCAGGTCCACGTGGCCGGGCTGGGACGCCAGGCGGCCGGGCTCCTCGCGGCGCGAGGGCTCCCCCCGGGCGCCCCGCTGGCCGCCTCGCGCTGGGACGCCGACCTGCAGCGGCGGCCTCGCGGGATGCTGGACGACGAAGGCGGGCTGAACGAGGCCCGCGCCACCGAGGCGGTCAGGAAGGCGCGCGGTGATGCGCTGGGGGCGGTGGCGGCGGCGGCCCTGCTCGGCCTGCTGGCGCTGGCGCTGGTCGGCTCCGGGCTGGTCTCCCGCTTCGGCCGGGCCCTGGTGGTCCACCGGCAGGCCTACCGCTACATCGCGCCGGCCATGGTCGGCACCACCGTGCTGGTCTTCTTCCCCTTCATCTACGGCATCGCGCTCAGCTTCACCTCCTCGAACATCTACAACACCGGCGCGCCGCTCCGTGAGCTCTGGGTCGGCTTCAGCAACTACTGGACCATCCTCAGCGACTTCGGGCTGGTGCGACGCGGCGCCGACGGCGCGCTGGTCTGGAACTACCTCAACTTCTACTGGACCTTCCTCTTCACGGTGCTCTGGACCATCACCAACGTCACCTTCGGTGTCACCTTCGGGCTGATCCTGGCGCTGGTGCTCAACACCAAGGGGCTGGCCTTCAGGCCCATCTACCGGGTGCTGCTGATCCTGCCCTGGGCCATGCCCAACTACATCACCGCGCTGATCTGGAAGGGGATGTTCCACCAGCAGTTCGGCGTGGTGAACCAGGTGCTGGCCATGGCCGGCCTCGAGCCGATCTCCTGGTTCGACAGCTTCTTCACCTCCTACCTGACGGCGCTGGCCACCAACGGCTGGCTCAGCTTCCCCTTCATGATGGTGGTCTCGCTCGGCGCCCTGCAGTCGATCCCGGCCGACCTCTACGAGGCGGCCCGCGTCGACGGCGCCACCCGCTGGCAGCAGTTCACCGCCATCACGCTCCCCTCGCTCAAGCCGGCGCTCGTCCCGGCGGTGATCCTCTCGGTGGTCTGGACCTTCAACATGTTCAACATCATCTTCCTGGTGACCGGCGGCGACCCGAACAGCTCGACCGAGATCCTGATCACCCAGGCCTACAAGTTCGCCTTCCAGAAGTACCAGTACGGCTACGCGGCGGCCTACGCGACCATCATCTTCGGCATCCTGCTGGTCTACGGGAACATCCAGAACCGGGTCACCAAGGCCACGGAGGGGGTCTAGATGGCCGGCGCGCGCGAGGAGAAGGTCCCCCACGGGCTGCTGCACGCCTTCCTGCTGGTGGTGGTGCTCTACACCGTCTACCCGGTGCTCTGGGTGGTCACCATCGCCTTCTCCGGCAAGCAGAGCCTGGCCATCGCCGACCTGCCGGCCGTGCCTGGCTTCCTCGACCGGCTCCGCGCCGTGACCCCGTGGCCGGCCCAGTGGTCGGTCGCCAACTTCGTCTCGGTCTTCAACGACCAGCCCTTCGCCCGCTGGGTCCTGAACAGCATGGCGGTGGCGTTGGCCACCACGCTGGTGGGGGTCTTCCTCTCCTGCACCGCCGCCTACGCCTTCTCCCGCTTCAAGTTCCCGGGGCGGCGGGCCGGCATGATGGCCTTCCTGGTCTCGCAGATGTTCCCGGGCGTGCTCACCCTGATCCCGCTCTACATCATCATCGTGCAGTGGCTCGGGCTCGGCTCGACCCGGCTCGGCCTGATCATCGTCTACGCCACCACCTCGATCCCCTTCTCGGTCTGGATGCTCAAGGGCTACTTCGACACCATCCCCAGGGAGCTGGAGGAGGCGGCCATCATCGAGGGGGCCGGGCCGGGGATGATCTTCTGGCGCATCGTGCTGCCGCTGGCGCTGCCGGCCATCGCCATCACCGCGCTCTTCTCCTTCATGACCGCCTGGAACGAGTTCATCCTGGCCGCCACCTTCATGGACCAGGAGGAGATGTACACGGCGCCGGTGGCGCTGCGCTTCTTCGTGGGCGGCTTCCAGCAGCAGTGGGGCTACTTCGCCGCCGGCTCGATCATCGTCTCGATCCCGGTGGTGGTGCTCTTCCTCTACCTGCAGAAGTACCTGGTGGGCGGCCTGACCGCCGGCAGCGTCAAGGGGTAGCGGGCCGCTTCACCGGCTCGAAGCGGACCCGGGCCCCGGGCACGACGAGGTCGCCGCCCTCGACGGCGCTGCAGACCGCCCCCTTCTCCAGGAGCTGCACCACCACCAGGCGGGCCACCGGCTGGCCCTCCCGTCCCAGCACCTGCCCGAGCTGCATCGACTGGAGCTCCTTGACCGGCCCGGAGATGGTGACCATGGCGCCGGAGACGTCGACCACCGTGAAGGGCGGCGGGGGGAGCGCCGGTGCGGCGGGCGGCTCGGCCGGGCCGGTCACCGGGGGCGCGCCGGGGGGCTGCGCGTAGACGAACGGCACCTGGGCCCATGCGCCGCTGGCCGTCGCGTAGCCACCCAGCACCTGGCGCTGGTCCTGCCCGGGCGGGAGCAGCAGGTCGATGACCCGGGGGAAGGCGTCGCCCTCCGGGGCGCCGCCGAAGGCGAAGGCCTCCGGCAGCGAGAGGACCGGCATGGTGTAGGCGTCGGCCTCGAGCCGGCCGGTGAGCCGATCGAGAGCCTTGAGGCTGCGCTCCCAGGTGGCGCCGGAGACCTGGACCGAGTAGCCCCAGGCGGCGGTGGGGAGCCCGCCCAGCTCGTCGGCCGGCACCCGCGCGATCAGGGTGCGGCCCCGCAGCTGGAGCCGCTCGGGGAAGATCATCCGGCGCGCCGGGCCCGGGAGGGCGTCGGCGGTGACCGTGCGGGCCAGGCCGGGCTGCGGGGTGAGTATGACGGCCCGCTTCCAGGTGCGGCCGGCCTCGAAGGCGACCCGACGCCCCGGGACGCAGGCGGTGTGGCCCGCCGCCGAGGCCGGATCGGTGTCGATGTAGATGTCGATGTTCTGCAGGTAGAGGTTGTTCCAGAGCCGGGCCGGCGTGCCGTGGGTCCGGTAGAGGTCCTGGGGGAGGCGGATGTCAGATCCGAGAGTCACCTCGAAGAGCACGTCGTCGCCGTCGACCAGCACCGCGAAGCGGCGCAGGTCGAAGTCGCCGGGCTGGAGCTGGGTGTCGCCCGGCGGCGAGTAGCTGCCCGGGCCGAAGGCGTCGTCGCGGGCGTCCTCGAAGGTGGCCACGGTGCGGACCGGGGCGCGGCCGCCCGCGCCGCCGTCCGGTGCCGTGGCGCCCGGGCCGGCGCAGGCGAGCAGCGCGGCGAGGAGGGCGGAAACGAGCGGGGTGGCGCCGTGACGCATGGTGAACTCCGGAAAAGTGAAGGGCCGGCGAGGGAGCTCCCCCGCCGGCCCAGTGTACCGCTGGAGCGAGTTACGGGACGGTGATGAAGGTGTTCTTGTCGCCGGCCGTCTGCTTGGTGACGGTGACCGGCGTGAAGGTGCCCGCGCCCGAGGCCTTGAGACCGGCGGTCACACCCGTCGTCGGCGGGCCATCGGCGCCGACCTTGTACTCCTTGGAGGTCGTGCCGTCGGCGGCGTAGAAGACGAAGACGAACTGGGCGACGTCACCGGCGTTGAGGAGGCCGGTGTGGTAGAGCGGCTTGCCCGCGCCGACGAAGTCGGAGAGGGTGAAGGTGTAGACGCCGCCCACGTTGGTGGTGACCACCTCGGACCAGCCCCACGCTGAGCCCTTCACCTTGACGCCGCCGGCGAAGTCCCATGCGGCCGGGGTGCACGGCGTCGGAGAGCAGGTGTTCGGCTCCAGGGCGGCAGTGTCGAGCTTGACCTGCATGTCGGTGGTGCCGAACGGGCTCAGCGTCAGGCCGGCCGCCGTGATCGGCGCCGAGGCGCCCGCCGCGACCGTGAAGGTGCCGTTGCTCCCCTTCCAGATCCAGCCGTCGCCGAAGGCGTGGTCGACCATGCCGTACTCGAAGGTGGTCGTCCCGGTGACCGGCGGGTAGACGAACATGGTGGTGCCGAAGGTGCCATCGCCGGCCGCCTCGCCGGCCGCCTCGTGGCCGCCCGCGGTCCACGGGCCGTCATCGTAGAGCGGCGCGAATGGGCCGTTGCCGCCGCCCCAGGAGGAGTCGAAGAAGGCCACGCGGGTGACGGCGTCGTAGTTGAAGGAACCCTTCCACTGCGCCTCGCCCGCCTTGTAGACGCCGTTCGGATCGTCCATGGAGATGGAGACCGGGACGGTGCAGGGCGGGATCTTGTTGGTCTGCCAGGCCGAGGCCTTGCAGTTGGGCTCGGAGTACAGCGTGGTGTCGGTCTCGCTGCTGCTGCAGGCCACCAGGCCGAGCGAGGCCAGGGCGGCGACTACGAGGATGCGCTTCATGGTGTGCTGCTCCTTTCGACTGCGGGGACGCCCGGTCACCGACCCGGGCGCTGTGGATCAGGGACCCGTGCAAGCCACGGTGAGGGGCCCCACGGAGGCCGGCGTGTGCCAGGTTGAAGCGCATTGGCACATGCTGGCGTCCGTGAACTTCTGCTCGTGGACCTCCGGCCCACCGCACTGTCCGCCGTGGAGGTCGGTGGTCCAGGTGATGGTGTTGCCGGTCAGGCTGCCGTTCAGGTTGGCCTTGTCCTTGTTGGTCGCCTCGTCGCCGAAGACGTCGCGGCGGTAGACGAAGTTGTCGCCGTTGACGTCGACGACCTCGATGAGGCGCGAGTTGCCGGGCCACTCCTCGCTGCCGGTCCAGGGCGCGCCGCGGGTGCCCCACGTGTACTTGTAGCCGAGGCGGATGCCGCGCGGCTGGTCGACGGTGAGCGTCCAGATGTTGTCGTTGGCCTGCTCGTCCCCGTTGGTCCCGTCGTCGTACATGGGGACGGTGTTGGGCGAGGCGTTGCCGAGCGGGATGGCCCACTGCGGATCCTGGATGAGGGAGTCCTGGTGGATCCAGCCGACGAAGAAGACCTGCTTGCCGGGCTTGTCGGTGGCCCACTTGAAGCGGTCCACCACGCCGCAGTTGCCGTCCTGCCCCCCGGGGCGGAAGTCGACCGTGAAGAGAACCCGGACGCGGCCGGGATCCTCGCAGCCGCCCGGCTGGTAGAGCTGGGCCACCGCCGCCAACTGGAGATCGAAGTCGGCGGTCGTAGATTCCCTGAAGCCGTCGCCGTCGTAGTCGAGCGGGTTCTGGGCGAGGAAGCTGGAGCCGAGCGGGCTGGTGGTGACCACCCAGGCCGGGCTGAGCACCGGGACGTCGAAGAAGTCGTAGGTGACGGCCGTCGAGCCGGGGTTGGCGCGGGTCAGGATCCGTTGGACCATGGCCAGCAGCAGCTGGGCCGGCGTGCCGGCCGTGGCCATGTCCCGGCGGATCAGCGTACGGGTGCCGGTGGTGACGCCGTCGCCCACGTAGGCGGGCGGGTTGAGCTGCGAGAACTTCTTCCCGTTGGCGCTCAGCCAGGCCTCGACGATGAGGGTCTCGGTGACGTTGGCGGCGTTCAAGTCGGCCGCCTCGGCCGTCGACTCCTCGCCGACCGACGGGACCAGCGTCCGCCAGACGGTGTTGCCGTCGCGGGCCTGGACGCGGAGGAAGGCGTAGCCGGCCGAGGGGAGCTTGACCAGGTAGCTGGGCGGCGCTCCGCCGGCCTCCAGCCAGAACGGCTGGAGCGCGGTGCCGGCCCCGTCGAGCACCGTCACCCGCTCCGGGGTCACGCCGGCGAAGGCCGCGCCCCGGATGGTCGAGGCTGGCCGGTCGTAGGGCTTGTGGGCCGTGCCGGAGAAGAGGTTCTCGAGCCCGCAGCCCGACAGGCCGGCGAGCAGGACGATTCCGATGGGAATGAGCTTGCGCATCACCACGCCACCTCGAAGGTCGCCTTCGACCGCCAGACGTTCCAGGCCTGGTTGTAGTTGGCGGTCTGGTCGCGAAGCAGGTCCTTGTGGAAGTACTCGATGTTGTAGGAGAGGTTGGCGCCGCCGAAGAGGTAGGTGAGCCCGGCGCGCGCGGTGTGACGGCGGGTGTCGTCATCGAAGTAGCCGCCGGTCTGGGAGCCGATGCGGTTCTTCTCGGTCCAGTAGGAAAACTCGTACCCGATGGTGGTCTTGAGCTCGTTGGTCGGCTGCAGCGAGAGGGCCACGTAGCCCATGTACATCTGGCCGAGGTAGTCGTCGGCGGTCGGCGTGGGGACGCGCACCCCCCCGACCACGGAGCTGTAGGTCTTGTTGCGGCCGTCGAAGTCGTTGACGTACTTGACCTTGCCGACCACCGCGGCGCCCGACCACCAGGGTAGGGCGTACTGGGCGTTGAGGACCGCCAGGTAGGTGCGGCGGTCCTGGAACTCCGC
Organism: Anaeromyxobacter sp.; assembly: GCA_031388695.1. Lineage (GTDB taxonomy): Bacteria > Myxococcota > Myxococcia > Myxococcales > Anaeromyxobacteraceae > JADKCZ01. Next base: position 13,751 of record JANMRY010000004.1, on the reverse strand, counting down.
GTAGACGCTGCGGGGATCCTTTCCGCGGGCGTAGACGTTGGCGTAGTCGGACGCGGCCGTGAAGGCGGTCGTGTCGGTGAAGCCGTTGGTGTAGAGGAAGTCCGGGTACTGCTTCTTGGTGTCGCGCCCCTGGGCGTCGGTGTTGTAGCCGATGAACGTCCCCTCGCCGGTCAGCTTGAGCGATCCGGAGACGTACTCGAGCAGCGCGGTGCCGCCCATCCAGCCGATACAGGCCTCGTACCAGGGCTCGTCCCAGTCCTGGAACTCGTTGGCGATGTTGAGCGTGGGGAGCTGGCCGCCGCGGGTGAAGCCGCCGGTGATGATGCCGTCGGTGAGCAGCACGTCGGCCTCGCGGCGGGAGCCCATGATGGCGTTGTACTCGGGGCCGATGTAGAAGCCCTCCGCCTTGAGCGAGAGGCCAGCCCCGAGCGGATCCATCAGCTCGACCAGCACCTTGGCGGCGGCGTCGTTGGAGGCCACGGGGTGGCCGGCCGCGTCGATCTTGAAGACCACCGGTGAGAAGCCCTGGCCGTTGGTGACGGCGTTGGTGGCGTACTCGGGGTTGACGTTGTTGGAGGAGTAGGCCAGCAGCCAGGAGACCGCCAGGAAGTCCCACCGCGAGGGGTTCCAGGCGCCGTCGAGCGTGACGTTGAAGCCGCGGAAGCGTGAGGCCATGCCGACCGAGTGGTCGGCGCCGCGGGCCGCCGAGGCGTCGCCGGTGAGCATGGGGCTGTACTTGTCGGGCTCCCAGTCCTGGATCAGGCTACCGATCAGCTTGAGCCGGAGGTCCTCCATGGGACGGCTCTCCAGCTTGACGGCGAAGGCCCAGTCGGTGCCGTAGAGCGAGGCCTTGGGGTCGTTGCCGGCCAGGCCGGTCTGCCAGCCCGGGCCGGCCCAGAGCTTGGGCAGGGCCATGGCGCCGGTGGTGTAGCTGAGCAGGCCACCCTTGATCGCCTCGCCCTCGACGAAGATGCCGTTGCCGTTGTCGCGGTCGATGTAGCGCGCCTTGCCGATGGTCCACTCGTTCCACATCGAGTAGTCGGTTGAGCCGATGGTCACCCACTTCACGGTCGGGATGGGCGGTGCCATCCGCACCCAGGCGCCGCGCAGCTTGATGTAGGTGGCGTGGTTCATCCCCAGGCTCTCGCCCGAGGTGTCGTAGATCCCCGGCTTCAGGTCCCCGTTCTCCCACCAGTCCTGCCAGAGCATGCCCCAGCGGCTCTGCAGCCGGACGCCGGCGGTGACCTTGGGGCTGATCTTCCCCTTGATCTGCAGCTCGAACTCGGTGCAGGCCCCGTTGTGCCCGCCGATGTTGTCGACCCAGAACGGGTTGGACATCGAGAGGCAGCCCTGGGTGTTGTCGTTCTGGTACATGTACTTCGTGTAGATCTTGCCGCTGAGATCGAAGTTGGCGAGGTCGGCGCGCGCCGCCGGCGCCGCGACCAGGAGCAGGGCGCCGACCACCACCCCGAGGCGAGTGGAGCTCGTCATGGCGTCCCTCACTTGGCGCAGGGGTAGACCAGCGGGACGACCGCGAGGTCCTCGGGCTTCACCGAGGTGGTGGCCGCCTTGTTGTGCTTGCCGAGGAGCTCGTACTGCGTCTTGGCCGGGTCGGCGCCCGGAGGCACCAGCAGGTCGATGACGTGCGGGTCGTTGTCGTAGTCGCTGCCGCCGCCGAAGCGGTGCTGCCCCTCGAACTCGTTCACCTTGCGGGTGAGCAGGTCGGTCTTGTCGGGGAAGCCCTCGTTCGACTGCATCAGCACCTGGTAGCCCCAGGTCGCCTTGGGCGGGCCGCCCAGCGCCTTGACGTCGACCACCGCGGTGAGGGTCCGCCCCTGGGCCCGGGTCAGCTTCGGCACCACGATGCGGTCCTTCCACTGCGGGCACTTGGAGTCGACCTCGGAATTGACGCGGGTCGGACCCTGCGGGGAGATGATCACCACCTTGTCCCAGGCCTCCTCCTCGGAGAAGCGCACGTTGAAGCCGGGCAGGCTGGCGGTGACGCCGCTCCCCTTCACGTGGTCGGTGTCGATCTGGATGGCGGCCATCTGCACCGAGAAGCCGTTGCCGCCCCAGGCGGCGCTGTCCCACGGGTCCTCGATGCGCGCCTTGACCGTCACCTTGAACTCGACGGTGTCGCCGCTCGGCACCACCTCGAACTCGGTGATGTCGAAGGAGCCGGGCTTGTAGACGGCGTCGGTCGGGTAGAGGTAGCTGCCGGGCCCCTTGTCGTCGCCGGCCGGGTCGCTGAACTTGAAGCCGCCCTTCTCGGAGCAGCTGGGGGCCGCGTCGGCGGCGACGGCGGCCAGCGGCGCGAGCGAAGCGAACAAGGCTGAGGCGAGGAGGGATCGGAGGTGCGGCCTGGTCATGTCGGAATCTCCGGGGGCGGCAGGTTCAGTCGAGCGACAGGAACGCGAAGGAGGAGGCGGCGAGGCCGGGGATGGTGACGCTGCTGGCGGTGCCGGTCGGCGCGCCGGCCAGCCCGCCGTCGAGGAGCACGGCCGGGGTCCCGCCCACGCCGATGGTGCTGGCGCCGCTGGGCGTCTTGGCGAAGTTGGCCACGAAGAGGACCCGCTTGCCCTGCCAGGTGCGGAGCTGGGCGAAGAGGCCGGCCCCGCCGCCGGTCGGCGTCAGCCGGGCGGCGCTCCCGCGGGAGAGCGGCGGCTGGGCATGGCGCAGCCGGATCAGCTCCCTGACGAGGTTGTAGAGGGAGCCCGGGTCGGCCCGCTGGGACTCGAGGTCCACGCCGGCCGGCTCCAGGGGCGGGGCGCCGACGTGGGTCTCGAACCAGGTGGTGGTACCGCTGGTGAACCCGTGGTAGCCGGTGGCCGAGGTGGTCCAGCGGAACGGGGTTCGCTTCCCCGGGTCGCCGTAGCCCGCCTGGCCCCGCATGCCGAGCTCGTCGCCATAGTAGAGGAAGGGCGTCCCGGGCATGGCCAGCAGGGTGGCGGCCGCCACCCGCGCATCCGGGGCGTTCCATCCGAGCAGGCCGAGCCCCCGGCCGGTGTCGTGGTTGGAGAGGAAGGGGGCCTCGAAGCCGCGGTCCCTGGCGTCGAGGGCGGCGGCGAAGCGATCGACCACGGGGCTGAGCTCGGAGGCCCGCCCGAGCTGCGCGGCGTTGAGGATGGCGTCGTTCAGGCTGAAGGAGAAGGCGAGCTGCACCTCCTGCCCGGCGCCTCCCCCCTCACCGTGGTAGGTGGCCGTGACCTCGGGCGACGCCCAGGCTTCGGCGACCAGCAGGGCGTCGGGGTACTGGCGCTGGAGGGCGGCGCGGATCCGCTGCAGGAAGGCGTGCGTCTCCGGCTGGTCCACCTGGCTCGGGCCGCCGTTCTCGACGAAGTAGCGCACCGCGTCGAGCCGGAAGCCGTCGACGCCGCGGGCCAGCCAGAACTTCATCGAGTCGACCAGCTCCGCCTCGACGGCCGGGTTGCGCAGGTTGAGGTCGGGCATGCTGCCGTCGAAGACGGCGAAGTAGTAGTTGCCGGTCGGCCCCCAGTAGCGGAAGGAGTTGCCGGTCCCCACCGGGCTTCCCCAGCCGGGATCGGTCGGGCTCCAGACGTACCAGGCTCGCTTCGCCGCGGTCGCCCCGGCCCGGGAGTCGATGAACCAGGGGTGCTGAGACGAGGAGTGGTTCAGCACCATGTCGAGGATGACGCGGAGGTTGCGCCGCCTGGCCTCGGCGATGAGCGCGTCGAAGTCGGCCAGCGTTCCGTACTGGGGGTTGATGGCCCGGTAATCGGTGACGTCGTAGCCGTGGTAGGTCGGCGACGGGAAGATGGGCATCAGCCAGATGAAGTCGACCCCGAGCGAGTTGGTGCTGGCGGCCGGGGCGCCGTCGTTCAGCTGGTAGAGCTTCGCGGTCAGCCCCGGCAGGTCACCGATGCCGTCGCTGCCCGAGTCGGCGAAGCTGCGCACGAAGATCTCGTAGCCGACCTGGTCGCGCCACCAGCCGGAGGTGTTGGGGGGGAGCGGTGCCGGGGGCGGGGTGCTGGAGCCACCGCAGGCGGCTGCGAAGGTCGCCACGACGCAGAGGCCCATGACCCGGGAGGCAGGTCGCCTCACCCAGGTCGTTTGCCTCTCGGCGCGCTCGAGCGAACCAACCTTCATCGATCTCCCACGCGTGCCGGCGGCGCACGCGGAACCGGAAAGCCGTGCCTGCGTATAACCGATTCGCCTACCCGATAGAGATAATTCGGAGTATGGTCGAACTTATAGGTGTCGGCCAGACCCGTAGCTGTCGTAGCACCGACCTGGACCGGTTGGAGTGCCACATCGAGTCACAGCCCAAGAGAACAGACCCGGTTACCCGGGCGACCGGCTAGAAGTTACACGTAATCAATTCAGCAAGTTGCGTGGTCTCCTTCGAGGGCGACGTCCATGATGCTGGCCTTCACTGTGGCTGCCGATCCCGGGAGCGCCTGAGCGATGGCCGGCTCCCAGCGGATGCTGAAGCGGCTCAACCGGATGGCCATCGTCCGGCACGTCAAGGCCAGTCCGGGCCTGGCGCGGGGCGAGCTGGCGGAGCTGATCGGTCTCGCCGAGTCGACGGTGTCGGTGCTGGTGGGAGAGCTGATCGAGGATGGCTGGCTCCGCCAGGATGGCTCCCGGGGGACCGGGGCCGTGGGGCGGCGGCCCAAGGCGCTCGAGCTCGACGCGAGCCGCATCGCCCTGGTCGGCGCCGAGGTGGGAGACGACTTCATCAACGCCGTCGCCTGCGGCCTGCAGGGCGAGCTGCTCTTCTCCAGGCGGATCGACTGCAGCCACGGCGAGCAGGCGCATTCGATCCAGGAGGTCGCCGCGCTGGTGGCGGAGGCCCGCGCCGCGGTCCTGGCCGGGAAGCGCAAGGTGCTCGGCGCCGGCGTCGCGGTGGCCGGCATGGTCGACACCGAGGGCTTCCTCCGCCTCGCCCCCAGCATCGGCTGGAAGGACTTCCCCTTCAGCGAGCTGCTGGCCGCCTCGCTGGCCGAGCGGAACGCCGCCGACATGCCGCTCACGGTCCTCAACGACGCCAACGCCGCCGCGCTGAGCGAGTTCGTCTTCGGCACGGGGCCGGCCGTCGCCTCGCTGGTGTTCCTCAGCCTGGGCTACGGCGTCGGCGCCGGGATCGTGCTCGAGGGCGGGCTCCACGTCGGCCACGACGGGCTCGCCGGTGAGGTGGGGCACACCATCCTCAAGGTCGACGGGGCCGCCTGCGCCTGCGGCCGCCGCGGCTGCGCCGAGACCATCCTCTCCCAGAAGGTGATCAGCCGGGAGGCGACCGGCCGGGAACAGCCGGTCCTGAGGGTGGCGGACCTGGTGGCGCTGCTCGACCAGGGCGACGCCACCATGAAGCGGGTGGTCCGCGAGGCCGGGGAGCACCTCGGGCTGGTGCTGCAGAACCTGGTGGTGACCATCAACCCCGAGGTGCTGATCCTCGGCGGGCCGCTCAGTCGTCTCCAGGGGCTGGTCGACGTGGCCGTGGACGAGCTCCAGCGGCTGACCGGGAGCCTGCCCTACCATCGCACCGAGGTCCGGGTCTGCCGCTTTGGCCTCAACGCCGCCGCCGTGGGCGCCGCCGGCAGCGTCCTCCACCAGGCGCTCCACCCCTTGCCCCGCCCCCTCGGGCGCGGCAAGCGGGCGGCCTGACCGGGGCGCCCAGGCGACGAGCAGCCGCGACCACCACTCCTTTGAATGGCATCGACCAACGCAGCGAAACCAGAGGATCGCCCCGTGAACAAGACCCGCCACGCCACCTCCGCGAACCCAGGCCGCGCCCTCCTCGCCGTCTCGTTCGCCGCCCTGCTCGGCGCCTGCTCCAGCGGCTCCTCCACCCCACCGCCCGACCTGGGGGCCTGTGACGGGAACAGCGCGGTGACGCTCAACGCGGTCGCCGTCCCCGGCGGTGGCGGCGGCGGCGGGGCCAAGCCGACGCTGACCATCCACTACCGGCGGGCCGACGGCATCTACGCCGGGTGGGTCCTGCACGCCTTCGGGGCGGCCCGCGACCCGGGCTGGAGCGCCGGCTACCCGCAGGCCGGCAGCGACGCCTTCGGGGTCTACTTCCAGCCCGAGATCGTCGCCACCAGCGGCGACGTCGGATACATCTTCCACAAGGGCGACGTGAAGGACCTCCCGGCCGACCAGTCCTACACGCTCAAGCCGGGCGCCAACGAGATCTGGCGGCTGGCCGGGGATGCGACCACCTACTACAGCGACCCGACCGGCGCTGCCCCCAAGGACATCGCCACCGTCCGGGTCCACTACCTGCGCTTCGACTCGAGCTACGACACCTGGGGGTTGCACCTCTTCGCCGCCGGCGGGGTAGACGCCTCCCGGCTCACCGGCGTGACCCTCGACACCTGGACGCAGCCGATCCCGCTCTCCACCATGCCCGGCTACACGGCGGCGCCCGACGGCTCCGAGGTGGTCTTCGACGTGCCGGTCCTCAACCCCAAGGACGACGCCACCCGGACCGGCCTCTCCTTCGTCATCCACGGGCTGCCGAGCAACCCGAGCGGCGGCATCGACAACAAGGATGGACGGAGCAGCGACCTGGTCGCCAGCTACGCCGGCCTGGCTCCAGTGGGGCAGGTGGCCGAGATCTGGGTGGCCCAGGAGGACGGCACCGTCTACAGCGCGCCGCCCGACCTGCGCTCGGCGTCGACGACCGATTCGCGGGCGGCCTGGCTGACACAGCAGCTGCTCAAGTGGCCCAAGGTGAACGGCACCGGCGTCTTCAAGCTCTACCACTCGGCGACCGCCCAGCTGCTCGCCAGCAAGGACGCCGTGGTGACCGGCGCCGACGGCGCGCTGACGCTCGAGGTCTCCAGCGCGGCCCTCCTCCCCGCCGTGGCGGAGCGCTTCAAGTACCTCTCCGGCGGCGTGATCCTCGCGGTGAAGACGGCCGACCAGGCCCGGGTCGCCGAGCTGCTCAAGGAGCAGGTGCTGGTGGTGCAGGAGGACGCGGCTGGCCTGGTCCAGAACGCCACCACGATCCAGGTGGCGGGGGCGCTCGACGGGCTCTACGCCGCGGCCAACGAGGCCACCGCCGATCTCGGGGTGAGCCTCCCGGCCGGGACCACGGCCTTCAAGGTCTGGGCGCCCACCGCTCGCAAGGTCTCGGTCTGCACCTACGACAGCGCCACCGGCGGCGCCTCGGGGCTCGACCCCATGACCTTCGACCCGGCCACCGGCACCTGGCGAGCCGTGAAGACCGGCGACCTCTCCGGCAAGTACTACAAGTACGCCGTCGAGGTCTTCGTCCGCGGCGTCGGCGTGGTGCGGAACCTGGTCACCGACCCGTACTCGGTCAGCCTCACCACCGACTCCAAGCGCAGCTACGTGGCCGACCTGGCTTCGGCGCGGCTCCGGCCCACCGGCTGGGACGGCGCCCCGGCGGCCCCGGCCCTGGCCGCGCAGACCGACCTCTCGATCTACGAGCTGCACGTCCGCGACTTCTCGATCGGTGACGCCACCGTCCAGGCGGCCCACCGCGGCAAGTACCTGGCCTTCACCGAGGCCAACTCCGACGGCATGAAGCACCTGCGGGCGCTCGCCACGGCCGGGATCACCGACATCCACCTCCTGCCGGTCTTCGACATCGCGACCGTCAAGGAGAACCCGGCCGACCGGGTCGACCTCGCCTCCCCGTTCGCCGACCTCTGCGCCAGGTCACCGGCGCCCATCGCCCAGTCCCGCTGCAATGCCTTCGCCGGGAAGACGGTCGGTGAAGCCCTCGCTACCTTCGGGCCGGCGGCCCCCCAGCAGCAGGAGTTCACCGGCTACATGTCCGAGCTCGACGGCTTCAACTGGGGCTACGACCCGTTCCACTACACGGCGCCCGAGGGGAGCTACGCCAGCGACGCCGCCGACGGGGCCACCCGGGTGCTGGAGTTCCGCCAGATGGTGCTGGGGCTGCACCAGGCCGGCCTGCGGGTCGGCATGGACGTGGTCTACAACCACACCACCGCCGACAGCCAGGGGGAGAAGTCGGTGCTCGACCGGATCGTGCCCGGGTACTACCACCGGCTCGACGCCGTGGGCGCCGTGACCAAGTCGACCTGCTGCAGCAACACCGCCACCGAGAACGCCATGATGGCGAAGCTGATGAGCGACTCGGTGGTGACCTGGGCCTCGCAGTACCGGATCGACTCCTTCCGCTTCGACCTGATGGGCCACCAGCCGCGCCCGGTGATGGAGGCGCTCAAGGCCCGGCTCAAGACGGTGACCGGGCGTGACATCCAGCTTGTGGGAGAGGGCTGGAACTTCGGCGAGGTGGCCGGGGGCGCCCGCTTCGTCCAGGCTTCCCAGCTCTCGCTCAACGGCACCGGCATCGCCACCTTCAGTGATCGGGCCCGCGACCGGATCCGCGGCGGCGGTCCCTTCGACGGCGGCGCAGACCTGGTCAAGAACCAGGGCTACGTCAACGGGCTCGCCTACGACCCCAACGCCACCGGCCCGTCCGGCGCCGCGGCGGTCAACGCCCTGGCCGCCTCCGCCGACATGGTCCGCGTCGGCCTGGCCGGCTCGATCCGCGACTACCCGCTCGTGACCTGGAACGGCACCTCCACCACGCTGGAGGCGATCGACTACAACGGGCAGCCGGCCGGCTACGTGACCTCCCCGGACGAGGTCGTCAACTACTTCGAGAACCACGACAACCAGACCTTCTACGACATCAACGCCTACAAGTTGCCGGCCGGCACCTCGATGGACGACCGGGTGCGGGTCCAGTTGCTGGGGGTGGCGCTCAACGCCTTCAGCCAGGGCGTCGCTTACTACCACGCCGGGGTCGACACGCTCCGCAGCAAGTCGATGGACCGCAACAGCTACAACTCGGGCGACTGGTTCAACCGGCTCGACTGGACCTACACCGCCAACAACTTCGGGGTCGGATCGCCGCCGGAGGGGGACAACGGGACCAACTGGCCGCTGATCCAGCCGCTCCTGAACAGCGCGGCGCTCCGGCCGGCCAGCTCGGCCATCGTCTCGGCGCGAGACGGCTTCAGGGACCTGCTGGCCATCCGCAAGAGCTCGACGCTCTTCCGGCTCCGGTCCGGCGCCGAGGTCAAGGCGCGCCTCACCTTCCCGAACAGCGGCGCGGGGCAGGTGGCGACGGTGATGGCCGGGCACCTCGACGGCGCCGGCTACGCGGGCGCCGGGTTCGCCGAGGTGCTCTACCTCGTCAACGTCGACAAGGTGGCCCACGACGTGGTGCTGCCCGGACAGGCCGGCAAGGCCTGGGTGCTCCACCCGGTCCAACTCTCGGCGACCGCCGCCGACCAGCGGCCCCGCTCCCAGGCGGCGGTGGTCACGGGCACCGGCACCTTCACCGTCCCCCCGCGCACCGCGTTGGTCTACGTGGTCAACTAGATTTGGGCCTCGGGAGCGGTGGCAAAAGTCGCCGCTCCCGAGGGTTAGGCGACTTAGCGAATGACGCCGTACGACAGCGTCGTTGCGCTCGGAGCGCAGTTCGCGCCGCCGCATCCTCGGGACCCATATCCATAGAGATAGGTCGTGACAGGCGGTCCGCCGAGCAGAACGCTACGCGCTTCAACCCACAGGTTGTGGACTCCTGGGCCCACATTTGCCACGGCCACGTTCGCCAGCGTCGAATAGGGATTCACCCTCGTCCGGGCCGCCTCCACGCCGTCGATCATGAACCTGAGATCCAGCTGCATCTGGGAGTAGCTGGTCGGGTACCAGAAGTAGTGGGTGAGCTTGAGGTCAAGGCTGCGCGTGGTGGGGGTCGAGATGAGGGTTCGGGAGCCCTTCACTTCGACAAACGGACCTTCGGTCGTAGTCGAGGTCCCCGAGAACGGGATGGTCTGGCCAAGCGTGAAGGTGAAGCCAGTTGGGGATGTCGACTGGCATTGCCCCCCGCCCGCGCTGCAGTTGAGACTGGTCGCTGCCAAGTTGGCCGGGGCCCCAGTCAATTTGATGCTGATTGGGGGACCGCTGTCCAGGACACCACGAGCCTCGACCCTGACATTGTGGCTTCCCGGACCAACGGAAGGCACGAGGGCGTCGAGAATCGCTACGTACTGATTCCCTCGGACCTTGGCGACTTCCACTCCGTCGAGCATAAGGCGCAGGTCCAACAACATGGACGAAGGACCGGAACTGTAGGAAAACTTGCAGTCAAAATGGAAGGCGACGTTTCGAGTCTGAGAAACCGAGAACGTAGTGGTCGAGCCAGTGACAGGCACGTAGGCGCCACTGGCTCCGCCTGAGCTTGTCCCGGTGAATGGAACGACCTGATTGAGCGCAAAGGCCGAGGACAGGTCGCTGGACGTCGCGCAGGAGCCAACACCCGCAGCGCAGAACAAAGCCGGGCCGGTGCCGCAATCACAGTCCGTGGCGCACGGGCCCCCACTGGCCGGAGGCAAGATTGCCGAGCACTGGCCACCGCAGGCCGCGTACGCGGGATCGACGCACGTGAAGTAGCAACTGCCACCCGAGCACTGAGCCTGGCCTCCAGCCGGAGCCGAACAGACGTTACCGCAGGCCCCACACATCGCAGGGTTGGTCGGCGAAGGTGGGATAGTGCAGGAGCACGTGCCGGCGCTGCAGATGGCTGTTCCTGCACCGGCGCCGTCGCAAGTCTTGCCGCAGGCACCGCAGTTGCGGATGTCACTCGCCACGGAAATGCAGGCGCCATTGCAGTACACGAATCCTAGACTGCAGGACACGCCGCATATTCCGGCAGAGCAGGTGGCGTTCCCATTGGCGATGCCAGGGCACTGGTGCCCGCATGTTCCACAGTCGGTCCAAGTGCCGAACCCTGAGCAAGAAGTCCCAGTCGCGCGGAACGAACTGGGCCCCAGGGCGGGTGTTCGCCCCACAAGCAGGTCTTCCGCAAAGCTCCCCACTGCCCCACCAGGAACAAATGAGACCGGTTGTTGGTGAGACGAACCGCCTGGAGATACCGAGAACGGACTGAACCCGATTGGCTGGAAGTGAAGCGAGGAAGCGATGGAACCTACAGTAACGCAGTCATTGCCCGTTGCGCCAAAGACATAGCTCCTTGTCTTTGGGGCGCTGGGCGATGTACTTCCAAAGTCCTGGGAAAGGGGCAGTACGGTAAGGGTCCCTTTGGGGAGTGGGCAGGTAGGCTGAATCAAGGTGCCACCATTGAGCAACTCCACCGAAGAATTGCGAATGCGAGCTGAAGGCTGCTGGACGGAGGTATAGCTGCTCGCCGCGCAAAGTGACTTAGCAGTGGAACTGTCGCTCCTGTATACTGTTGGTGAAGTAATCCAGCTCTGCCCTCCAAGGGTCTTTCCGTACCACGAGTAAAACGCGAAGCCGTCTGTGCTGGGGAACACGTGGTATTGAGGTGCGCTGGTTCTCGCTATGCTGTCAAAATTCAGAGGGTATCCGCTCAGAATCTGGCCGGGCTTCCAAGCCCCAAGATCCAATGCGATTGGGGAATAGTCGATATAGGCTGCAACGTTGTCCGTGGAGTGGATATCGAGGATCAGGAATCTGTTGGCCGTGGCCGCGGGCCCTGTGGAAGGGAAGGAGAGATACCAGGCCGCCTTTCCGTTGGTCATCTGGATTGAGGCGACGACCGTTTCCGCCTTGGATACTGTCACCGTGGAATTGGTGAGGTTCTCAGAAATCACATAGGGACCAACAGTCACACCGGTAGTCGGGACCTTTGCGAAACTCTGCGTATTGAGGAAGAGACCTTCCGAGGGCGCGTAGGGTGTGCACGCCACCTGCGCTGTCGCAGGCATCGTTGCTCCTAGAGCGAATACCAGCAAGAGAACACGACCAATCATGACTTGGACCCCGTCGAGGAATGGACGAGAAGGCTTCAGGCTGGGCCCGTTCACAGAACAATCAACAGCGGGTCCACCCCTGACCTCACGGCCGGTTTGACGCATAACACCCTCTGATCTCGCCACCGTTTTGCCCGGCGCGACACCACCTCCCTGGAGCCTCGCCGCCAAGGGGGACGAATGACGACTAGGTTTGTGACTGGCGGCGTTCCGATTCATCGAAGGAGGCTGCTTCCCGGCCCGAAACCACTTGAGTCCATGAGCTTTGACTGGCGCTCTTTGGCCTGCCGGCTCGCCTCGCACCCCGTCGATGCGGTATGAAAACGGGCCCCCCCGAGGACCACCCGTGAAGACGCTCGTCACCACCGCCCCCAGCTTCGACGACCCTTGGCGCGCCCTCTGCGCGCGCGGCTCGGACGAGGACGAGGCCCCGGTCCGCGAGGCGGCCGCCAGGGTGGTGGCCGACGTGCGCGCCCGCGGCGACGCCGCCCTGCTCGACTACACCAGCCGCTGGGACCGCTGGGTGCCGGCCAACGCCGCGGCGCTGGCGCTCGGCCCCTCCGACTTCGCCGCCGCCTGGAAGGGGCTGCCGGCCGACGGCCGCAAGGCGCTGCAGCTGGCGGCCGACCGGGTCGAGGCCTTCCACGCGCGGGAGCGCGACGCCGAGGTGCCGGCCTTCACCGATCCCCTCGGGGCCCGGCTGGCCCAGCTCACCCACCCCCTGGCCCGGGTCGGGCTCTACGTGCCGGGCGGCACCGCCCGCTACCCCTCCTCGGTGCTGATGACCGCCATCCCGGCCCGCGTGGCCGGGGTCGGCGAGGTGGTGGTGACCACGCCCGGGCTCTTCGCCACCGGCGCCGTCGACGGCTGGACGCTGGCCGCCTGCCACGTCTCGGGCGTCTCCCGGCTCTTCCGGGTGGGCGGCGCCCAGGCGGTGGCGGCGCTCGCCTACGGGACCGCCACGGTGCCGGCGGTCGACAAGATCTGCGGGCCGGGGAACGCCTACGTGGCGGCCGCCAAGCGGCTGGTCTTCGGCCAGGTCGACATCGACATGATCGCCGGCCCGAGCGAGATCCTGGTGCTGGCCGACGCGAACGCCTCGGCGGTCGAGGTGGCCGCCGATCTCCTGGCCCAGGCCGAGCACGACGTGCGGGCGGTGGCGGTGCTGGTGACGCCCTCGAAGAAGCTGGCCGAGGCCGTCAAGGCCGAGGTGGCCCGGCAGCTCGGCGACCTGCCGCGCCGCGAGATCGCCGCCCGCTCAATCGCCGAGCGGGGGGCGCTGGTGATCACCCGCACGCTGGCCGAGGCGGTCTCGCTGGCCGACCGGTTCGCGCCGGAGCACCTGGCCATCCACGCCGCCGGGGCCCGCAAGCTGGTGCCGAAGCTGACCCGCGCCGGCGCGCTCTTCGTCGGTGGCTCGACACCCGAGGCGGTCGGCGACTACCTGGCCGGCCCGAGCCACGTGCTGCCGACGGCCGGGACGGCCCGCTTCGCCTCGCCGCTCTCGGTCGCCACCTTCCGGCGGCGCCAGAGCCTCATCGAGTTCACGCCCGCGGCGCTGGCGGCGGTGGCGCCGGCCATCGAGGCGCTGGCCGGGGCCGAGGGGCTGCTGGCCCACTGGCGGGCGCTGCAGGTGCGGGTCGAGGGCGCGAAGGCGAAGCCGGGGCCGGCGAAGCGGCCGGGCTCGAAGTCGAAGTCGAAGTCGAAGCCGAAGGGCAGGGGGAGGCGCTGATGGCGGCCAGGAAGTCGAAGCCGAAGCCGAAGCCGAAGCCGAAGCCGGGGCAGGGGCGGATCGCCCGCAAGACCAGGGAGACCGACATCGCCGTCAAGCTGGCGCTCGGCGGTGGCTCCTGCCGCACCGACACCGGCCTGCCCTTCTTCGACCACATGCTGGCGCAGCTCTCCCGCCACGGCGGGCTGGCGCTCGACGTCAGGGCGCGCGGCGACCTCGAGGTCGACGCCCACCACACGGTCGAGGACGTCGGC
>JANMRY010000176.1:0-46041 GCA_031388695.1 Anaeromyxobacter sp. | reverse complement strand
CCGGGCGGCGAGCCGCTGCGAGGGCTGCTGGAGCGGGCCGCGGCCGAACTGGGCGGGAGCCCCCCCTCGGTGGCCCGCGCCCTCTCGGCCAAGGCCTCCCAGGCGGTGGCCGCCTTCACGCTCAACCGGCTCACCGGGGTCAGCGCCGACGATCGCGGCAACGTGCAGGTGCTGAGCGGTGGCCGCCCGGTGCCGGCCATGACCCTGCCGCCGGCGGAGCGGGACATGGTCTACCTGGCGCTCAAGCTGGCCCTGCTGGAGCAGGCCCTGGCGGGCGGCAAGTCGGTGGGCATCGTCGAGGACACCTTCTCCGGGCACTCCGACGGGGTCCGGCGCACCGCCGGGCGGCTGCTCAAGGCGCTGGCTCGCCCCGGGCAGCTGCTCCACGCCACCACCGACCCGGCCTTCCGCGAGGCCGCGGACCACCAGGTCTGAAGGTGAGCGACGATCGCCCCGGCCGGCCTGAGCGCCCCCCCGCGCCGCGAGCTGGGGCGGGAGGCCGAGGCCCTGGCCGAGCGCTACCTGGCCGGGCTCGGCTACCAGACGCTGGCCCGCAACCACGCCACCCGGCGGGGAGAGGTCGACCTGGTCTGCCGCGAGGGGCAGGTGATCGCCTTCGTCGAGGTCCGGAGCCGCAGCAGCGCCGCCCAGGGCTCGCCGCTCGAGACGGTGGGCACCCTGAAGGCGCGCCGGGTGGTGGCGGCGGCGACCGACTGGGCCCAGCGCAACGACGCCCTCGGCGCGGCGCTCCGCTTCGACGTGGTGGCGGTGCTGCTCGACGGGCCAGAGCCGCGCTTCGAGCTGGTGCGCGGCGCCTTCGACGCCAGCGGACGGGCCTGCCCGTGAGCGGCGACCGGGCCGGCGGGGCTGGAGGGACGGGCGGGGCCGGTGGTCCGGGGACGCTCTACGTGCTGGCCACCCCCATCGGCAACCTCGGCGACCTGTCGCCGCGCGCCGCCGAGACGCTGCAGGCGGTCGGCGCGGTGGCCGCCGAGGACACCCGCCGCACCTCCAGGCTCTTCGCCCACCTCGCGGTCGACGCCCCGACGCTGCTCTCGCTGCCGGCCTTCGACGAGCGCGGCCGGCTCGAGCCGGTCCTCGACCGGCTCCGGGCCGGGCAGGACGTGGCGCTCTGCACCGACGCCGGGACGCCGGGGGTCTCCGACCCGGGGGTGGCGCTGGTGGCGGCCGCCTGGGAGGCCGGGGTGCCGGTGGTGCCCATCCCCGGCCCCTCGGCGGCGCTCACCGCGCTGATGGCGTCGGGCTTCCCGGCCGACCAGTTCTTCTTCACCGGCTTCCTGCCGCGCAAGGGCGGCGCGCGCGCCGAGCGGCTGGCGTTCCTGCGCGGGATCCCGGCCACGCTGGTGCTCTACGAGGCCGGCAACCGGACCGCCGCCACCCTCGCCGACCTGGCCGAGGCGCTGGGCGACCGGGCGGCGCTGGTGGGGCGCGAGCTGACCAAGCTGCACGAGGAGCTGGCGCGGGGCCGGCTCTCGGAGCTGGCTGCCCGCTTCGTCGGCGAGGTGCGCGGCGAGGTGACCATCGTGGTGGCGGGGGCCGACGCGGCGCCGGCGCCCGAGGTGGCCGAGCCGCTCGAGGTCGAGCTGCGACGCCGGCTCGACGCCGGCGAGCCCCCCAGCCTGACCGCGCGCGAGGTGGCGCGGGCCCGCGGCCTGAAGCGGGCCGAGGTCTACGACGCCCTGGAGCGGCTCAAGCGCGGCTGAGCGGGTGCGCCGGCCGGCCGGCCCGGGGGCCTAGAAGTTGATGATGCCCGAGGCCTGCAGCGAGAAGACGCCGGCGCTGCTGATGCGGAAGCGGCGCCCCGGCGCGTCCCAGCGCCAGTCGAAGTTCGGGTTCTGGCCGGGCGAGCTGTTGGTGGCGTCGTTGACGCCGAGCGCCTCGCCGGTCAGCAGGTGGGCGGTCTCGTAGGTGTAGCTGGCCTGCCCCTGCACCGCCACGTAGCGGGAGGCGCGGAAGAGGAAGGAGATCAGCCCGCCCAGCTCCATGTAGCTGCCGGTCTGGTGCAGCTTGCCGGTGGCGTCGGTCAGCTCGTTGTACCAGCGCGCCTTCGAGGTGTACTCGGCGATCAGGCGGGTGTCGATGACGACGCGCTGCCCCTCCTTCTTGTCCTCGAGGGTGACGAACTCGATGCCGAAGGTGATGCCGGTGTTCCAGGGGAGCTGGGCGCCGGCCTTGTCCTTCCACTGCGGGAGGGCGCAGTTGGTGGCGGCGGCGCTGGTGAAGGCGAGGCCGGCCGCCGGGGCCGTGGCGTCGCCGACGTGATCGCAGTTGGAGTAGATGGAGGAGAAGCGGCGCGGCAGCGTCAGGTGGGCCTTGAAGTAGGGGTCGATCGGGCCGATCCGCTTGGAGAGGGCGGTCTGGAGGTCGAACTTCCAGATCTTCTGGCCCACCCCGGCCACCTTGGTCGGCAGCGAGAAGGGCGACTCGAAGTTGTTTCCAGCCTGGCGCCCCGCCCAGGGGTCGTAGAGGGCCGAGGTGGGGAAGGTGATGTCGAGGCCGACCAGCCAGAAGGGCTTGGTGTCGTCCTTGACGTCGGAGAGGATGCCCCAGGCCACGCCGGCCTTCAGGTCGCCGAGCACGCCGCCGTGGTAGACGGTGGCGTTCTTGGGGCCGGCGGAGAAGAGCGGGCAGTTGCCGGCGCAGGGGGCGCCGTTGGCGTCGACGCCGTTGGTGGTGACGCTGCTGTCGGCGGCGAGGGCGACGTCGCTGGCGTACTTCCAGGAGACGTCCTGCCCCAGGTAGTAGGGCAGCTCGAAGTGGAGCTCGACGTCCTGGTAGACGCCGAAGCCGATGCGCGGGACGATCAGGTTGGTGGTCTCGCTGTAGCTCAGCTCCGGCAGGTCATCGACCCGGCCGAAGGGCTCGCTGGCCGTGACCGCGGTGGCCCGCTCCCGGGTGATGGTGGCCCGCTTCTGCGTGCGCTCCCAGCGGACCGAGAGGTCGAAGTTGAAGGCGCTGTCCGGCTCGGCGGCGGTGGCGACGTGGGTGAGCTCGGCCGCCCAGGTGGGGGCGGCGAGCGCGAGCAGCGAAGCGGCGGTGATGACGGCGGAAAGCCGGCCCATGAGGCTCCTCCGGAGGGGGGATTTGACGCTAGCAGCCGCGCCGGAGCGTGGTCAAGGTGAAGGCGCCGCTCCCGGCACGCCCCTGGACCCCGCAAGGGAGGTCCCCAGGGCGTCAGTCTTCGCCGGCGCCGTTCTCGGCGTCCCGCAGCCCGAGCTCCTTCATCTTGACCTGGAGCGACTTTCGGCTGATCTGCAGCCGCTTGGCCGCCCTGGTGACGTTGCCGCCGGTCTCGTCGAGGGCCCGGGAGATCAGCTCGCGCTCCAGCTCGGCCTGGGCCTGGCGGACGATCTCCTTCATCGAGGCGCCGCTGGGGGCGGCGATGGCGCCGAGCGGGCCGACCGCGGCGATGGGGGAGGGCGGGGGCTGGCCGGTCTCGCGGAGCGAGTCGGGCAGGGAGGAGGCGTGGATGGTGACGCCGTCGGCGAAGAGCACCGACCGCTCCATGAGGTTCTCCAGCTCGCGGATGTTCCCAGGCCAGCCGTACTCGACCAGCAGCGCCAGGGCCTCCTCGTCGATCCGCTCCACCTTCTTGCCGAGCCGCCGGTTGTACTTCTCGATGAAGTGGCCGACCAGCAGCGGGATGTCCTCGCGCCGGTCGCGCAGCGGCGGCAGGGCGATGGGGACCACCGCCAGCCGGTAGAAGAGATCCTCGCGGAACCGCCCGTCGGCGATCAGCGACTTCAGGTCCCGGTTGGTGGCGGCGATGAGCCGGACGTCGACCTTGAGGGTGCGGATGCCGCCGACCCGCTCGAACTCCGACTCCTGCAGGGCGCGCAGCAGCTTGACCTGGATCTCGACCGGGATCTCCCCGATCTCGTCGAGGAAGAGGGTGCCGCCGTCGGCCAGCTCGAAGCGCCCCGGCTTGTCGCCGACCGCCCCGGTGAAGGCGCCCTTCTGGTAGCCGAAGAGCTCCGACTCGACGAGGTCCTTGGGGATGGCGGCGCAGTTGACCTTGATGAGCGGCTTGTCGCGGCGGGTGGAGCCGCGGTGCAGCGCCTTGGCGATCAGCTCCTTGCCGGTCCCGCTCTCGCCGGTGATGAGCACCGTCGACGGCGAGTCGGCCACCCGGGCCACCATGTCGTAGATGGTCCGCATCGCCGGCGACTTGCCCACCAGCGGCGGGCGGTCGCCCTCGGCGGTCCCCTCGTGGAGGCTGCGCCGCTCCAGGTCGTTGGCGCGGGTCGCCTTGGCGATCACCTTGCGCAGCTCCTCCTGCTCGAAGGGCTTGGTGACGTAGTCGAAGGCCCCGGCCTTGAGCGCCGCCACGGCGCTGTCGACGGTGCCGTGGGCGGTGATGAGGATGACCGGGATGTCGGGGTACTCGGCCCGGACCCGGGCCAGCAGCTCCATGCCGCCGAGCCGGGGCATGACCAGGTCGGTGACCACCACGTGGACCGGGGTGCGCTGCATCACCGCCAGCCCCTGCTCGCCGTCGGCCGCGGTGGTGACCTCGTAGCCGTCGCGTTTCAGCATCGCCGCGAGGATGCGGCGGATGTTCGGCTCGTCGTCGACGATGAGGACGTGCGCCACGGGGATGGTGGTAGCACGGATCGCCGGGCGAGGGCAGGGCTACCCCTTGCGCCGCTTCAGGTCGCGCAGCCGCGCCTCGGCCCGCTTGCGGCGGGCCTGGCGGGTCTTGTCGTCGGGCGGGGGGGCGGCGGTGTGCGGCTCGAGCCGCTCCTCGCGCAGGGCCGGGAGCGAGACGATGAACTCGGCGCCGCCGCCGGGCGGGGAGCGGATCACCAGCGTCCCCTGGTGGGCGCGGACCAGGCGCAGGCAGATGGCCAGCCCCAGCCCGGTCCCCTTCTCCTTGGTGGTGTAGAAGGGGACGAAGATGCGCTCGCGCTCCCCCTCGGGGATGCCGGGGCCGGTGTCACGGAAGCGCACCTCCACCTGGTCCGGCCGGCGCGAGCCCTCGCGCCAGAAGGCCAGCTCGTCGCGGACCACGCTGGTGCTCACCGAGAGCCGGCCGCCCGCGGGCATGGCCTGGAAGCCGTTCTGGGCCAGGTTGATGAAGACCTGCTTGAGCTGCTCGGCGTCGCAGAGCACCCGCTGCGGCTCGGCGGAGAGCTCGACGGTGAGCTCGATGCCGGTGGGGACGGTGCTCTGCAGCAGCTTGAAGGTGCGCGAGACCACCTCGTTGAGGTCGGTGGGGGCGAGCGACGGCTTGAGCGGCCGCGAGTAGTCGAGGAACTGGGTGACCACGCCGTTGAGCCGGTTGACCTCGTCGACCACGATCTCGAGGAACTCGCGCTCCTCGCCCGGCAGGGTGGACGGGTCGAGGTACTGGATGGCCCCCTTGATGGCGGCCAGCGGGTTGCGGATCTCGTGGGCCAGGCCGGCCGACATCTCGCCGATGGCGGCGAGGCGATCGCGCTCCTTCATCTGGACGTAGAGCTTGGAGTTCTCGATGACCAGGGCGCAGCGCTCCCCCAGCTCCAGCAGCGCCGCGATCTCGTCGGAGGCGAAGGCCTCGGGGACGCGCTCGTCCCAGCAGGCCAGGAAGCCGACCGGCCGCTCGCCGGCGGCCAGCGGCATGCAGATGCCGGCCTTCATCGAGGCCATCACCTGCCGGGCGTCGCCGAGCCGCTCCAGCTCGGCCTCGACCGCCGCCAGCGCCAGCCGGCCGGAGCGGGCCACCGCCTCGGCCGGGCCGGTGGGGAGCAGCCGCTGCAGCTCGCCCATGCGGCGGTCGAGGTTCTCCAGCAGCACCGCCTTCTGCCCGGCCGCCACCGCGGCCATCAGGGCGCGGGCCGCGGCCGGCTCGAGGAAGGTGGCCGGGGCCGGGCCGCGCGAGTCGAGGGGCCGGAACCCGGGGCGGTCCTCGGAGAGCAGCCAGATCGAGGCGTGGGTGACGCGCCGGGTCTCGATCAGGCCGTCGAGCACCACCACCGCCAGCTCGTTCGGGTCGATGACGGTGGCGGCCCGGTCCCGGATCCGCTCGAGCTTGCGCACCAGTTCGTAGCGCTCGGTGAAGAGGGTGGCCACCACCCACTCCTCGACCCGGTGGCGCAGCGGCTCGAAGAGCGAGAGGATCACGAAGGAGGCGACCACGGTGTTGAAGTAGAAGAGCTCGCGCCGGTCGCCCACCCAGGAGACCAGGCCGCCGTAGACGGTCACCAGCACCAGGCCGAGCGCGGTGACCACCAGGATCTTGCCGAGGAACTCGTGCAGGTCGAGCAGCCGGTGGCGTTGCAGCGTCTGCGAGAGGAAGAACATGTAGATGGTCAGGGCGATGGAGCCGAGCCCCTCGAGCGGCACGTGGAAGTACGGGGCCAGCACCACCTCGAGGGCCGAGAGCCCCATGGCCACCAGCGCGCCGATGAAGAGGTAGCGGAGGCGGGCCCGCTCGACCCGGG
Organism: Anaeromyxobacter sp.; assembly: GCA_031388695.1. GTDB lineage: Bacteria > Myxococcota > Myxococcia > Myxococcales > Anaeromyxobacteraceae > JADKCZ01. Next base: position 39,598 of record JANMRY010000176.1, on the reverse strand, counting down.
TGGCGGCGGCGCGCATCCGGTTGAGCAGCACCGAGACCACCACCGCCAGGCCGAAGAGGACGTAGACGGCCACCGCCACCAGGGCCAGCCGCACGTGGACCAGCGGCGAGGCGGCCACCACCAGGCCGCCCACCCAGCCGGCCAGCATGGCGTTGCGGGCGCGCCGGGCCGGGCGGCGGGCCACCCCGAGGAACTCCAGGTAGAAGGCGAGCGCCGCCGAAGGGATGAGCGAGCCGGAGGCGACCAGGAGCCGGCTCCACCAGGCCTCGGCCAACTGGAACTCCGGCCAGCGCAGGAAGCAGAGCGCCACCGAGAAGAGCGCCAGGTCGATGGCCAGCACCGCGAAGAGGGTGAAGACGCGGGAGCGGTTGTCGCGCAGCAGCGCCGCCACGGCGAGGGCCAGGGTGACGATGGCGGCGAGCAGGGCGGCCTGGGTCCGGATGTCCACGCCCCCACACCTTACCCCGAGCCGGCGCGCTTTCGCCGGCGGGCCGGCGCCGACTTGACCGTCCCGCCCTTGGCGTCGCACCCTCCGCTCGAGATGACCGTCGCCGCCCTCGCCGCCGCCCTCGCCCTCGCCGCCCCCCTCGCGGCCGCGCCCTTCACCGAGGGTGACCTGGCTCCGGCGCTGCGGGGACGGGCGGGGGAGGCCGGCCGCCTGCTCACCGCCGGCAGGGGCGGGGAGGCGCTGGCGGCGCTCGAGGGGGCCGTGGGGCCCGAGGCGCGCCTGCTGCGGGCGCTGGCCGAGGAGGCGACCGGCGACTGCCCCGCCTCGCTCGGCTCGGCGCGGGGGCTGGCCGGGCAGCTCCCCGACCTGGCCGGGCGGATCGAGGCGCTCACCGGGCGCTGCCTCTTCAGGCTGGAGCGTCACCTCGAGGCGGCCGCCGCCTTCGCCCGGGTCCCGGCCAGCGCCATGATCCACCCCGACGCCCTGGTGCGGCAGGCGCGCGCGCTCGGCGCGGCGGGGCGGCCCGCGGAGGCGCTGGCCATCCTCGGTCCGCTCCTCGACCGGCCGCCGCCGGCCGACCCGGCCCGGCCAGACCCGGCCGCCGCGGCGCTGGCGCTGGCCGGGGGGCTGAGGCTGCTGCTCGTCCCGCCCGAGCCCGAGGCGGCCCGGGCCGCGCTGCTCCGCTGCTGGGCCGACCATGCCATCGCCCCCGAGGGGCCCGGCTGCCTGGCGGCCCTGAAGCGGCTCCCGGCCGACGCCGGGGCCGACCCCGACGCCGAGAGCACGGTGCGCCGGGCCGAGCAGCTGGTGGAGCGGAACCGGATCCCCGACGCCATCGCCCTGCTCGAGCCGCTGGCCCGGGCCGGGCCGGCGCCGGCCGCCGGGCAGCCGCTCGCCTGCCGGGTCCACGCGGCGCTCGGGCGGGCGCTGCGCCGGGACCGGCAGAACGCCAGGTCGGCCGAGCTGCTCCGGCCGGTGGCCGAGCGCTGCGTCGACCCGGCCATCCGGACCCGGGCGCTCTACGTGCTGGCCACCGCGGTGCAGGCCCAGGGGCTGCGGGAGGAGGCGCAGCGGCTCTACCAGCGCTTCGCCCGGGAGCAGCCGGCCAGCCCGCTGGCCGACGACGCCCTGGTCGCGTCGGCCGAGCTGCTGGTCCGGGCCGGCCGCGGCGCCGAGGCCCGGCAGGCGCTGGTCGAGCTGGTCCGCCGCCACCCCGACGGCGACAGGCACGACGAGGCCCGCTTCCGGCTGGCCTGGCTCTCGCGGCAGGCGGGGGACCGGGCCGGCGCCATCGCCGCGCTGCTGGCCATCGAGGAGGATCGGCGCGAGGTCGATCCCTACGAGCACGCCCGCGCCGCCTACTGGCGCGCCACGCTGCTGGCCGGGCAGGGGCCGGGCGGCGCCCGGGCGGCCGCCGCCATCTGGCGCGGCCTGGTCGAGGCGGCGCCGGCCGACTTCTACGCGCAGCTCGCCAGGGCCCGGCTGGCCGGGAAGGTCGGCCTGCAGCTCCCCGAGCCGCGGCCGGCGGCGGCGGAGAGCCCCTGGCCGCTCGACCCGGGCGACCTGCGCGAGGACCCGCACCTCAGGGCGGCCGTGCTGCTGCTCCGGCTCGGGCTGACGAGGGCGGCCGGCGAGGAGCTGCTGGCCATCGAGCGGGGCCGGCTCGGCGCCGGGAAGGGCGAGCCGACGCCGCAGGTGCTGCTGCTGGCGGCGCTGCTCACCCGGGCCGGTGACCACCGGGAGGCGCACCAGCTGCTGCGGAGCGAGGCGAGGGCGGCGCTGCGCCGGCCGCCAGACGGGGCGGCGCGGCCGGCCTGGGCGCTCGCCTACCCGCGGGCCTGGTCCGACCAGGTGGCGCGGGCGGCCGCCAGCGCCGAGGTCCCGGTGGCGCTCCTGCAGGCCCTGATGCGCGAGGAGAGCGGGCTCGACCCGGAGGCGGTCTCGGCGGCCGGGGCGATCGGGCTGACCCAGCTGATGCTGCCGACCGCCCAGCAGGTGGCGCGCCGGCTCAAGCTCCCGAGCCCGGACCGCGCCGCGCTCACCGACCCCGAGACCTCGATCCGGATCGGCGCGGCTTACCTGGGGCAGCTTCTGAAGCGCTACGCCGGCTCCGCGCCGAAGGCCCTGGCGGCCTACAACGCCGGGGAGGGGGCGGTGAGCCGGTGGCGAGAGGGAGGGCGCGGCGTGGCGCTGGACGAGTGGATCGAGGAGATTCCCTTCGACGAGACGAGGGGTTACGTGAAGCGGGTGATGCGCTCCTACGCCTCGTACCTGCTGCTCGCCGCGCCCGTCCCCGCCGCACCCGTCCCAGAGTAGCTCCGCGGTCCCCCGAAGCGGGCCCAAGGAGGCGCGATTCTTGGACTTCCCCGGCGCCGGGCGTAGACTCTTCCACCATGGCGGACGGGCCCCTCCTCAAGCTGGTGCAGCTTCACGATCCGTCGACGGTCGGGACCGCCGAGCCGTCGCCGGCCCGCGCCGCACCCCGGCCCCGAAAGACCCTGCCGCGAGCCAAGCGCATCCTCTCGGTGGGCGGCGGCAAGGGCGGTATCGGCAAGAGCCTGATCTCGGCCAACCTCGCCATCGCGCTCGCCCGCCGCGGACAGCGCGTGGTGCTGGTCGACGCCGACCTGGGCGGCGCCAACCTCCACACCACGCTCGGCCTCGACCTGCCGCGGCGCACGCTCTCCGACTTCATCGACCGCAAGGTCGAGCGGATCGAGGACGTGGTCACGCCGACCGGGATCCCGAACCTCGGCCTGGTCTCCGGCGCGCTCGACAACCTCGAGGCGGCCACGCCCAAGCACGCCCAGAAGATGCGGCTGCTGCGCCACGTCCAGGCCATGGACGTCGACTTCGCCATCCTCGACCTCGGCGCCGGGACCCACACCAACGTCCTCGACTTCTTCCTCGTCTCCGACCACGGCCTGCTGGTGCTGGTGCCGGAGCCGACCGCCGTCGAGAACGCCTACCGCTTCGTCAAGGCGGCCTTCTGGCGGCGGGTCCGGAACGTCTCGCAGGTCTTCGGGTACGAGGGGTTGCTCCACGGCATCATGGAGGGGGCCAGCTTCCGCAGCCCGGTCGAGCTGGTCTCGGCGGTGGCGGAGCGCGATCCGGAGGCCGGCGCCAACCTCGCCCGCCAGCTCTCCGCCTTCCGCCCCAGGCTGGTGGTCAACCAGGTCCGCACCCCGCAGGACGCCGAGATGGGCCACGCCGTGGTGGCCGCCTGGCGCAAGTACTTCGGCCTGGAGATGGACTACCTGGGCGGCATCGACCACGACGACGAGATGTGGCGGGCCGTCCGGGTCCGCCGCCCCCTGCTGGTCGACCGGCCCGAGGCGGCCGCCAGCCTCGCCTTCGAGCGGATCACCGATCGGCTGCTCGCGGCCGAGCAGCCGGGACGGATCGCGGACCAGGCGTGAAGCGGCTCTCGGACCAGACCCTCTACGAGATCATCGAGGTCTCGGTGGAGGCGGCGCCCGAGGAGATCGCCCGGGCCTGCGACCGGGCCGCCGCCACCTACGGCCCCGGCTCCCTGGTCACCTACACGCTCGCCTCCGCCGAGGAGTCGGCGCTCCTGGCGAGCCGCATCGAGGAGGCCAGGGCGGTCCTGCTCGACCCGAGTGCCCGCTCCCGCTACGACGAACGGATCGGCGTCCGCCCGCCGGCCCCGTCGTTCACACCTCCGCCCGTGCCCGCGCATACGCCAGTGCCGGAGCCACGCCACGAGGCCCCGACCGCCACGCCCACCACCTGGCCGGCGCCGCTGGCCCCGTCTGCGCCGTCGGCCGAGCCGGTGGCGGCCGAGCCGCTCCATGTCTCGCCCGGGCTGCCGCTGGTGGCGGCCGCCGAGGGGCTGGGGCCGGCCGAGCCACCGCCCGCACCATCGGCACCAGTCGCGCCGCAGACCGCCCCCCGGCAGACCGACCCCGTCGGCGCGGGCCAGGGGACGCTCCCCGGCCTGGCCGGCCCGGTCCCCATCCCGCTCACGGTCCCGGTCGCCGCTCCCCTGGTCCTGCAGGGCCCGCCTTCACCCATCCTCCTCGAGAAGGAGGTGGCGCCACCTCCTCCACCGGCGATCCCGGAGGGCGCCCCGTGGTCGGGCGAGCTGCTCCGGCGGGTCCGGGAGTCGCGCGGCCTCACCATCCCGCTGCTGGCCGAGCGGACCCGCATCACCCGCCACCACCTCGAGAACATCGAGCAGGACCGCTGGAAGGCGCTGCCGGCCCCGGTCTACCTGCGCGGCATCATCATGAGCCTGGCCCGCGAGCTGCGGCTCGACGGCCAGAAGGTGGCCCGCTCCTACCTCGAGCGGATGGGCGCCGGGAGCGACGCCGAGCCGAAGCAGTAGCGCGCCGCGCGCGGCCGGTTCGTTGACCGGGCCGACCGGCTCTCGTACCATCTGCCGCATGGCGCTGATCGAAGCCCCAGAGCAGGCGATGCGGCTGGCCCGGGCCATCTGCTCGGACATCTCCCTCTACAACGAGGAGAAGATCGTCAAGAGCATCCAGCAGGACACCTTCTTCGACGCGCTCAAGGACGAGCTGGCCGAAGGGCGTGACCACTACCGCTCGCGCGTCGCCGCCGAGCTGTTCGGGCGCACCAACTTCTTCGATCGCGCCATCGTCGACGTGATCCTGAAGTCGAAGGCCCGCATCCGCTCCAAGATCTGGTAGGGCGTGGCCGGACCGGCGCGGCGCGAGCGGGTCATCCCCGGCGACCTGGCCGGCCTGCGGCTCGATCTCGCGCTGGTGAAGCTCTGGCCCGGGTTGAGCCGGGCCCGGGCCCAGCGGCTGCTCGAGGCCGGGCACGTGACCGTGGCCGGGCAGCCGGCCCGCCCATCCCAGCGGGTCCGCGGCGGCGAGCCGGTGGCGCTGGAGGAGCCGGCGCCGGCCCCCTCCGGCCTGGTGGCCCAGGACCTCCCGCTCTCGGTGCTCCACGAGGACGCCGACCTGCTGGTGCTCGACAAGGCGGCCGGCATGGTGGTGCACCCGGCCCGCGGCACGCCGGCCGGCACGGTGGTCAACGCCCTGCTGCACCGGCTCGGCGCCGGCGCCCCGGGCGGCGCCCGGCTCGGCCTGGTCCACCGGCTCGACAAGGAGACCTCCGGCTGCCTGGTGGTGGCCAAGCGCGAGGCCTCCCTGCTCAAGCTGCAGGCCGCTTTCAAGGCGCGCACCGTCGAGAAGACCTACCTGGCCCTCTGCCACGGCGTCCCGGCCGACACCGGCCGGCTCGACACCCCGTACGGCCGCCACCCGCGCGACCGGACCCGCTACACCGGGCGGGTCGGGGGCGGCCGCCGCGCCGTGACCGGCTGGCGCACGCTGGAGCGGTTCGGTGACGGGGCGGCCCTGCTCGAGGTGGCGCTCGAGACCGGTCGCACCCACCAGATCAGGGTCCACCTCTCCGAGGCCGGTCACCCGCTGCTGGCCGACCCGGTCTACGGCGGCCTGCGCCGCGAGGGTCGGCTCGACGCCGACGACCCGGTGCGGCTGGCGGCGGCGGCGCTGGGACGGCAGGGGCTCCACGCCTGGCGGCTCGGCTTCGCCCACCCCCGGACCGGCAAGGCGCTGCGCTTCGAGGCCCCGCTGCCGCCCGACCTCGCCGCGGCGCTCGCCATCCTCCGCGCCGCGGTGAAGGCCGAGGCGCCGACGCTCACCGCGCGCCCGGGGCCGGCCCGCTCAGCGCCCGCCCGCCGGCGCTGACGCCGCGCCCGGGGGCGGGGCCTGCCGGCACTGGGCCCGGTAGGTCGCCAGCCGTTCCTTGAGCGACTGGCGCGCCGCTTCGCTCGACCGCTCCGGGAAGACCTCCAGGGCCCGCTCCTGCACCTCGATGGCCGGCGCGCACTGCCCGAGATCGATGAGCACCGCCGCGTAGCCGTCGAGGAGCGGCGGGCTCCACGGGGCCAGCCGCACCGCCTCGCGCGCCACCGGCAGCGCCTGGCCGCTCTGCCCCTGCGCCAGCAGCTCGACCGCCAGGTTGTGGAGCGCCGCGGCGTTCCCCTCGGCCAGCTCGGCCGCCTTCCGGTAGGCGGCGAGCCGCTCGGCGTCGAAGGGCTCCCCCTTGAGCGCGCCGGCCAGGAAGGTCCAGGCCCGGGGGTCGTCCGGGTGGCTGGCGACGGCGCGGCGCGCCAGCGGCAGCGGCGGCACCCCGGTCAGGGTCGCCAGGTGCTGCAGCGCCAGCGGGTGATCCGGGTCCTCGGTGAGCGCCTCGTCGACCTCGGCGCGGAGCGCCTCGCGACCCTTGTCCGGCCCCAGCCCCCAGAGCCCGAGCCGGATGGCGTGGACCTCCGGGGCCGGGATGAGCCGGACCTGGGGCTTGCCTCGCCAGGCCTCTGGCACCTCTCGCGCCCGGGTCTGGGCCTCGCCGGCCAGGTAGGCCTCGAGCGCCCGGTCGAGCCCCTCCAGGGCGCGCGGCTGCGACGGGCTCCACTCCGGGAAGGCGCCGCGCCAGGCGGCGTCGGGCGACTCGCCGCGCACCAGCCGCCGCTGCAGCTCGGTGAAGCGCTCCGGCGTGCGGAAGGCGAGGAAGTGGACCAGCAGCCAGCTCGACGCGTAGTAGTCGAGGGCCGAGTGGTGCTGGGTCGAGCCGCCCTCCCAGGTGAGCAGGTCCCGGGTCGGGACGCGGCTCAGGGCGTTGCGCAGCCGGCTCACCCGCGTCGGGGGGGCCTGCCCCACCGTCATGCTGCCGCCGCCGGTCTCGTCGCCGACCGGCTCCATCAGCGTGGCCAGCCCCTCGGAGAACCAGCGCGGCTGCCGCACGAAGACCAGCGACAGGTAGTGGTGGGTCAGCTCGTGGGCCAGCATGGCGCGCTGCCGGCTGTCGAGCCGGCCGGCCACCACGATGCGGGGCGGGCCGCCGGCGGAGCGCAGGTAGTAGGCGTCGACCCCCGGGGGGGCGAAGGCGCGGTAGGCCGCCTCGGTCCGGAAGGCCACCACCTCGACCCCGGTCCGCGAGGCAGGGGCCTGGTCGAAGAGCGCCGAGGTGACGGCGGCGCGGAGCCGCTCCAGGCGGGCCAGCAGCAGGGTGGCGTCCTCGAGGTCGAGGTCGGTGCGCAGCACGAAGTGATCGCTGCCGACGTCGCGCCAGGCCGGCCCGCCGCGGGCCGGGCAGAGGAAGGCGGCGCTGGTGGCGCAGCCGGTCAGCGCCAGCAGGACCAGGGTCACCGCGCGGTTGGCGCCTCGCATGGGGTGATCCTAGCGCCGTGGCGGCGGCGCGACCAGCCTGCAAGCTCAGTCGCCCAGCGAGATGCCCAGGTCGCGGCAGGTCTGCACGGTGTCCGAGTCGATCGGGACCAGCTTGGTCTTGCCGATCACCTCGCTGATGGGGACCGCGGTCATGTGCGGCGGCTGCCAGGCCACCATGACGTTGCGCCGCCCCTCGGCGATGAAGCGGACCGCGGCGGCGCCGAAGCGCAGCGAGAGGAGCCGGTCCCAGGTGGTGGGGGAGCCGCCGCGCTGCAGGTGGCCGAGCACCAGCGAGCGGGTCTCCTTGCCGGTGCGCCGGTGGATCTCCTTGGCCACCCACTCGGCGATGCCGCCCAGCACCACCTCCTCGCGCCGCTCGTCGGTCTTCTCCCGGGTCACCAGCTGCCCGCCCACCCTGGCCCCCTCGGCCACCACCACGATGCCGTGGCGCTTGCCCCGCACCTCGTTCTCCATGATCCGGTCGCAGACCTTGTCGATGTCGAAGGGGATCTCGGGGATGAGGATGACGTCGGAGTCGCCGGAGAGGCCGGAGTGGAGCGCGATCCAGCCGGCGTAGCGCCCCATCACCTCGACCACCATGACCCGCTCGTGGGCCTCGGCGGTGGAGTGGAGCTTGTCGATGGCGTCGGTGGCGGTGCTGACCGCGGTGTCGAAGCCGAAGGTCTGCTGGGTGGCGGCGAGATCGTTGTCGATGGTCTTGGGGACGCAGACCACCTCCAGCCCCTTCTCGGAGAGCCGGTGGGCCAGCTTGAGCGATCCGTCGCCGCCGACCGCCACCAGCAGGTCGAAGCCGAGCCGCTTGAAGTTCTCCACCAGCTTGTCCGACTCGTCGCGGAACTCGATGCTGCCGTCGGCCCGATCGTGGGGGCGGCGGAAGGGGTCTCCCTTGTTGGTGGTGCCGAGGATGGTCCCGCCGTGGGCCATGATGCCGGCCACCCTCTCGGGCGTGAGCCGGACGATCTTGCTGGTGTCGAAGAGGCCGGCGTAGCCCTGCTGGATGCCGTGCACCTCCCAGCCTCGCCCCTGGGCGGCCATGGTGACGGCGTAGATGACGGCGTTGAGCCCGGGTGCATCACCGCCGCCGGTGTTGATGGCGATCCTGAAGGGCCTGCCCATGAATTTCGACCTCGCTGCCGGAGTCCGGAAGGCAAGGTGACATGGGGGGGGAGGGTCGCGCCAGCCCTCCGGGGGAGACCCATGGGCGCGCCGCCAGCCGGCCAAGGGGGCGTCATCACACGGGGCGCGACAGGCACGCCAGATGCTCACATCGTCCGACAGGAGGCAGGGGATGACCAGCAGCCAGCTCAACCAGGTTCGCCGCAAGTTCGTCTCGCTGATGCGCACCGACCCGCCGCCGCCCATCATGGGGCTGCCGCGGGAGCCGCTCGCCCCGGTCTTCGACCGCTGGGTGGCGCGCCACTTCAACTCCGACGAGGTGGCGGTGCTCTTCGAGCTGGAGCACCAGTACGGCGAGCGGGCCATGGTCGACTGGTTCGCCGAGGTGCTCTTCGAGGCCGGCAGGGCCGGCCCTTCGCGGCTGACCAGCTAGGGCTCGACCTGGCGGCCCGGGGAGCGGCCCGGGGAGCGGCCTTGCCTCCGCCACCCCCGTCATGAGAGTCTCCGCGCCCTCGCGCCTCCGGGAGGTCTCTTCCGGGGCGCCACCAGACCGACGCGCGCCCTGTACGGGCGCCGTCCTTGCCGACAGAGGGTGACACCATGGCTGAACTCAAGGATCTGACCGGGCTCGCGGCCCAGGTGCAGGGGCTGCTCAACGGGTACCTGAAGCTGCGGGATGAGAAGGTCCAGCTCGAGGCCGAGCTCGCCACCCGCCGCGAGGACATCCGCCGGCTCGAGAAGCTGGTGGCCTCGCAGAACGCCGAGCTCGACAAGCTCAAGACCAAGTAGCCGCTGACACCCAAGAAGTGAGCGGGTGGCTTGATCCGGCGCAAGCTGGCGACCCCCTCCGGAGAGGTAGCCTCCTCCATCGACTGGAGGAAGCATGCGCGCCACCCGGTTCACCCTCGATACTCGCCTCTCCCTGAAGGGCGCGCTGCTGGCGCTGGCGGTCCTGGCCGCCGCGCCGGCCGACGCCGCCGAGCCGAAGCCCGTGGCCTCCCCCGCGGCCACGGGGGCGAAGCGGCCGGCCGCCGAGCAGGTCCAGGCGATGAGCCCGCCCTTCACCGAGGGGATCTTCCCGTGCAGCGGCTGCCACGACGGGAAGGAGAAGGTCAACACGGCGCGGCGCGAGCTCGGCTTCCACGACGAGCAGACCAGCATCTTCGCCCACGACGCCGAGCACCGCTGGTGCCTCGACTGCCACGACGCCCAGAAGCGCGACCAGCTCCACCTCACCAACGGCGACCTCGTCCCCTACACCGAGTCCTACCGGCTCTGCGGCCAGTGCCACGGCGACAAGCTGCGCGACTGGCGCGTCGGCGTCCACGGCAAGCGGGTCGGCAGCTGGGACGGCAAGAAGACCTACTTCCTCTGCGTCAACTGCCACAACCCGCACGCGCCGCTCTTCAAGGGGACCATGGAGACGATGGTCGGCGGCAAGCTGCTGGTGATGCCGACGCTGGAGAAGATCAAGCCGGAACCCCGTCCCCGCCGTCCCTCGGAGGTCCGCCCGTGAGCCCGCACCTGCCCGTCCTGCCCGAGGCGCCGCTCGACCTCGCCCCCGACTTGAAGGAGCCCGGGGTCGACCCGGAGCGGCGCGCCTTCCTGCGCACCGCCGCCGCCGGCGCCGCCCTGGCCTCGCTGGCCGGCTGCGGCGGCCAGTCCATGGAGGAGTTCTTCCGCAAGCACTTCCGGGAGCTCACCCCCGACCAGCTGAAGCGGGCGCTGGCGCGGGTGGAGGCCGCCAACAAGAAGAAGTTCGGTCGGGCCACCACGGTCACCGCCGAGGGGCCCATGGAGGGGGTGGAGTTCGGCTACGGCCTCGATCTCTCGCGCTGCGTCGGCTGCCGGCGCTGCGTCTACGCCTGCGTCGGCGAGAACAACCAGTCGCGGGAGCGGCCGCAGATCCACTGGATCCGGGTGCTGGAGATGAGCAAGGCGCACGGCGTCGACCTGACCCACGCCGAGCACTACTACGACCCGGCCACCGTGCCGCAGGAGGGGAAGTTCTACTTCCCGGTCCAGTGCCAGCAGTGCCGCAACCCGCCCTGCACCAAGGCTTGCCCCACCCAGGCCACCTGGAAGGAGAAGGACGGGATCGTGGTCGTCGACTACGACTGGTGCATCGGCTGCCGCTGCTGCATGTCGGCCTGCCCCTACGGCGCCCGCCACTTCACCCTCGCCGAGCCGACCCTGCCGGCCGCCGACCTCAACCCGAGCCAGCACTACCTCGGCAACCGGCCCCGCCCCGTGGGCGTGGTGGAGAAGTGCACCTTCTGCATCCAGCGCGTACGCAACGGGCGCTATCCCGCCTGCCTGGAGGCCTGCCCGGTCGGGGCCCGGAAGTTCGGCAACCTCCTCGACCCGGAGAGCGAGATCCGGCGGGTGATGGAGACCAAGCGGGTCTTCGTCTTCAAGGAGGAGCTCGCCACCCACCCCCAGTTCTACTACTTCTACGCCACCTGAAGAGGCCACCCCCATGACCGGCATCCTCGAGTTCCTCAAGGGCTGCGGCCGCCAGCTGAAGTCGGACAAGCCGGCCTACTGGATCTGGCTGGCGGCGCTCATCACGGCCATCGCCATCGGGCTGGTGGCCTACGTCCACCAGGCCCGCACCGGCCTGATCGCCACCAACATCCGCGACCAGGTCTCCTGGGCCTTCTACATCGGCAACTTCACCTTCCTGGTCGGGGTGGCCGCCGCGGCGGTGCTGCTGGTCATCCCGGCCTACGTCTACCACTGGGGCCCGCTCAAGGAGGTGGTGCTGCTCGGCGAGCTGCTGGCCATCTCGGCGCTGGCCATGTGCCTGCTCTTCATCATGGTCGACATGGGGCGGCCAGACCGGATCCTCCACATGATGCCCTTCGTCGGCACGCCCAACTGGCCCCGCTCGCTGCTCGCCTGGGACGCGCTGGTGCTCAACGTCTACCTGGTGCTCAACGTCACGGTGGTGCTCTACATCCTCTTCCAGGCCTATGCCGGCCGGGAGCCCAACAAGAAGATCCTGCTGCCGCTGGTGCTCATCTCCATCCCCGTCTCCATCAGCACCCACACCGTGACCGCATTCCTCTACAACGGGATGGCGGCCCGCCCCTACTGGAACGCCTCGATCCTGGCGCCCCGGTTCCTGGCCTCGGCCTTCTGCTCCGGGCCAGCGGTGATGATCATCCTCTTCCAGGTGCTGCGGAAGACCACCCGCATCCCCATCAAGGACGAGGCCATCTGGAAGCTGGCCGAGCTGATGGCCTACGCCATGTTCATCAACCTCTTCCTGCTCGGCGCCGAGCTCTTCAAGGAGTTCTACTCGCAGACCGAGCACCTCCTGTACACCCAGTACTTCTGGTTCGGCATCGGGGAGCATACTGCCCTGGTGCCTTACGCCTGGGGCTCGCTGGCGGCCAGCGTCGCCGCCTTCTTCATCTTCCTGGTGCCGAGGCTCCGGCAGAACTGGACCGCCCTCAACCTGGGCTGCCTGCTCATCTGGTCGGGCGTCTACATCGAGAAGGGGCTCGGGCTGGTCATCCCCGGGATGACCCCCGACACCTTGGGGGAGATCTACGAGTACCGACCCACCCTGACCGAGTGGTCGATCGCCATCGGGATCTTTGGGGTCGGGTTCCTCATCTTCACGATCCTCGTTAAGATCTCGGTGCCCATCCTCGTCGGTACCTTCAAGACCGGCGCCGCGCCGGCCAGCCACTGATGCGCCGGACGCCCCGCCCACCCAGGAGCCAGACATGAAGCGCCTCTTCTTCGCCGCCGCCCTGCTCGCCGCCACCACCGCCTCCGCCGCCGACGGCAAGGCGCTCTACGCCTCCAAGTGCGCCGCCTGCCACGGCCCCGACGGCAAGGGGCAGTCGGTCATGGGCAAGAAGCTCGGGGTCAAGGACCTGACCGCCAGCAAGCTGACCGCCGCCGAGATGGAGGCGATCGTCAGCGCCGGCAAGGGAAAGATGACCCCGTTCGCCGGCAAGCTTCAGCCGGCCGAGATCAAGGACGTGTCGGCCTTCGTCAAGGGCGGGCTGAAGTAGCCGGGGCGGCCGCGCCGACCTGCGCGGCCAGGAAGTCGGCGACGCTGCGCTCGGCCCAGAAGCCCGGCCGGGGCAGCGCCCCGTCCATGAAGCCGGTGTGGCCGCCGTGCGGCGTCACCACCAGCCGCACCGCCGGGTTGGCCTGCGCCGCCGCCACCGGCAGCGACTCGGCCGGCACCATGGGGTCGTCGGCCGCGGAGAGCGCCAGGTAGGGGCGGCGGATCCCGGACACGAAGCGGCCGGCCGAGCAGCGGGCGTAGTAGTCGTCTCGCGAGGCGAAGCCGTGGACCGGCGCGGTCATGAGCGCATCGTACTCGGCGAAGGTGCCGGCGCGGGCGATGGCGGCCGCGTCGAAGAGGCCGGGGAACTGGCGCGCCTTCCAGGCCGCCTTGCGGCGCAGCCGGCGCATGAACCGCTCCCGGTAGATCCACATGAGCCGCCCGGGGCCGTCGATGCGCCGCTGGCTGGCGGCCAGGTCGAAGGGGACCGAGATGGCCGCGCCGCCCCGGACCTCGGCCGGCAGGGCGCCGCCGTGCTCGCCGAGCCACTTGGTGACCACGTTGCCGCCCAGCGAGAAGCCGGCCACCACCAGCGGGCGCCCCGGCGCCTCGAGCACCAGCCGGCGCACCACCTCGCCGAGGTCGGTGGTCTCCCCGGAGTGGTAGGAGCGGGGAAGCCGGTTGGGGAGGCCGCCGCAGGTGCGGAAGTTGAGGGCCACCACCGCCAGCCCGCGCGTGACCAGGGCCCGCGCGAGGCCGCGCATGTAGGGGGCGTCGGAGGAGCCCTCCAGGCCGTGGCAGAGCACCGCCACCGGGGCGTCCGGGCGCGGCCCGGCGGCCCGGTCGAGCTCGAGGAAGTCGCCGTCGTCGAGCTCCCAGCGCACCCGCGTCACCGGCGGGCCGGGCCGGGGCCGCCAGAGGTTGGCGACGATGGTCTGGGCGTCGGCGTGGCGCAGCAGCGGGGCGGGCTGGAACGGGGGGATCACCTGGGCTCCATGCGCGGGTGCTCGCGGCCCGGGGGCCACATGCCCTTGAGCCGGAGCGTCTTCTCGACCGCCACCTCGTGGAGGCGGCGCAGCGCCGTGGCCGCCGGGGCCTCTCCGAGCAGCTCGAGGGCGCCGGCGATCGCCTCGAGCGTCGACATGCCGCCAGGCCGGGGCGGCTCGCGCAGGCGCAGCGCCGCCGGGGGCGGTGGCAGGGCCAGGCGGGGGAGGGTCTGGAGCGGCGCCAGCCGCTGCACCATGCGCCGGGCCTGCGACCAGGTGGCGTCGGGGACCACCAGGGTGCGCGGCGCGGGCCCCTCTGGGCGATGGCCCGATCCGGTCGGGTAGAGGAGCCAGGTGGGTGGCGCACCGATGGCGGCGGTGAGCTCGGCGTCGGCCGGGGTCTCCTCCAGGGCGTGGTCGTGGATGCTCGCCCCCACCAGCGCCGCCGCCGCCCAGCGGCCGCTGTTGGTGAGCCGGGGGCGCTCGCTGGCGTGGCGCACCACCAGGATGCGGACGCCGACCTCGAGCCTGGGGATGAACGGGCAGAGGCAGCCGCCCTCGAGCGGGAAGGCGCAGCGCTGGCAGCGGCCCGCGGGGAGCTGGCCGCGCGGTCGGGGCGGGCGGTCCATCAAGCGCGGAAGCGCCCCGAGAGCGTCGCCAGGCGGCTGGCCACCGCGGCGATCTCGGTGGCCCGATCGACCTGGGCGGTCGAGTCCTCGACGCCGGCGCGGGTGGCCTCGGAGAGCTCGGCGAGGGCCGCCACCAGGTCGGCGGCGGTGGCGGCCTGCTGCCGGGTCCGGTCGGCGATGGCGCGGGCGGTGCCGGCCGAGTCGCGGATCACCACCGCCAGCCCCTCGATGGCCTGGCCGGCGCTGCGCGACCGGCCGGTGGCCAGCGCGGCGCGGGCCGACCCCTCCTCGGTGGCCAGCGCCGCCTCGCGGACGTGCTTCTGGATCTCGCCGAGGATGGAGCGGACCTGGACGGCCGCCTGGCGGGACTGCTCCGCCAGGTTGCGCATCTCCATGGCCACGGCGGCGAAGCCGCGGCCGTGCTCGCCCGACTTGGCGGCCTCGATCGAGGCGTTGAAGGCCAGCAGGTTCGACTGCTCGGCCAGGTCCTTCACGGTGGTGACGATCTCGCCGACCTGGAGGGTCCGCTCGGAGAGGTCACCCATGGTGGCGGCGATGCGCCGGACCTGCTCGCCCAGGGCGCCCGAGGAGCGGATCGCCTGCTCCACGGCCGCCAGCCCCTCGCCGGAGAGGGTCTCGGCGCGGTGGGTCAGGTCGATGACCGACTCGGCCTCGCGGGCGGCGTGGTGCGTCACCTCGACGAGGCTCTCGGCGTTGGCCGAGGCGCGGCGCATGGCCTGGGCCTGGTCGCCGCTGGAGGCGCCCCGGGCGGTCGCACCGCGCAGCAGCGCCCCGCTGGCGTCGCCGAGCTTGAGCCCGGAGGCGCGCAGGTCCCCGAGCAGGGCGCGCAGCGTCACGCCCAGGTCGTCGAGCGCGCCGGCCAGGGTGGCCACGTCGTCGTCGGTCTCGCCGAGGGCGAGCGGTGGCGGGACCTGGCCCGAGGCCAGGGCGGCGACCGCGGCGCGGACCCGGAGCAGGGGGCGCAGGGCGCCGCCGACCAGCCAGGCCACCAGGGCGGCGCTGCCGGCGGCCGCCGCCAGCGAGAGCAAGGCCAGCGGGGCGACCTGGGTGGTGGTCAGGGCGGGCTGGAGCTGGAGCAGCGCCAGCCCCTGGATCGCCCCGGCCAGCAGCACCACCACGCCGGCCAGGGTGGCGAGGCGCCAGCGCAGGCCGGACCAGGAGCCGGTGGGGAGATCGGGGCTGGAGGGGCCTCGGGGCATGTGACCTTCTATCAAGCCCCGGCGCGGCCGGTCGAGCGGGTGGCCTGGGCGCGCCGCTCCAGCAGCCAGGGCTGCAGCGTCCGCCAGGCGGTGGCCAGCAGGATCACCGTCCCGCCCGCCAGCGCCCAGGGACCGGGGCGCTCTCCGGCGAAGAGGAAGGTCCAGACCGGGTTGAGGACCGGCTCCAGCAGCACCAGCAGCGAGGCCTCGACCGCCGGCGTGCCGCGCAGGCCGAGCGTGAAGCAGAGGTAGGCGAGGCCGAGCTGGAAGACCCCGAGGAAGGCGATGGCGCCGAGGTCGGCCGGCCCCGCGGCGGGGCCGAGCGGCCAGAGCGGCAAGGTGAAGGCGGCGGCGATCAGGTTGCCCCAGACCAGCGCCGCCGGCCCATCGGCGCCGAGCCGGCGCAGCCCGAGGATCGAGGCGGCGAAGGCCACCCCGGCCGCCAGCGCCACCAGGTTGCCGGCCAGCTGGCCCGGCGAGAGCTGGTCGAGGAAGAAGAGGCCGAGCCCGAGGCCGAAGACCGGCACCGAGAGCAGCTCGCCGCGGCTGGGGCGCTCCCCCAGCACCAGCGGGGAGAGCAGCAGGACCCAGAGCGGCGCGGTGTCCTGCAGGAAGATGGCGTTGGCCGCGGTGGTGAGCTTGTTGGCGAGGACGAAGAGGACGGTGGTGAAGGCGTAGGCCAGCCCGACCGAGAGCAGCGCGACGGTGGGGCGCCGCCGCGACGAGGGGACCACCGCGAAGAGAAAGAGCGCCGCCACCAGCGCCCGGCCCCCGGCCAGCTGCCAGGCGTCGAGGTGGGAGAGCTTGATGACGGCGCCGGCCGAGGACCAGAGCACCGCCGCGGCCAGCAGCAGCAGGCGGGACTTCACCGGGCCGGGCCCGGGGAGACCGTGCGGGGCGCCCGACGGGTCACGCCGTCACCCACTCGCGGAGCACCTTGTCGATCTGGGCCTCGGAGAGCTCGCCGGCGTCGGCCAGCTCCTTGATGCGCCGGGTGATCTCCTTGAGCTCCGATTCGCCGAAGGTGATCCCCATCTCGCGGGCCCGGTAGGCGATGGCGGCCCTCCCGGTCAAGCGGGAGCCGATGATCAGCTTGCGGGAGAGGCCGAAGGCCTCTGGCGGGATGATCTCGTAGGAGCCCGTGTTGGCCATCATGGCCTTGAGGTGCATGCCGGCCTTGTGGCTGTAGGCGGTCTCGCCGGTGACGTAGTTGTTGAAGGGGATCTCCACGCCCACCACCCGCGCCACCAGCCGCTCCAGCTCGCGCAGCTGGCCGAGCCGGTAGCGCTCGCCGAGCCCCTGCGGCTCGAGCGAGAAGAGCCGCGCCACCAGGCCGCCGAGCGGGGTGATGCCGACCCGCTCGCCGATGCCGAGGATGGAGACGTCGACGTGGGTGGCGCCGGCCTGCAGCGCCTCGTAGGCGTTGGCGATGGCGCAGCCGGTGTCGTTGTGGCCGTGGAAGCCGATGTTGCAGGCCACGGCGCGGCGCACCTCGCGCACCAGCACGTAGACCTGGCGCGGGGTGGCGATGCCGACGGTGTCGGCCAGGCCGACCCGGTGGACGCCGAGCCGCTCGGCCGCCTGGTAGACGGCCAGCAGGTCTGCGGTCTCGGAGCGGAAGGTGTCCTCGGCGCTGAAGCGCACCTCCAGCCCGGCCCGCAGGGCGTACTCGATGGGAGGGCCCATGGCGTCGATGATCTGCTGGATCGACTTGCCGTGCGAGGACTCGCGGAGGATGCGGCTGGTGGCGAAGAGCAGGCCGAGGCCGCGGACCCCGGAGTCGACGGCGGCCTTGACGTCATCGAGCACGCAGCGGGAGTGGCTGATGATGCGGGCCCCGAGGCCGAGCTTGACGATGGTGGCGGCGTCCTTCTGCGACTGCGGCGAGGCGGCCGGCGAGGTCACCTCGATGTACTCGACGCCGAAGGTGTCGAGGGCGCGGGCGATCTCGACCTTGTCCTCGGTGCGGAAGGAGGCCTTGGAGAACTGCTCCCCCTCGCGGAGGGTGCTGTCGATGAGCTTCCAGGTCGGCTTGGACATGTTCGTGCTGCCTCGTTACCACTCGAAGGATTCGTCGGCGTCGATGTGCCGGACCAGGCCGCCGGAGGAGGGATCGGTGCGGAACCCGAAGCGCTTCAGGTACTCGGGCTGGAAGTAGCCGGTCTCCACGGCGGAGACGCCGCGGGCCCGCAGGCGGCGGAAGAAGTCTCGCATCAGGCCGTCGGCGATCCCCTTGCTGCGCTGCTTGCGCCCCACCACCAGCTTCTCCATGTGGACGCGCCCTTGCCCCACCGGCCTGTAGAAGAGGCCGGCCAGCACCGTCTCCTTGGCGTCGAGGGCGAGCAGGAACTCGTGCTCGGTGGAGAAGGCCACCTGCAGGTTCGACTCGTGGAAGAGGTGGAGCAGGCGCGCCACCTCCCGGGGCGAGACCGGCCCGCGCAGCGTGTAGCGGCTGCCGTCGCTGGCGGCCTGGGCCACCACCACCTCGGCCGTGAAGTGATCGCCGTGGGGCATGGAGATGAGCGCCACCTGCTCGCCCGGCTCCAGGTAGCGGTAGGTCATGCGGGCCAGGTAGTGGTCCTCCGCCTCGGTCGGCTTGCAGGCGGCGCGCAGCGCGGCCACCTGCTCGGCGAGATCGAGGGCGCCGGCCGGCAGGGCGCGGGCCCGCTGCATGAGCCGATCGAGGGCCGCCGCCAGCTCGGGGCGGGCCGCCGCGAAGACGGTCTGGCGGAAGAAGCGCAGCCGGGTGTCGGGCCACTGCGCCTCCAGCTCGCCGAGCCGGTAGGTGCCCCACTGCTCGCCGAGGTGCTTCGACTGGGCCTCCGGCGTGGCCTGGGGGTTGACCTCGAGCCAGCGCTGGAAGCGGCGCACCGCGAAGAAGAGCCGGAGCGGGGTGGGCCCCTCGGTGCGGAGCCGGTCGAGGAAGGCGGAGACGGCGATGGCCCGCTTGCCGCTGGCCGCCTCCTCGAGCACCGGGATGGCCCGGTCGACGCCGAGCGCCTCGACCACCGAGGCGAGCTGCATCTGCTCGGTGGCCTTGCCGCGCAGCACCGGGAGCGACTCCTCGACCCGGTCGAGGAAGCTCTGCTGGAAGCGATCGAGCAGGTCATCGAGCGAGGTGCAGGCGGAGCGGTCGGCGATCGAGACCAGCCGGGCACCGGTCTGGTAGTCGTGGGAGGGGACGATGAAGGCGGCCGGGGAGGGGAGCCGCAGCGCCAGCCGCCGCCCGGCCCGGTCCCAGAAGCGCACGTGGAGCTCGAGGGCGGTGCAGGCCACGAAGGGCCAGAGCAGCTCGAGCCGCCGGGCCTCGGACTGGCGCAGCAGCCGCGCCACCTGCCGCTCCACGTCGTTGCCGGGGATGAACTCCTCGGTGAAGATGCCCCACTCGCCGAAGTAGCCGCCGAACTGCTCCACCAGCGGCGGCGGGGCCCCGGCCGCCAGCAGCCAGTTCACCTCGTCGCGCAGCTGGGCGAAGGAGAGGTCCTCGGCCACGTTGATGGCGAGATCGAAGACCTCGCGCGAGCGGGTGTGGATGGAGAGCCGGTAGACCGCCTTGCCGTGCTGGCGCCCCAGCAGGCTCACGGTGGCCCCGCTGGGCGGGATGTCGGCCAGCGAGAGCAGCACGCCGCGCCCCAGCAGGAAGACCGAGGCCCGCACCAGGGTGGTGTCGGACATGGCCGAGAGCAGCGCCCGGGCGGCCGGCTCGGAGACCGACGGCTCGAAGACCAGCACGTCGAGCCAGCCGTACTCCTGGCCGTCGTGGGGATCGATGGCGAGCCGGAGGTTGGGGCCGATCCAGTTGGAGAAGCCGCGCCGCAGCCGGTCCAGCTCCTCGCCGGCGCGGGCGCTGATGCCGGGGTCCTGGTGCAGGGTGAGCCGGGCCAGGGGCACCCGGACGCGGGCGAAGTAGGCCGGGTGGGCGATGGCGGTGGCGGTGAGCAGCCGCATCACGCCGACCAGGAGGTGGCGGTCGGAGGGGTCGGGGAGCGGCCCGTTGGCCCGGTCGGAGGCGAGGTACTCGAGGAGCCGCAGGACCTGGGCGTCGGAGAGGCCGCGCTCGCCGAGATCGGCGAGGTCCTCGTCGCGCAGCGCCATCGCCCCCATGCGGTCGAGGAAGCTGCCCAGGGTCTCCAGGGTGAGGGCCGGGTCCTCGTTGGGGAGCAGCACCCGGAAGGCGCGGCGGCGCACGTCCTCGTCGGGGGCGTCGGCGGCGCGGCGCAGCAGGGCCCTGCTGAGCCGGGCCTGCTCCGGCGTGGCCGCGGTCATGCCCCGCTGCAGGTGGGCGATGGCGCGGCGGGCCTCGGGCCGCTCGGCGCGGAGCAGCTCGCCGGCGGCGTGGATGGAGAGGAAGTCGACCTCGACGCGGTCGACCAGCTCGAGCAGCCCGGACAGCCGCTCCGGCGGCGGCGCCCGCCAGATCCGCGGGTCGATGCGGTACTCGCCGCCACCCTTGCGCCGCTTGGCGGCCAGCGCCAGGAAGGCCTCGTCGCCGAGGAAGCGGCGCAGCGCCTCGTTGCCGAGCCAGAGCGCCGGGCGCGAGAGCAGCACGCCGAGATCGATGACCGTCCCCTCCGAGGCGTAGGCCAGGTCGCCGAGCCGGAAGGAGCCGAGCGCCTCGGCGTCGGGCCCCACCGCCAGGGCCCGGTCCCCGGCGCGCAGCACCCCCTCCTGCAGCGAGACCTCGTGCTGCAGGGCGCCGATCTCGCGCAGCACCCAGTTGGGGATGCGCAGGAACCAGCCGTCGAGCGCCAGCGCCAGGTGCTTCTGCTCGTACATCTTCTCGATCAGCTCATGCCAGCCCTTCCCCACCACCTCGCGCTTGAAGGAGTGCTTGTGGGTCAGCTCGCCGTGCTCGACGTCGAGGGCGCGGGGCAGCACCTGGAAGGTGACCACCCGCTCGAAGGGGGCCAGGAAGCGGTTGGCGCTGGCCACCAGGGAGGAGATCAGGCCGCGCAGCTGCTCGGGGGTGAGCGTCTTGAGCTGGGGCTGCTGCTCGTAGTTGGGCCAGACCAGCAGCGTGTTGTAGTCGCGGTGGTCGCCCACCAGGAAGGCCTGGGCCACCGGCTCGAAGTCTCGGAAGAGGTTCTCGACGCGGGCCGGGGCGATGGTCTGGCCGGCGCGGTTCTTGTAGATCTCCTTCTTGCGCCCGACGATGCGGAAGTGGCCGTCGTCGAGGCTGACCAGGTCGCCGGTGTGGAACCAGCCGTCTGGCTCGTGCGACCCGGCCTCCTCCGGCCCGGGGTCGAGGTAGCCGGGCGAGACGTAGATGCCCCGGATCAGCAGCTCGCCGTCGTCGGCCCGCCGGCACTCGATGCCGGGGAGCGGCACGCCGATCGAGCCGTCGACGTAGCCGCCCGGAGGCGTCATGGTGATGCCGCCGGTGGCCTCGGTCATGCCGTAGCCGGAGCAGAGCTCGACCCCGGCGCGGTGGAAGTTCTTGAAGATGGCCGGGTCGAGGTAGCCGGCCGCCGAGAGGCCGTAGCGCAGCCGCGTGCCGGTGATGACCCGCAGGTGGCCGGCCGTCTCCTCCTCGTCCTCGCTGGCCGCGTCCCAGGCCGCCGCGTCCTGCAGCTCGATCCACTTCTTGGGGACCGAGATGAAGACCGTCGGCTTGACGCTGCGGAAGTCCTCCAGCAGCGAGGACTGGGCGGTGGAGCGGGCGAAGGTGTAGGTGGCTCCCCACCAGAGCGTCCCCATCAGCTCCAGCCAGCGCCCGAACGTGTGGTAGAGCGGCAGGTAGCAGAGGAAGGTGTCGCCCTCGCCGACCTCGGGCAGCGCGAACCCCCGGCAGATCCGCTTCGAGACCAGGTTCTCGTGGGTGAAGATGATCGCCTTGGGCTTGCCGGTGGTCCCCGAGGTGTACATGGCGGTGGCCATGTCGGTGGCCTTGACCCGCGAGGCCCGCGCCGCCCGCAGCTGCTCGTCGAAGCCGGCGCCCTGCCCGATCATCTGGTCGAGCGAGAGCAGCCCGTTGCGCTCCGCGCAGGAGGGGGAGAAGACCACCACCGCCTTGAGATCGGGGAGGCCGGAGAGCGAGGGGAGGACCTTGGAGGCCTGCTCCTCGTCGCCGACCAGCAGCACCTGGGCGCGGGAGTGGCGGAGCATGTAGACCACCTGCTCGGCCACGGCGTTGGCGGGGAGCGGGAAGTCGACGAAGCCGTTGCTCAGGCAGGCGAGATCGCAGAGGGCCGCCTCCAGGCAGTTCTCCGAGAGGATGGCGACCCGGGCCTCGGGCTCGTCCCCGAGGATGGCCAGCAGGCCGCGGGCGATGGCGCGGGTGCGGCGCGCCACCTCGGTCACCGTCAGCTCGGTGGCGTCGGCGCCCACGGTCCGGATGGCGATGGTCTTGGGATCGGTCTCCTCGCGGCAGCGGACCAGCTCACCGATGGTGAAGTCGACCTGGCGCAGCAGCGGCAGCAGCAGGCGCAGCCAGGGATCGGCCTGGCCGGCCACCAGGGCCTCGGTGAAGCCCCGGCGCCGGATCCCATCGAGCAGGGCGAAGAGGCAGCGCCTCGCCCCGGCGCGCAAGGGCTCCTGCCCGAGACGGTCCACCAGGGCCGCCACCAGCGGCTCGACCAGCGCCAGGTCTCCCGGGGTGACGGCGCCGAGGGCCAGCCCGGTCTCGCCCTCGAGGGCCAGATCCGGCGCCACGACGGCCCGCCAGCGTGCCGGGAGGCTCGTGAAAGGGGACTGGGAGCTGGCCTCGACCATGCGCTCTGACCTCGCCGTGGAGCCGACCTGGTCGGCCCGTCGACATAACCACGGGGGGCGGGCCTTGTCGACGCGAAGCGAGCCCGGACCGGTGCCCCGAGAAAGTGCGCTGGTCCGGGGTGCGGCTCCGATATGCTCTGCCCAAGAGGCGGAGGCGAAGGTCACATGGTTCGATCGGTCGGCAGGATGGCGTGGCTGGTGGTGGTCGTCGCATCGGCGCTGGTCGCCTGCAAGGCCCCACCGCCGCCTCCACCGCCCCCCATGACCGGGCAGCGCCCCCCCGCCGCCGTCGCCGCCGAGGCCGAGCGGGAGCGCGAGGCCCTGGCCGCGGCCGTGGAGGCCTACGTCTACGGCTACCCGCTGGTCAGCTCGGAGCTGGCTCGCCGCTCGGCCACCAACGTGGAGCGGCCGAACGGCTGGCAGGCCCCCATGGGGCAGCTGGCCCGGCCCCACGCGCTCGAGCGGTCCGACACGGGGGGGCGATACTCCGATCCGGATACGCTCGCCTTCGGGGCCTGGCTCGACGTGACATCCGAGCCGTGGCTGCTCTCCCTGCCGGACGCCAAGGGTCGCTTCCAGGCCCTGTCCATCCGCTCGGCCTGGCAGGAGCGGCTCGACCTCCCACCGGGGCGGGCCGGCAAGGGAACGGCGGCGCGCCTGGCCGTGACCGGGCCCGGCTGGAGCGGGAAGCTCCCGGCCGGGGTCCGGGAGGTGCGCTCGCCCACCGCGCTGGTCCACGTCGAGGGGCGGGTGCTGGCGGCGGGCGGTCCCACCGAGCTGCGCGAGGCGCAGGCCTGGGTCGACAAGCTCTCGCTGCTGCCGCTCTCGGCCAACCCGAAGAAGTACCAGCCGGCGCTGGGGCGCCCCGACGCCTCGCTCGACGCCGACCGGCCGGTGCGCGACCAGGTCCACGCCCTCGACGCGGTGATCTACTTCAAGCTCCTGGCCACGCTGCTCAAGGCCAACCGGCCTTCACCCGGCGACGCCGACCTGCTGCCGGTGGTGGCCCGCATCGGGCTGGTGCCGGGCAAGGACTACGACCCGAGCGGCCTCGACGCCTCGGTGATCAAGGCGCTGGCCGGCGTGCCGAAGGCGGCGCAGGAGAAGATCCTGGCGGCCGCCGCGCCCGCCGCCCCGGTCAACGGCTGGTCGGTGCCCGGCGCGGCCGCGCCGCCGCCCGGCCCCCTGGGGCGCGCCGCGGTGGTCGCCGCCGGCGTCGACCGGGCGCTGGAGGGGGTGGTGTTGACCGCGGCGGTCGACGGCGCAGGGAGGCCGCTCGACGGCACCACGCAGCGTGCGCTCCGCTTCACGCGCGGCAAGGGGCCCCCGGCCGAGGCGCTCTGGACGCTCGGCGTCGCCGGGGCGCCGGGGGCGAAGGCGAGCCGCGCCACCCTCACCTCGCGGGCCAAGTTCACCTACGGCCGCGACGGCTCGCTCGAGCTGCTGCTCCAGCCCGACCCGCCCAAGGGGCGCGAGGCCAACTGGCTGCAGGTGCCGGCCGGCCCCTACGCGCTGGTGCTGCGGCTCCACGGACCGCGCGAGAAGGCCCCCTCGGCCCTGGACGGCTCCTGGAGGCCGCCGGCGGTCGGCAAGCCGCGCTGATCTAGGGAAGAATCGAGACCGCCAGCCCAAGGGAGCGCTCGACCGCCGTCCGCGTGGTGGCGTCGGCGCGGCTCCAGCGGCGCCGGTGGGCCGCGTCGAGCGCCACCTCCAGCCAGCCAGAGAAGGTCCAGCTGGCGCGGGCGTTGGCCTGCGTCCAGCCCTCGTCGAGCCGGGCCACGGGGTTGTGACCATCGACCGGGTCGGGGCCGCGGAGCCCTCCGAGCAGCTCGCCGCGCCAGGCGAGCTGGAGCGCGGCCGGGCCCCAGCCGAGCTCGAGCGCCGGGTGGAGCGAGCCGCCCAGCCCGAAGTGGTAGCCGAACTGCCGCTGCACGGTCGGCAGGGTGGCGGCGGCGGCGGCGTCGGGGACGCCGTCGAGCGCGAAGGAGCGGCTCCCGCCGAAGCGCAGGGCGGCGTCGAGCCGGGCGGTGAGCCGGAGCGGGCCGGCCAGCCGGCGCACCTGCAGGGAGAGGCGCGGAAGCTCGACGGCTCCCAGGAGGTCGAACGGGCCGTTCCGGGTCCAGGCGTGGCCGCCGAGCTCGAAGCCCAGGCCGGCGCCGGCCACCAGGTCGCTGCCCCGCCGGTCGGCGTCGATGGCGCGGGCGTAGATCGACGCCAGCAGCACCGACGAGGAGAGCTGCGCGTCGGTGACCCCCTGGGCGCCCACGGCCCCTGAGAGCTGCAGCCGCGAGGCCTGGGCGTCGAGCCAGGCGGGGCGCGCCACGCCCGGCGCCCCGTAGTCGGGATCGCGCCAGAGCGCCCAGCCGAGGGCGGCCCGCACCTCGCCGCGCCGACCGCCCGGGCCGGAGGAGGCGGCGCCGCCCAGCTCGACCCGCCCGGCGAGGGTGTCGGCCGGCCGGCCCCGCGCCAGGGTGGCGCCGTCGAGGGCGTCGGCGAGCTTCTTCCAGGGGGAGGCGAGCCAGGCCAGCACCGTCCGGCCGCTGCTGGCGCTGGAGCGATCGAGGTGGGCGGCCAGCTGGAGCAGCGGCTCGCCGAGGGCGACCCCGGCCACCGGCGTGATCACCAGGTCGTTGACGGAGGCCCGCTCGTGGAACTCGATCAGCTCCCAGGCGGTCGATCCGGCCACGGCGGCCAGCGCCGAGCCCCAGGTGGTGAGCCGGTTGCCGCGGGCCAGCTGGTAGAGCGCCGCCCCCATGGCCGGGTGGCCGGCGAAGTTGGTCCTGAAGGTGTTGGAGTCGATGCTGGTGGCGCCGCGGGCCAGCTTGTCCCAGGGGCCGTAGGTGGATGAGTAGACCGGCCCCGAGGGGCGCGAGGTCAGGAGGTAGGAGGTCAGCTGCAGGCCGACGTAGGTGCCGACCCAGGCGGTGGCCCGCAGCCGGGCCGGCGGCTGCGGCTGCAGGTACTGGAAGGTGTCGTCGCCGCTGGGTGGAGCCGCGGCCAGGTCCGGCGGAGCGGCCACCTGGGGCGCTGGGGGCTCGCCGGGCTCACCGGCGCCGGCCCGGCCGCTGGCCGCGCCCGAGAGCGCGGCCAGGACCAGGAGGGCGAGCCTCCCCCTGACCTTTCGACTACCGGGCGTCGGAGGCTCGGAAGCCGAGCCGGACCGCGCCCCAGTGGACGCCGCGCAGGTAGACCGGCACCGAGAGGTCGACCATGGTCTCGCCGGTGTCGCGCTGGTAGCGCTGGACCAGGAACGGGGCCACGCTCCTGGCGGCGGCCAGGCCGGTCTTGTCGTTGAAGATGCGCTTGGTCCGGTTGTTGACGAGGTCGTTGGCCAGGTTGCCGGTCAGCGGCTGGGAGTAGCGGAGGTTGTGCGTCGGCAGGTAGCCGTGCTTGTCGACCAGCACCGCGAAGATCAGGCTCTGCGACCGGGTCATGACCGCCTCCTCGATCCCCTGGATGTCGCGGTCGGAGAGCCGGTCCCAGTCGGTCGTGAACTTGGGCGGGTCGGTCTTGGCGACCGGGTAGTACAGGCAGGCGAAGAGCCGCTCCTCGCTCACCTCCTTGGCGGCGAGCCAGCCCTCCATGCTCTCGGTGACGCGGCGGGCGAAGTCCTGGCCGGTGCCCAGCATCTCCTTCTCCTGGGCGGTGAGCGCCTCGATCTGGGCGGCGGTCGGCTTGGCCTGGGCCGAGGCCAGGGCCGGGCCGAGCAGGAGCGAGAGGGAGAGCAGCGAGGTGGAGAGCCTGGTGGTGGTGGTCATGGTCGTTCCTCCCTTACCCGCCGAGGCGGCTCATGGCCGCCTTCATGCTGACGCGCAGCCGCTCCACCGCCTTGGTGAGCTGGCCGATCTCGTCGGTCGACTGCGGCTTGATGGCGGTGTCGAGGCCGTCGCCCATGCTGATCGACTCGGCCGCCGCGGTCAGCTCCACGACCGGGCGCATGGCCCGCTCCACCACCAGGTACATGGTGAGGATGGTGATGACGGCGAAGGCCGCGAAGATGGCGGCCAGGGTGATGATCAGCGCCTTCTTCTGGGCGCCCATCCGCTCCATGGAGACGCCGACGCGGAAGCCGCCCCAGTGCTTGCCCTTCACCAGCACCGGGCTGGAGACGTCCCACATCACCTCGCCGGTGTCGCGCGAGTAGACCTGGAGCAGGCTCGGCTCGGTGTTCTTGGCGGCCGCCAGGCCGACCGGGTCGTTGAAGATGCGCTTGGTGCGGTTGCCTGCCAGGTCCTTCTCCGGGTTGCCGGTGAGCGGCTTCTGGAACTTGGAGTTGTGCGTCGGCAGGTAGCCGTTGACGTCGACGCCGACCGCGAAGACGAAGTCCTCGTTCTCCAGGTACTTGTCCTGGAAGACCAGCACGGCGCGGTCGGTGAGGGCGTCAAAGCGGGTGTGGAACTTCGGCTTCTCGCCCCAGGCCCAGCCCTTGATCTCGACGTAGGAGCGGTCGAAGACGTCATTGACGGTGAGCAGCCCGCTGTCGATGGCGTTGTCGAAGGTGTCGCCGTACTGGCGGGCGCCCAGCGTGGCCGCCATGCGGGCCTTCTCCAGCGTCAGCTCCTCCATCTGCTGCGTCTGCTTGAGGGTGATGATGGCCGCCGCGCCGGTGGTGAGCACGAGCAGCAGGACGGCCAGCGTCAAGGAGATCTTGAGGCTGAGCCGGCTCCGAACAGCGCTGGACAGTGACATGGGGGGTCTCCGCTGCGAGGGGGGCTACTTGCCGCCGGACTTCTTCAGCGCGGCGAGGAAGGCCTGGCGGTCCCCCTCGTCGTCGATCTTGGTGGCCAGCTCGTCGGCCAGCGCCCGGCTGGCCGCCAGCGAGAAGGGCAGATCCGGGCAGACCCGGCGGACCCCCTCCTCGACGAAGATCTTGGACATGGGCCCGACGTGGCGCGCCAGCTCGCGGGCGCAGGCGGTGAGGTAGGCGGCGGCGGCCTGGTCGGCGGCCATGACGGCGCCGCTGCCGGTGCGCGACCAGCTCAGGCCCGAGCTGGCCAGCTGCGGCCGCGAGCCGGCGGCCGGGTGGCCCACCTGCGAGCCGCCCGGCTGGCCGGGGGCGCTGGCCGAGTAGGAGGGGAGCGAACCGAGCGCCGAGGCCTGGCCGGACGACCCGACCGAGGAGGAGGCGCCGCCGCCGTCGAGCGTCCGCTTCAGCTTGTTGGAGGAGACGCGGATGGCGACGGTGGCGAAGGCCGGGTTGAGCGTCGAGTCGGCCACCAGGGCCAGCACGCAGGGGCCGGCCGTGGTGGTGTCGACGCGGCGGAGCAGCAGCGTCCCGTCGGCGAACTGGGCCGTGGCCGACTCCCAGTCCTCGTGCTGGAGCTGCAGCGAGTCGATGGCCCGCGCCATCGGGCCGCCCACCTGCTCGCAGAGGGCCCGGTCGTAGACCGACTTGCCGCGGTGGGCCAGCAGCCGGCCGGCGCCGTCGAAGAGGACCGCCGCGTTGACGCCGGCCATGTCGAGCAGCCCTTGGAGGATGGTTTCCATGTCAGGTCCATTCCTGGATTGCGTTGTGCACGGCGCGCTCCACGGGGCCGAGCGACTGTGAAGGCGCGATGACGGCGGTGATGAGCGACTGGGGGCGAACCACCAGCAGGCAGGCCTTGGCTCGACAGGAGATCGCCAAGGTGGCGAGGGGGCCGAGGCCGAGCAGCTCCCCGATCTGGAGGAAGCTGCTGCCCACGAACCCCATTTCTGCGGCGATGGTCTCGCCGTCGTTGGTCCGGAGCGCCCCGAGGAAGGTCCCCTCGAGGTCGCCGAGCACCGCGGCGCTCACGCCTTCGATGGAGGCGACGGATTCGAGCTCAGTCATCGACTGCCTCCCTATTGGGCACACCATACCCTGCCGGGGCGTTCATGGCCTCTTCCCGTCGGGCCAGGGCGGCAAGCCGGCCGTCTTCCTGCACTGGTCGAGCAGCCTCCGGGCCTCCGGGGTTGGCCACTCGAGCGGTGGCAGGGAGGTCGCCTCGGGCGGGACGGCGTCGAGCCAGGGGACCTCTGCGCCCGCGGCCCAGGCGTGCCAGGAGGTGAGGGTGGGGCGGCCAACGCCGGCGGCCAGCGCCAGCATGTTCCAGGCCAGCGTGTCGACCTTCCCGGGCCGTCCACCGGAGCGGTGGGCGAGCAGGAGCATGGCGTCGGCCGAGAGGTGGATGGCGGCGGCGTCGGGCGCCCGCGTGGCCTTGAACCAGCTGCGCAGGTACTGGGTCACCTGGTCGGCGTCGAGCGGCGGGACCACCAGCTCGGAGATCCGGTCGGCCTGGTTCGGGGGGCGCTCGGGGATCAGCTGCCCGGACAGGCCGACCGGCCCGGTCACCACCAGCTTGAAGGTGCCGGACCAGAGCCCCGCGGAGACGAGCGAGGCCAGGTCGGCCGGGACGGCGCCGGGCTCGTCGGGGCCGTCGATGAGCAGGACCGGCACCGGCCGCCCCCGCTCCTCGCCGAGCCGGTGGAGCAGCCCGTCGATGCGGGTCGCCCCCTCGTCGGGCACGCCGGCCGCCCGGCAGATCCGCTGCAGCGCCGTCCGGCCGTCGTCGCGTCCGGCCCCATCGGCGGAGAGCACCAGCCTGTTGCCGGAGGCGCCGAGATCGGCGGCCAGCTGCCGGAGCAGGGTGGAGCGGCCGCTCCCCGGTGGTCCGGTCAAGGCGACCAGGGCCGAGGCCGGCCCCTCCAGCAGGGTGCGGAGCTGGCGGCGCACCACGTCGAGCGGCCCCGCTTGGAAAGGGGCCAGGAGCGGGTCGAACGGGCCGAAGGGGGCCTGCGTGAAGCCGAAGCGCTCGGCCAGCGCCGCCGGTGCCGGGCGCGGCACCACCGGGCGGGGCGGGGGCGGACGGGCGGCAGCTGGTACCGGCGTGAGCGCCGGGGTGGCGGCATGGACGGCGTGGCTGGCGGCCGCCAGCTCCTGCAGGGCACGCCGCCCCTCCCACATCAGGATCTGGGCGGTCGGCTGCCGCTCGGCCGGGTTCTTGGCCAGGGCTCGCGTCACCAGCGCGGCGCAGGAGGCGGGGAGCCCGGGCACCAGCAGGCGCGGGTCGGGGAGCGGCTCGGAGAGGTGGGCCCGCTCGACCGCGGCCAGGTCGGGGCCGACGAAGGGGGGGCGGCCGGTGAGCAGGTGGAAGTAGGTGGCACCGAGCGCGTAGATGTCGGAGGCGCCATTGGCCACCGCGCCCCGCCAGATCTCCGGGGCCGTGTAGAAGGGGGTGCCGGCGCGGACCGAGGCGTTGCCGACCGGGACCCCGGCCGAGCCGAGCGCCATCCCGAAGTCGCCGAGCTTGGTGATCCCGCCCGGGCCGACCAGCAGGTTCCCCGGCTTGACGTCGCGGTGGACCACGCCGGCCACGTGCGCGGCGTGGAGGGCCGAGGCGGCCTGCACCAGGATGTCGGTGGCCGTCTCGGGGGCGAGCCGGCCGTCGCGGGCCAGCAGCGCCTCGGTCGAGGTGCCGGCCACGTACTCCATGGCGATGTAGCAGTACTCACCCTGCTTGGCGGCGCCGTAGATCTGGACCACCCGCGGGTCGTTGATGCGCGCCACCAGCCGGGCCTCGCCGAGGAACCACTGCACCGGGTCCTGTCCCCTGGTCTCGGTGCTGGCCCAGGCCAGCACCTTGATGGCGGTGGGGCGGAGCAGCGCCTCGTCCTGCGCCAGGTAGACCACGCCCATGCGCCCCCGGCCGATGATGCGCTCGAGCCGGTAGTTGCCCAGCTTCAGGCCGACCAGCCTGGAGAGGTCCATTGGCCCCTGGCTCTTGGGGTCGTTGGGCGCTGGCACGTTCGGCATCGGCGCGGCTCAGGTCCTGGAGCTGGAGCTGGAGCTGGGGATGGGGCCGCGCGACGACTCGTCGCGCTCTCGGAAGAGATCGAGGAGCAGCTGCTGCGCGTCGATCTCGACGGAGGCCTCGCTGGCCGGAGGCTGCTCCTCCTCGCGCGTGAAGGCGAACTCCCCGTCGGTCCAGTCGATCAGCTCCCGGAGCGTCTGCTCGATCTGGTGCAGGCCGGCCAGGCGCACCGTCTCCAGGTCGGCCACGCCTGCCTCGACGAGCCGCCCGGCCAGGCCGGCGTCGACCAGCGACCCGTCGCGGGCCGGCCCGGCCGAGGCCAGCGCCTCGGCGGGGAGCTTGCCGCGGCGCACCAGCAGCTCGCCGAGGCTGGCGCTGCCGGGCGAGGAGGCGCCGGTGATCCGCCCCTTGTTGAAGCGGATGGCCCCGACGCCGCCCGACGAGCTGCAGACCAGCAGGCCGCTGCGCCCGGCGGTGCGCAGGAACTCGACCAGGTCGGCCAGCGAGAAGACGCTGAGCCGCCCGGAGAACATGGCGTCGAGCCCGGAGAAGGCCGGGCGCGCCCCCGCCTGGATGGCCGAGTCGGCCAGCGACGGGGGCTGGTTCGAGGGATCGGCGGCGCTCGAGCCTGGCCGTGGCGCGGCGCCGGCGGCCTGGAGCGCCGCGGCGGAGCTGCTCAGCCCGATGGTGACCAGCGCCTTGTCGGCCGGCCCGAGCGGCTGCTTGAGCAGCCACTCGAAGACTTCGCGCGCGGCGGCGTAGCGCCCCAGCTTGACCAGCAGCCAGGCCAGCGCCTCGCGGGCCTGGAAGAACTTCGGCGAGGCGTTGGCGATCCGCTCCAGCGCCCGCAGGTTCTGGCCCGACGGCGGGGCGTGGTGGATCCGCAGGAATTCGCCGGCGTCGGTCAGCGAGATCTGCTGCTGGGCCACGGCGTCGAGCAGGGTGCGCAGCCGCTCGGCGGCCGGGGTCCGGATCTCGCCGAGGGCGGCGCGGGCCGCCGCCTGGTTCCCCGACATCATGGCGCGCCCGGCCAGGAAGATGGCCGGCTCGTCCCAGGCCGGATCGGTCTCCTGGGCCTGGCGGGCGGCCGAGAGGCTGGCGGCGTCGTCGCGGCCGGCCAGCACCCGCGCCTCGGCCAGCCAGCACTGGCCGAGCCCCCAGCGATCGACCACGCGCTCGAAGCGGCCGCGTGCCTCGGCGAGCCAGGCCAGCGCCTTGGTCACGTCGCCGCCGCGGGCCAGCAGCTCGGCGGCCAGCAGCTGGCTGACGCCGCGGGCCTCGACGTCGAGCTGGCGGGAGAGGGCCAGGGTCTCGCGCACGTGGTCGCGCGCGGCCTCGGCGCCGCCGCTCTGCAGCGCCGCCCGGGCCGACCAGTAGTGGGCCAGCCAGCGGAGGGAGAGGTTGGGCTGCTGCTCGCTGGCCAGCGGCGAGAGGGCGCGGGCGCCGCCCATGGGGTCCCCGGCCATGACGCCGCCGATCCCCTCGAGGAGCCGTTGCATGGCGGCGGCCAGCGCCTCGGGCGCGAGCGGCTCGCTGCCGGCCTCCGGGGCGCCGGTCGCCCCGAGATCGATGATGGCCCTGTGGAAGGCGGCTGCCCGGGTCAGCTGGCTGCGGACCAGCGCCCGGCGCAGCGAGCCCCATGGGTCGTCGATGGCCATGAGCCGCGGGGAGGTCGGGGCGGAACCGGGCGGGCGCGGAGGCGGGGCGGGCGGCGCGGCCGCCTCGACGGCCGGGAGCACGCCGGTCAGCCCGGAGGCGGGAGCGGCCGCCGGGGCGCCGGTGGCCGGGAGCAGCTCGCCGCGGTCCCAGGCGTCGAGCGTCTCGACGACGCGGGCCAACCGCTTGACCGGGTCGACGTCGACGTGGAGGAAGAGGTCGGGCTGGACGGCGGTGAGCGTGGTGCTGCGCGGCCCCTTCACCTCGAGCCGCCGCAGCGCCTCGAGGCCGAGCATGGCGCCGGCCGAGCCGAGCTCGGTGACGGCCACCGCCAGCGCCGCGGCGGCGTCGGCGCTTCCGGGCAGCTCCTTGATCGCCCCGTGGACCTGGCCGCGACGGTCGGCGACGATCGCGCCGCGGACCTCGGCCAGCTCGGCCAGCCTGGGGGGGAGGATCATCGGTCTGCCTGGTCGCGGAGGGAGCCCTGCGCAGCTGGACGACGCATCGGGAGACCCCTGCCTGCGGCGGTGAAGGTGAACGGCCGCCTACCGAACCCGGGAGGCGACCTCGATGGTAACGGAAAGGTGCGGCAACTTGTCAACGGGAACTTGGTATTTCGGCCGGATAGGAGGTCGTTGTATACCGCCGCACCCCCGCGCGAGCGGGCAGGCCGCACCGGTTCCGTAGCTCAGGTGGATAGAGCAACTGTTTCCTAAACAGTAGGCCGTGGGTTCGAGTCCCGCCGGGACCACATTCAGCCGCACCACCCGTATCCGGGCGCCGGGTGGCTTCAGCCAGCGCGCTCGAGCTTCGATCGCGGCGGCGGCGCGAGCCCGACGGCGATGCCGGCGTGGCGCCAGACCGCCTCGTGCAGGTCGCGCGGTCCGATCGGCTTCAGGAGCACGTCGCGCGCCCCGGCCTCCTTGCAGCGCCGCAGCGTCTCCTGGTCCCTTTCGCTGCTCAGGAGGATGACCGGCGTGTCACCCAGCCAGGCGTCGATCCGCAGCTCGCGGCAGAGCCCGATCCCGTCGAGCCCGGGCAGCCGCAGGTCGCTCAGCACCAGGTCGGGCCGCTCGGCGCGGGCGATGGCGAGGGCCCCGGCGCCGTCGCGCGCCTCGAGCACCCGCACATCCTTGACGACCAGGTAGACCTTGATCAGCTCCTGCGTGACCCGGCTCTCGTTCACAAGGAGAATCGACTTCATGGCTGGCGCTCGTCTCCGTGGGCCAGGGCCGCCGCGACGGACCGTCGGGGCGGCGGTCCCAGGCCGACGGCACGGTCAGGACCGCCGAGGCAGACGAATGACGGGTGAGAAAGTGACGCGGCGGCTGAAGAAAAGTGCCGGCGGGACCAAAAGATCTGTAGTGCCGATGGGTTAAGAATAGGCGGACACCGCCACGAAGAGCTCGACCGCGTCCGGGACCTCGATCGACATGGCGGTGCGCCGGTCGGGGCCGAGCATGGCCACCGGCCTGCCCGGGGCGAGCCAGGAGGCCGGGACCGCCCCCTCCAGCGCCTCCCGATCCTCCAGCCGCACCACCCGGAGCGCCTCGAACCCGGGCGTGTCGGCCAGGCTTCGGCAGCGCCGCTCGGTCGCGTCCGGTCCGGGGCCGGTTCCGAAGACCAGCAGGATGGTGGTCTGCGCTTCGGCAAGCGCCTCGGCCAGCAGGGCGGGGAGCTTCGTCCGGCTTCGGCCGCGGCTAAAGCCGGTCAGGTGTCTCAGCATGCCTGGCTCCAGGGAACGGGGACGGCGGCAGGGGGCGCCGGCAGCGGCGCCCTGCGGGAGGCCTCGACCAGCGCGTCGGCGACCGCCCGGGTGATCGGCTGGCCGGTCCGGTCCTCGAGGAAGAGCCACTGGCCGGCAGGGTTGGCCTCGAGGAAGAGGTGCTGCCCCTCGTCGGTCCGGCGGAAGTCGATGGCGGCGTAGCGCAGGCCGAGCGAGGCGACCAGCGCCTGGATCCCGGCCTCGACCTCGGCGGGAAGCCGGCAGGCCTCGACGCGCGCCTCGGCGAAGACCGGGCGGAAGTCCTGCGGCGAGCCGGTCTGCCGCGCGTCGATGGCGGTGGCGAAGAGCCGGCCGGCCACGGCGGTGACCCGGACGTCGACGCCGGGGACGAAGGCCTGCAGGATGGCCGGCGCGAGCCGCAGGTCGTCGAGCCGGCCGAGGTCGGCCGGGGTGACGAAGCGGGTCGGGCGCCAGCTCGCCTCGGTGGGGCGCAGCGGCTTCTGGATGACCGGCCTGCCACCGAGCCCGGCCAGGAAGGCCCGCGCGTCCTCCGGCACGCAGCTGATCAGCGTGGGCGGCACAGCCAGCCCGGCCGCCTCGGCGGCGGCCAGCTGCACCGGCTTGTGCGAGGCGCGCTCGTCGGCCCAGGGCTCGTTCATCCAGGCGGCGGCGAGCGAGCCCCAGAGCCCCGACAGCGCCGCGTGGACCTGCACCGTGGCGTAGGCGGCGTGGGACGGGGAGAGCGCCGGGTCGAGCCCGTAGGGGCGAGGCCGGCGCCACCAGACCGCGCCGATCCCGGACGCCTCGACCGGCCCGCCGTCGAGGCCGGAGAAGGCGGCCCCGTGGCCGCTCCGGCCGGCCGAGAAGCTGAAGCGCACCTGGCGCGGGACCTCCGCGAGGTCGAGCAGGACGCAGCGCTCGCCGCGGCGCCTCACCGCCTCGATGACCGGTCCGGCGTGAGCGTCTTCGGCGTGGCTGATAACCAGGATCATGCGACCTCCCTCATCGGCGCGCCGCGACACGCCCGGGAGACTCCCCGGGCGGGCCACGCTTCCTCGCTGCCCGGCCTCATCAGCAGTGCTGCGGAGCCTGGTCGGAGCGCTCGCAGCCCCAGGGGAGGAGCCCTTCGACCTGCTCGGCGGGCGAAGCCGACGGGAGGACCGGCGAGGTCTCCGGGGTCGCCGGGTAGATGCTCGAGGTGGCGGTGAGCGGGGAGACGCCGAAGAGGTCGCTGAGGGTGGCGGTGCCGCGATTGGCCATGGGGTCGTTCCTTGTTCCGGAGTGGGGGGGGAAGACGCCGGAGGTCCGTTCCTCTGGCGCCGAGGTGGACGAACGACCCCAGAAAAAGTGACATGACGGCCGCAAGTGGCCGGAATCACTCGATCCGGGTGACTACCTGGCCGGCCGGGCCGCCGCGCCCCGAGGGCGGGGCCCGAGCCTCACGCCGAGGGCGCGCGCCTCGGCCAGCAGCGGCAGGTCGGGATCGGCGCGGCGCAGCACCGCCAGCGCGCGGTCGACCCCGGCGCGGGCCTCGTCGAGCCGGCCGAGCCGCTCCGAGGCCCGGGCGGAGAGCAGCAGGGCCCTGGTCCAGGCCCAGCCGCGCCAGAGGTCTCCTGGCCAGACCCGCTGGAACCGCTCGACCGCCGCGATCACCTCGGCCGGCTCGCCGCCGTCGGCCTGGAACTCGGCCAGCAGGAAGGCCGGGATGATGGCGTCGTCGGCCCAGGGGCTCCGTTGCTCGAGCTGCGCCACCGAGGCCAGGGCGTCGGCGCGCTGCCCGCGCCGCCAGGCGGCCACGGCCTCCAACTCGCGGACCGTGGTGCTGCCCCGCTCCAGCGCGGTGGCCTGGCGCAGCGCCAGGCCCGGCTCGCCGGCCAGCGCCAGCAGCACCAGCGGCTTGCCGGCGGCCTCCGGGACCAGCCGCGCCGCCGCGACCGCCGCGTCGCGCAGCCGCGCCAGGTCGCCGGCACCGGCGGCCAGCTGCGCTCGCAGCAAGGCCAGCTCGCCGGGGCCGAGCCCCTCGGGGGCGCGCGGCAGCCCCTGCAGCAGCCTCCAGCCCTCGGCGAAGCGCCCCTGGGCGCCGAGGATGGCGAGCAGCCGCAGCTGGTCGGCGACCTGGCCCGGCCCGGGGCCGCCGGCCGCCAGCAGGGCGCGGGCGACCTGCTCGGCCTCGTCGAACTGCCCGGCCGCCACCAGCGCCGCCAGCAGGTCGTGGCGGGCCGAGGGGGAGGCGGAGGTGGCGGCGTCGCGCCGGGCCTGCACCACCGCGGCCGGCGCGTCGCCGAGCCAGACCCGCGCCTTGATGGCGAGTCGGCGGCTGGTGGCCGGGGAGCCGGGCCGGACCATCCCGGCCGAGAGCTCGCGCAGCTCCGCGGACCGCCCGGTCAGCGCCAGGCAGCGGGCCAGGTGCTCCAGCGGCCACTCGGCGTCGGGGTCGAGCTCGCGGTGCAGCTTGGAGAAGTAGGGCGCCGCGCCGGCCCAGTCGCCGCGGTGGTAGAGCAGGTCGCCGGCCAGGAAGAGCACCTGCCGGTCGTCGGGGTGCTCGGCGAGGATCCCGCCGTAGCCGGCCAGGGCCGCCTCGTCGCGCCCATCGAGGTGGGCCTTCCAGGCCAGGATGATGGCGGCGTCGCGGCGGGAGAGCCGCTGCAGCGAGCGGAGCGCGGCGTCGATGTGGGCGCGCGGCTCGGGCCGGTCGGGGCCCTCTTCGGAGCGCAGGTAGGCGAGCTGGTAGTGGGCCAGCGCGAAGGAGGGGTCCTGCTCGAGGGCCCGCTCGAAGGCGGCGGCGCAGCGGGCCGGGCCGCTGTGCCCGGCCGCCTCGGAGGGGTGGGCCATGCAGTCGATCCCCTCGACGTAGGCCCGGAAGGCCGGGAGGCTCGAGGTGGTCATGGCGGCCAGACGGCTCGGGGACCGGGCGAGGTCCTCGGAGCGCTCGCGCAGCTCGCCGCGGGCGGTCGCGACCAGCCGGTCGAGCGCCGCCGGGATCTCGTCCTTGCCCTCGGCCCGGGCGGTGGCGGTGAAGAGCGCCGCCCCGCCCTCCGGCGACTCGCCGCGCAGGCGGAGCAGGTAGCCCCTGGCGTCGCGGTCGGCGGTCGGGACCAAGAGGACGCTGGCCCCGGCCAGCGCAGCCAGCAGCCGGCCGGCCCGGGCGTCGATCCGCCCGCCCGGGGGCAGGACGGCGCTCCCGGCCCGACCGGCGGCCAGCAGCCGCTCGCGGGAGATCACCTGGATGCGGCGCGACTCGCCGACCGCCACCGTGACCAGCTCGGCGAGCCGGTCGAGGTCGGGGTCCCCGGTGGTGTTCTCGGCGTCGGCCACGGCGGCGCTGGGGCGATCGGTGGGGGGCGGCTCCCTCAGCAGGGCGTAGCCCAGCCCGGCGGCGCCGAGCAGCAGCCCGAGCGCGGCCGCGCCGACCAGCAGCCAGCGGTGGCGCGGCGTCCGCAGCGAGGCCTCGATCTCCTCGAGCTCCGCCACCACCGGGTGGGCCGAGGGCGGGCGCGCCGCCGGATCGAGCTGGGTCAGCGCGGCGGTCAGCGCCCGCAGGCGGGCCGGGGCCCGATCGCGCGGCACCGTGGAGGCGAGCCGGGGCGCCTCCTTGCCGACGCCGGCCTTGCCGAAGGGGAGGGTGCCGGTGAGCATCTCGTGGAGCAGCACGCCGAGCGCGAAGAGGTCGCTCCGCGCGTCGCCGGTCTCCTCCCACCACTGCTCGGGCGCCATGTAGGCCGGCGTGCCCCCGGTGGAGGGGCCGTCGTTCTCGAAGAGGTGGGCGATGCCGAAGTCGAGCACCTTCACGGCGCCGTGGTCGCAGAGGAAGATGTTGGCCGGCTTGAGATCGCGGTGGAGCACCTTCTCGTCGTGGGCGTGGGCCAGCGCCCGGGCCACCGCCAGCGCCACCTTGACCAGCTCCTCGACCGGGAGCGGGCCGCGCCGCAGGCGCGCCGAGAGGGTCTCGCCGCGCAGCAGCTCGAAGACCAGGTAGGCGCCGCCCGGACCGCGACCGAAGTCGTGGAGCGTGACGATGTTGGCGTGCCCGAGCCGCGCCACCGCCTCGGCCTCGCGCCGCAGCCACTCGCCGCCCTTGCGGGCCGGGCCGCTGCCGGGCTTGAGCAGCTTGAGCGCCACCGAGCGCCCCAGCTCCGGGTCGAGGGCGGCGTAGACCACGCCGAAGCCGCCGCGCCCGATCTCGCGCTCGATGATGAAGCGCCCCACCGGCGTGCCCGGGCGCAGCCCCACCTCCAGCTCGGGCGGCAGGTCGACGCGCGGGATCTCCGCCAGCTCCAGCAGCAGGCGGGAGAGCGAGCCGGGATCCCTCGACTCCTCGGTCCTCACCGGATCAGCCCCTGGCGCCGGGCCAGCTCGCCGAGCCGGGCCTTGAGCCTGGTGAAGCGCTGCCGCACCGCCACCACGTCGACCGGGTCTCCGCCCGAGGACATCACCTGGGCGATCTCCTCCCAGGGCAGCCGCTCGTCGAGCCGCAGCGAGAGCAGGGTCTGCTCGTCGAGGTCGAGGGCGTCGCGCAGCACCGTGAGGGCCGAGGAGCGGCGCTCCAGCCGGACCGCCGAGCGGGTCCGCACCTCCTCGACGAGCCGCGCGACGTCGCGGGTCTGCAGCGGTCGCCCCAGCTTGCGCCAGCCCTCGCGGGTCAGCGAGACGGCGGCGTTGCGGGCCAGGCAGTAGACCCAGGTCCGGACGCTCGACTCGCCGCGGAAGGTGCCGAGGTGGCGCCAGAGGTTCTCGGCGAAGAGCGAGAAGGCCTCGTCGGCCGCGTCCGGCTCGGCGCGGAAGAGGGTGAGGAGGAGCCCGCGGATGCTCGGGCCGAACTCGCGCATCACCGTCTCGGCGGCCCCTCGCAGGTCGCGCGCGGCGAGCTGCGAGGTCACCAGGGCGTCGACGGTCATGCGTTCATGGTACCCGATCGGGTCCCCGTGAGGAGGGACGGAGCGTGCGTGCCCCCGGTGGTGGCCGCACCTCCAGCCTACCCCACGGGTGGAGACGGCGCAGGCCCGCGCCCGCTGTCGGGCGCGCGGGAGGCGGGGTACGCTCGAAGCCGTGAAGCTCCCCGCCCCGCTCCGCCGCGCCGTCTTCCCGCCCGCCGTGCTCGGCGTGCTGACCCGCCTCCAGGGGGCGGGCCACCGCTCCTGGGTGGTCGGCGGCGCGGTGCGCGACCTGCTGCTGCGCCGCCCCCGCTCCCCGCTCGACTTCGATCTCGCCACCCCGGCCGAGCCGCAGCAGGTGATGGCGCTCTTCCCGCGCGTCATCCCGACCGGCCTCGAGCACGGCACCGTCACCGTGCTCACGCCCGACAAGCTCAAGGTCGAGGTGACCACCTTCCGCGGCGAAGGGGCCTACCTCGACGGCCGTCGCCCCGCCTCGGTCACCTTCCACACCGACCTCGACGCCGACCTGGCCCGCCGTGACTTCACCATCAACGCCCTGGCCTTCGATCCGCTGGCCGGCGAGCTGGCCGATCCGTTCGGCGGGCAGGATGACCTCGCGGCCGGCCTGATCCGCGCGGTGGGCGAGGCGAGGGCGCGCTTCGCCGAGGACGGCCTCCGGCCGCTGCGGGCGGTCCGCTTCGCCGGCCAGCTCGGCTTCCGGCTCCACCCTGCCACCCGCGCCGCGATCCGCGGCGCCTTGCCGGTGGTCCGCCAGGTGTCGCGCGAGCGAATGGCCGAGGAGCTGGGGCGGCTGGCCGTCTCCCCCAACGTGGCCCCAGCCTTCGAGCTGCTGGCCTCGACCGGGCTGCTGGAGGTGCTGGCGCCGCCGCTGGCCGTGCTGCCGCGGGGCCGGCTGCGCCACCTCGGCGCCGTGGCCGCCGCCCTGGAGGGGGAGCCGCCCGAGCTGGTCTTGCGGCTCACGGCGCTCTTCCACGGCGCGCCGGTCGCCGCCATCGAGCCGCTCCTCGCCGAGCTGCGCTTCCCCCGGCGGGTGGCGGCCGAGGTGGCGGCGCTGGCGGCCCGCGCCAGCTGCCTGCAGGCGGAGTTGCCCGAGGACCCGGTCTCGCCGCCGGCGGTGCGCCGCTGGCTCTCCGGGGTCGGGCCGGCCCGGGCCGGCGCGCTGCTGGCGCTGCGCGACGCCGAGGTGAAGGCCGCCACCCCGGCG